>JBKHJZ010000040.1:0-21708 GCA_046537875.1 Acidimicrobiia bacterium | reverse complement strand
GGCGTTCTGGCAGCGGTGGCTTCGTGGTTCCGGGGGGTGCCCGCTGCCAGAACCGGGTGTGGGCCTGGCTCAGGTCAGAGGGGGGCCACCGGTTGCACCGGTTCCCCGGGCCGCGTCGAGCGCCAGGGCCGCAGGTCGAGTGCCTCGGCGAGCGATGCGTAGGTCTCCATCGCCTCGTCGAAGCCCGGGTCACCGGCAAGGCCGATGACGACCTCGTGGGCGCCCACCCGGCGCAGCGCCTCGACGTCGTCGATCATCTGCGAGAGCGTGCCCGTGCACAGCCGGCGGTCGGAGCCGGCCGGCCGGTCGGTGAGCGTGAGCGTGGCGCGGGGGACCAGCTCGAGCGCGTCGGGGTCGCGCCCGTGCGCGGCGGCCATGTCCCGAACCAGGGCCCAGGCACTCCGGATCCGCTCGATCGGGAGGCCGGCCGGGTTCCACCCGTCGGCGCGGCGGGCGATGCGCTCGAGGCCGGCGGGGGTGTAGGCGGCGAGCAACACCGGCGGCCGCGGGCGCTGCACGGGCGGGGGCACGGAGGGCGCCCGGCCCCGGCAGGCCCTGCCGAGAGCGTCGAGCGCATCGAGCGTGCTCTCCAGCGTCGCTGCCCGGTGTCGCCGGGGGACGCCGGCGGCCGCGTAGTCCTCGGGGGCCCAGCCGGTCCCGAGGCCGACGGTCAGCCGGCCGTCGCTCAGCACGTCGAGCGTCGCGAGCGACCGGGCGAGCACTGCGGGCCGGTACCAGGGCGTGACCAGCACGCTGGTGCCGAGCCGCACGCGGCTGGTGACCGCCGCGGCGTACGCCAGCACGCCGACCGGGTCGAGGGCCGGCCCGACACCCTCCGGCAGTGCGCCGTCGGGTGGTGCGCCGTCGGCCGGCGCACCGAGGGGTTGTGCGCCGTCGGTCGGCACGCCGTGGGCTGGCCTGCCGTCGCGCCGCACCCCGTCGCGCCGCACCACGTCGAGCGGCACGCCGTCGGTACGTGGTGGCGGGCGCCGGATCGTGGACCGGTCGACGAGCTGGTCGAGAACCCAGAGCGACGAGTAGCCCACCTGTTCGGCGCCAGCAGCGGCGGAGCGGACGACGGCGGGATCGGCGAGCCGGCCGACCTGGGCGATGGAGACGCCGAGTCGCATCGGGACCTCCGGGCGCGACGGGTGGGCGGAACGGACGCCCCCGTTGTCCTCCACCGCGCTGGACGGGCGCTTGACACCCGCTTGCTACGACAGGATCAGGTCGGCGTAGTCGTCGCGGGTGACCGGCGAGGCCGTGAGCGCGCCGTCGCCCTGCGGCACCTCGATGCGCTCGCCCTCGAGGGTGAACCGCACCTGGCCGACGCCGGGCTGGTCCGTCAGCGTGCACACCATCTGGGCCACCGCCAGGAGCTGCTGGTCGGCGGACAGGTCGGAGAAGGTGGCATCGAGGTCGACCACGGCCACGCCGCCCTGGACCGCGACACCGACCGCCGGGCTCGGCTCGGGCAGCGCCGAGGAGAGGCCGAGCTCCGTCTCGGTCCCGGTGGGCCCGGCGGCGAGCACGTCGACGAGGTCGTCCGCCGTCCCGGGGATCTCGTCCCGGGCCCGCGAGACCGAGACCACGGCCTCGTCGTCCCGCACGAAGCAGAGGCGGACCCCCGGCCCGGTCGGGGGCCCGGCGCTGGGCGCCGTGGTGGTCGTGGTGCCCGTGTCGAGAAGGTCGAACGGCACGTCGTCGCGATCGGCCACGGTGGCGGACGAGTCGGTGGGTACGCCACACGCCGCCACGAGCACCAGCGCGAGCACCAGGGCCGGCGCCGCGCGGCCGGTCGTGGGTCGGGCCGGTGCTCGGCGGGCGGGCGCCCGGACCGGCCTCTGCGGGGGCCGGAGGCGCCGGTGCGCGGCTCGGACCGGCCTCAGCGGGATCCGGAGGCGCCGGTGCGGGGGCCGGATCGGACGGTGCGGCGGCTGCGGGTCGCTCACCTCGGGCCTCTGGGGATCTCGACGATGAAGCGGGCGCCGCCACCCGGCCGGTCCTCCACGGTGAGGGTCCCGCCGTGCAGCGCCACGTGCTGGGCGCTGAGCGCCAGGCCCAGCCCGGTTCCCCGCGGTGCGCCGGGGGCGTCGGCGCTGCCGCCCCTGGCGAAGCGGGCGAAGATCAGCTCGCGGTCCTCGGGCCTCACGCCCGGGCCGGCGTCGTCGACCTCGATCCGCACGGTGCCGCGGTCGGTCGGCCGCACCGTCACGGCCACGGCGCCGCCGGCGTACCGCTCGGCGTTCTCGAGCAGGTTGGAGATCACCTGGCGCATCCGCCGCGGGTCGACCACGGCGCGCACCGGTCCGGTGGTCGTGGCGTCGACCGGGAGGTCCGGCCGGGGGCCCTCGGCCACCACCGCCCTGCACAGCTCGACCAGCCCCACCTCGCGGCTGTCCAGCTCGGCGGTGCCGGCGTCGAATCGGGAGATCTCGAGCAGGTCGAGCACGAGCTGGTTGAACGACTTGACCTGCGCATCCAGCGCGTCGACCGCCTCGGCGGCCTCGACGGGGAGCTCCGCGCGCCGCCGGTTCACCACGTTGACCGCGGCCGCGAGCGCGGTGAGCGGGCCCCGCAACTCGTGCGTCACGTCGGACGCGAACCGCGACTCCCGGTCGATGCGCCGGCTCAGCTCGTCCACCATCTCGTTGAAGGCGCCGGCGAGCGTCTCCAGGTCGGGATCGCCGCCGCCCTCCAGCCGGCTGGCCGAGTCGCCCGCGACGATGCGGCGGGCCACCGCCGCGGTCTCCCGCAGCGGCTGGAGCACGATCCGGCTCAGCGACGCACCGACGACCCCGCCGACGACGCTGGCGGCCACGGCGGCGATGAGCAGCGAGCGCCCGAGCGTGTCGAGCGTCGACTCGACCTCCTCGAACGTGCTGACCTCGTAGTAGCTGCCACCGGCCGCGGCGATCGGCACCCCCACCGCGAGCGCGGTGCCGTCGGGCGTGCGGAACTTCTGCCATCCCGCCCGCCCGTCGGCCACCACCTCGCGCAGCGAGGCGGGGAGGAGCGAGCGGTCGATGTCGACCGAGCTCGCGTACCACTCGTCGTCGAGCTCCAGCAGGGCGTTGCCGCCGGCCCCCACCTGGAGCCCGCTCAGCAGCTGGCTGACGTCGTCGGGCACGGGGTCGATGCGGGCACGCAGCAGCCGGGCGTTCGTGTACGCCTGCCGGCGGGCGGCAGCCTCCCGGTCGTCGATCAGGCTGGCTCGGACCAGGGCGTAGGTGGCGATCGCCAGCACCGACGTGAGCAGCAGGCCGATCAACCCGTAGGCGACCGCACCGCGCACGCGCAGGGGCAGCCAGCGACCCGTGCGCCGGCGCCACGACCGTGCTCCGCGGCCGGGAGGTCGCGCCGCGCCATCGGAGGTCTCCCCGGGTGCCATCGCGCCCACGTTCTATCGTGTCGTGCCCGGTGTGGACCGGACGATGCGCCGTTCCGGGGGTCCCCGGGGAGAGCGAGGCAGACATGACGCGGACCATGCGCGCCTACCGGGTGGTGCGCTGGGGGCAGCCACCCGAGCTGACCGAGGCGCCGGTGCCGGTGCCCGGGCCGGGCGAGGTGTTGGTGGAGGTGGCCGGCACCGGGCTCTGTCACTCCGACATCGCGATGTCTCGCATGCCCGCCGACGTCGGCGAGTCGCTCGGCTGGCGGGTGCCGTTCACGCTGGGACACGAGGTCGGCGGCCGCATCGCCGCGCTCGGCACCGACGCCGGGGCGGCCGGGCCGGGCGCGAGGGTGCTCGCCGAGGGCGACCCGGTGGTGCTGGTGTCGCCGGCCTCGTGCGGGCGGTGCCCGTACTGCGTGCGTGGTCAGGACAGCGCCTGCCCCCACGGCCTGGTGGGCCGGGGCTACGGGCGCGACGGCGGGCTGGCCGAGTACGTGGTCGCCCGGGCGCCGCGCGAGGTCGTCCCCCTCCGGTCGCTCGATCCGGTGGTCGCTGCGCCGCTCACCGACGCGGGCGCCACCAGCTACCACGCCGTGCGGCGGGTGCTGCCGCGGCTGGTGCCGGGCTCGACGGCGGTCGTGATCGGCGTGGGCGGCCTCGGTGCTTTCGCGGTGCAGCTCCTCCGGGTGCTCAGCCCGGCGAGGGTGGTCGCGGTCGACGCCGCCCCCGCCCGCCTCGAGGTGGCCCGGGAGCTGGGCGCGCACGAGGTGGTCGAGGGCGTGGACGAGGCGACCGGCCCCGCGCTGCGCGCGGCCACGGGGGGCGAGGGCGTCCACGCGGTCCTCGACTTCGTGGGCGTCGACGCCACCATCGCGGCCGGCCTCGGTGCGCTGCGGCCCCACGGGGTGTTCGCGCTGGTGGGGTCGGGCGGCGGGACGTTTCGCCGTCCCTGGTTCGGGAGCCTGCCCCGTGAGGCCGAGGTCTTCACGTTCCAGGGCTCGTGCATCGCCGACGCGCACGAGGTGGTGGCGCTGGCCGAGGCGGGACGGATCCGCACCGACGTCCAGCTGTTCCCGTTCGATCGCGTCGCCGACGCCTACGCCGCCCTGGAGGCAGGCGAGCTGCGCGGTCGCGCGGTCGTGACACCCGGCCCCGTCCCCGAGGAGCTTCCGTGACCCCCACCGACCCCGGCGACCGGCCCGGCGACGCGCCCATCGGCCTGCTGGAGGGCTTGGCGACCACCCGCGCCGTGCGCCGCTACCGGCCCGACCCGATCCCCGACCGCGACCTGGCCACGATCCTCTGGCATGCCACGCGGGCCCCGTCGGGCTCGAACCGCCAGCCCACCCGGTTCGTGGTGCTCCGTGACGGACCGGTGGCGCGAGAGGCCAAGGCGCTGCTCGGCCGCGCCTTCCGTGACGCCTGGGCGGCGAAGCGGGCGGCCGACGGGTACGACCGTGGCTCGGGCGCCGACCCGGGCACGCCGAAGGCCCGCGCCGCCCGGGCGATGCAGGCCTACGTCGACCGCTTCGAGGAGACGCCCGCCGTGGTGCTGGCGGCGGTGCGCCGGTGGAGGGCGCCGGACATCTCCGAAGGAGGCTCCGTCTACCCCGCCTGCCAGAACCTGCTGCTCGCCGCCCGCGCGCTCGGCTACGGCGGGGTGATGTCGATGTGGCACCGGTTGGTGGAGGACGAGCTGCGGGCGCTGGTCGGCGTTCCCGACGACGTGGTGCTGGCCGCTGCGATCACCCTCGGGGTCCCGGAGGGACGCCACGGGCCGGTGCGGCGGCTGCCGCTACGGGAGATCGTGTTCGACGACCGGTGGGGCGGCGAGGCGCCCTGGGCGGTCGATCCCCCGGGCACGTTGTTCAGCAGCGCCGGACCGCCCGGGCGGTGAGCGCTGGGCGGCACCGCCTCGCACCGGAGCGCGAGAGGCGACCGGCTGGTCGGTCAGGTGCCGGCGCGGTCCCCTCGGTCGGTCGACAGCTGCGACACGAGTTCCACGACCTCCGGTGGGGCGGTGTGCGGCGTGCCCGCCGTGTAGGGCGGGGCGGGGTCGTACTCGATGCCGAGCTGGATCGCCTGGGCGACCCGGTCCCCGGCGATGCGCCCGGCGAGCCAGAGCGCCATGTCGATGCCGGCCGAGACCCCGGCGGCCGTCACCACCTTCCCCTGGACCACGAACCGCTGCTCGACCGGCCGGGCGCCGAGCCGGGCGAGGAGCTCGCGGGCCGACCAGTGGGTGGTGGCGTCCAGCCCGTCGAGCAGACCGGCCGCACCGAGGATCAGCGAGCCGGTGCACACCGACGTGGTCCAGGCGGTCCGCTGGTCGATGCGGGTGAGCCAGCGGTGGAGCGGCCCGGGGTCGAGCATGGCCCGGGTGCCGGGGCCACCGGGCACCACCACGACGTCGCACCGCTCGACGTCGTCGAGCGACCGGTCGACGGCCACCCCCAGCGCTCCGGTGTCGGTCCTCACGACGCCGGGGCGCTCGGCGACGAAGACCACCTCGGCCCCGGGGAGGCGGGAGAGCACCTCGTAGGGGCCCACGGCGTCGAGGGCGGTGAACCGGTCGAAGAGCGGGATCGCGATGCGCACTGCGCCTCCTGGTGGTGGGTCGGGCATGCGGGCATGGTGTGGCCGGCCCGCCACGGGCGCAAGGCAGTTCGCCGCCGGGCCCGCCGGTGCGCCCGCGATCCGGGCGTGTGACGGCGGTGGAGCCACGGTTAGGGTCGGACCGCCATGGCCACCACCCCCATCCGCCGGCGGACCATCGCGTCGTTCCACTACCGCGACTTCGGGCTGCGGGACCTGGTGGCCGCGAAGGGCGGTCGCTCGGTGTCTGTCTGCGTCCCCGCCCGGAACGAGGAGGCGACGGTGGGCCGGGTGGTCCGCACCGTCCGCCGCTTCCTGGTCGAGCGGGTGGGGCTCGTCGACGAGGTGCTCGTGCTCGACGACCACTCGACCGACGCCACGGCCGAGGTGGCCGCAGCGGCCGGCGCCCGGGTGGTCGCGGCCTCTGGCGTGCTCCCGCACCTGGCGGGAGGGTCCGGCAAGGGGGAGGCGCTCTGGCGGTCGCTGCACGTCGCCCGGGGCGACGTCCTGGTCTGGCTCGATGCGGACATCCTCGACATCGGGTCGCGGTTCGTCGTCGGCCTCCTCGGCCCGCTGCTCCGCGAGCCCGACGTCGCGTTCGTCAAGGGCTTCTACGAGCGCCCCGGCGACACCGGCGGTGGACGCACCACCGAGCTGACGGCCCGACCCGTGCTCGCCGCGCTGTTCCCGCACCTGTCGGCGGTGGTGCAGCCCCTCTCCGGCGAGTACGCCGGGCGGCGCGACCTGCTCGAGCGGCTCCCGTTCGTGCGGGGCTACGGCGTCGACCTCGGGCTGCTGATCGACGCCGCCGACCTCGCCGGCCCGGCCGCGCTCGCCCAGGTCGACCTCGGCACGCGCCGCCACCGCAACCGGAGCCTCCACGAGCTCGGCCCGCAGGCCCTGATGGTGCTCCGGACGGCCCTCCACCGGGCCGGCGTCGACCAGGCCGATCCGGCGACCCTGGTCCGGCCGGGCGTCCCGCCGCTGACCCAGCCCTTCGGCGAGCTGCCCCCGCTCGCGTCGCTCGCCGGCGGGCGCTCCCGGGACTCTGGCGGTGTCGGGGCCCGCACCCGCCGGTACCGCCGGGCGGGTTGACGGGTCGAGCCCCACCGGAGAAAGCCGGGGCTGAGGCCGAGCGGATGGGCCGGATGTGGATGCTGACCTGTACGGCATGTGCAGCGTGAGCCACGGCCCTACAGCGAGGCCTCCTGGCAACACAGACCACGGTGCGCCAAGAGGACGTGCGCCTATCCGCTCACGTCCTTACCCTGGCCCGATGACCGCAGCGCCCACGTTGACCGTGCGCGGCCGCAGCTTCGACCTGAGCGAGCCGGTGCTGATGGGCATCGTGAACGCCTCACCGGACTCGTTCTCCGACGGGGGGCTGCATCCGACCACCGGGCAGCGCGTGCAGCACGCCGTCGACCTGGTGGCCCAGGGGGCGACCCTCCTCGACGTGGGCGGCCAGTCGGCGATCACCGGGGTGCCCGAGATCTCGACCCACGAGGAGATCGCCCGCGTGGTGCCGGTGATCGAGGGCATCCGGGCCGAGCTGCCCGACGCCGTCATCTCGGTCGACACCTACCGCCCCGCGGTCGTCGAGGCGGCGCTGGCGGCGGGCGCCGCGGTCGTCAACGACGTGGGCGGGCTGACGCACCCCGAGGTCGCCGACCTGTGCGCCGCGGCCGGCGCCGGCCTGGTGATCATGCACACCCGGGCCCGGCCCAAGCAGAAGGTTCTCGACCCCGACCTGTACGACGACGTGATCGCCGACGTGGTGGCTTTCCTCGCGGCCAGGATCGACGAGGCGCTGGCGCGGGGCGTTCCCCGCGAGGCGATCGTGGTCGATCCCGGCCCCGACTTCGCGAAGACGCCGGCGCAGACCGTGGAGGTGCTCCGCGGCCTCGACCGGGTCCGTGCGCTCGGCCGACCGGTGCTGCTGGCGCTGTCGCGCAAGGACTTCATCGGTGCGATCACCGGCCGGCCGCCCGGCCGGCGGCTGGCGGGCACGCTCGCCGCGGTCGGGCACGTGCTCGGGCCGCCGGGGAGCATCCTGCGGGTCCACGACGTCGAGGCCGTGGCCGACTTCCTGTCGGTGGCCGGGGTGCTCGCCGGGCGGGCCGACCTGCCCGACGCCACGCTGCTCGCCGTCGACCTGCGCCACGAGCGCCCCGTCGGCCCCACCGCGTAGCCCGGCACGATCGGGCCTGCGCAGCTTTCCGGCCTGCGCCGTCCGATTCGGCGCCGGCGCCGTCGTTCGGCCTGCGTCGTCCTCCGGCCTGCGCCGTCCGATCGGCCGCTGGGCGCGGCGCCGCCCCGGCCGGCGGGGGATCCGGCCGGGGCGGCACCTGCGGGAGAGCGCCCGGGTGGTGATTCACTCCGCCGCGATCGCGGCGAGCACGTCCAGCCGGGAGGCCCGGCGGGCCGGCCTGACGGCGGCCAGCACCCCGGCCAGCCCACCGACCGCCAGCACCAGCGCCAGCCGGCCGGCGGGGAGGGCGAACACCCCCAGCCCGCCCGAGGCCGTGCCGACGGCCTGCACCAGAGCCCAGCCGAGGAAGACCCCGAGGGCGATGCCGCCGACCGCGCCGAACGTGGCGACGATCATCGACTCCCACCGCACCATCGCCCGCACCTGGCGCCGGGTCTGGCCGACGGCCCGCAGCAGGCCCAGCTCGCGGGTGCGCTCGTGGACCGACAGCGAGAGCGTGTTGGCGATGCCCATCAGGGCGATCACGATCGCCAGCGCCAACAGGGCGTAGACGACGGTCAGCATCATGTCGACGCCGGCCGTGATCGTCGAGGCGAACTCCTCGCGGTCCTCCACGTCCGGCCCGCCGAACCGGTCGGCGACCCGGGTGACCGCAGCGTCGGCCTCGGCCACCGTGGTGCCGTCGGAGGCCTCGACGATCACCAGCGAGTCGATGTCCTGCACCGCGTGGGGCGACCACACCGACCGGGGCAGGAGGTAGCCGCCGGCCAGGTCGTCGCTCGCATACGTGGCCCCGATCCGCAGGTCCTCGGTCTGCCCGTCGGCGAACGTGACGGCGACCGTGTCGCCGGTGCGCCAGCCGTTCGCCTCGGCGGTGGCGTCGGAGACGGCCATCTCGCCCGCGCGGAGGTCGGCGACCGATCCGCGGCTGGGGTCCAGGTCGAGCACAGTCGCCAGCTCGCCGGGGTCGGCGACCGACAGCTGCTTGGTGTCGCCCTCGACCTGGGCCGCACCCTGGCCGATGCCGACCGCGAGCTCGACCTCGGGGAGGTCGCCCACCTCGCTCGCCAGCCGGGGGCTGATGCCGCCGCCCCCGAACGGGCCGGTCGTCACCACGAGGTCGCCGCCGAACGAGCGGTCGACCGTCCGGTCCAGCGACGCCTGCAGCGATGCGGCGAACACCGTGAAGAGCGTGACGACCGCGATGCCGACCATCAGCGCGGACGCCGTCCCCGCGGTGCGGCGGGGGTTCCGCAGCGCGTTCTGGCGGGCCAGGGCCCCGGTCATCCCCCGCAGCCGGGCGACGGGCGCACCGAGCAGAGCGGCCACCGGCCGGGCGGCCACCGGGCCGAGGACGACCGCGCCGACCACGGTGAGCGCGGCGCCCACACCCACCACGACCAGCATGTCGTCGTCGCCGAGCGCAGCGAGCATGGTGGCGACCACGCCCACGGCGGCCAGCACGGCGCCGGCGACCAGCCGCCAGCGCGAGGGCGACGTCCGCTCCGTGGCCGCCTCTCGCACGGCGGCCAGCGGCGCGACACGCCCCGCCCTGACCGCGGGCGCCACCCCGGCGACCAGGGTGACGATCACCCCGACCCCGAGGCCGGCCGCCACGGTGGCACCGGTGACGACGATGCCGCCCGCCGGCAGCGCGAACCCGGCCGCGTCGAACAGGCCCTTGAGGAGCCCGGCGACGCCGATGCCGGCCGCGAGGCCCACCAGCGAGGCGACCACGCCGACGACCAGCGCCTCGCCCACGACCGAGCGGGCGATCTGGGCGCGCGCCGCGCCCAGCGCCCGCAGCAGCGCGGCCTGGCGCGTGCGTTGGGCCACGATGATCGAGAACGTGTTGTAGATGCTGAACGTGGCCACCAGCAGGGCGATGCCGGCGAACACGGTGAGGAACGTGGTGAGCATGTCGAGGAACGTCGCGGCGATGTCGTCGGTCGCCTCGTCGGCGACCGACTCGCCGGTGATCGCCTCGACCCCGCGGGGCAGCACCTCGCCCACGCGGGCCGCCAGGTCCTCCTGCGAGGTGCCGTCGGTGGCCTGCACGGCGATGCTCGACACCCCGTCGGCCGACCCGGCGATGTGCTCCATGGCGTCGTCGAGCGCGAAGGCGGTGAACGTGACGCCGCCCAGGCCGTCCTCGTCGCCGAACGTGGCGACGCCGACGATGGTGACCTCCACCGGCTCCGGCGTCAGCAGGGTCGTCGTGTCGCCGATGGCCAGGTCGCCGTCCTCGGCGGCTCCCCGGTTGACCACCACCTCGTCGTCGCCGGCGGGCGCCCGGCCCTCGGCCAGCCGGTAGGGGTTGAGGTCCGGGTTCGTCGTCCAGCTCCCGGCGAGCTGCGGGGGTCCGTTGCCGCCGATCGCGTCGCCGTCGGCGCCGAGCAGCTGGCCGTAGCCGGACACGACCGGCTCGAGCGCTGCGACGCCCTCCACCTCGGCCACCCGGTCGACCAGCGACCGGTCGATGAGGCCGCGCGGGGCGTCCATGCCGAGATCGGTGGCGCTGCGCACCACCACGTCGGTGCCGGCGTTCACCTCGGCGAACAGCTCGTTGAAGTTGTCGCGGAGGGTCGAGGAGAGCACCTGGGTGCCCGTGAGGAAGGCCACGCCCAGCACGACGGCGAGCGACGTGGCGACGAGGCGGCGGGCGTGCGCCCGCATCTCCTTGAGCGCGAGGGACAGCACGGCTCAACCTCCCAGGGACGAGACGCGGTCGAGGACGGCGGGTGCGGTGGGGGACTCGATGCGGTCGACGATGCGCCCGTCGGCCATGAACAGGGCCGTGTCGGCGACCGACGCCGCCAGCGGGTCGTGGGTGACCATCACGACCGTCTGGCCCATGTCGTCGACCGCGCTGCGCAGCAGCCCCAGGATCTCGGACCCGCTGCGCGAGTCGAGGTTGCCCGTGGGCTCGTCGGCGAAGACGATGTCGGGCCGCCCGGCGAGTGCCCGGGCGACCGCGACCCGCTGCTGCTGGCCTCCCGAGAGCTCGGAGGGGCGGTGGTCCAGGCGGTCGGCGAGGCCCATCGTGCCGATCACCTCGTCGAGCCAGGCGCGATCGGGCCGGCGGCCGGCGAGGCGAGCGGGCAGCGCGATGTTCTCCAGTGCGGACAGGGTGGGGACCAGGTTGAACGCCTGGAACACGAACCCGATGCGGTCGCGCCGCAGCAGCGTGAGCTCCCGGTCGGAGAGGGTGCCGAGATCCACGTCGCCGATCAGCACCCGCCCCTCGGTGAGCGAGTCGAGCCCCGCGACGCAGTGGACGAGCGTCGACTTGCCCGACCCGGAGGGCCCCATGACCGCGGTGAAGCGGCTCGCGGGGAGCTCGACCGACACGCCGTCGAGGGCGACGACCGCGGTGTCGCCCCAGCCGTACACCTTGGTGGCGTCGACGGCCCGGGCGGCCACGCCGGCGGCGAGGGCGGTGGCCGGGGCGGTCGACGTGGTGGTGGTCCTGGTGGTTTCTGTGGGCATGCCCCCATCGTCCGGACCGGTGCACGGAACGTCGTCGCCCCGCGGGATGATTCCGGCCTGCTCCCGCCGCAGTAGTCCCCTCCACCCGGGCTGCCGTGGGCCGATGATCGGTTCCGCACCGACGGGGTCCCCGAGTCGGTGGGTTCCGGCGGGGGTGGGTTCCCGAGGCGATGAGTTCCGGCGAGAGTGGGCTCCCGAGGCGATGGGTTCCGCGACCGAGCGCCCGAGGGAATGAGTTCCGGATCCGGAACCCATTGCCTCACGCGTCACCGGCCGGAACCAATGACCTCGGGAACCCCGTTCGGGGCGGAACCAATGACCTCGGGAACCCCGGTCGGGTCAGGGCCAATGGCCCTGGGAACCCCGGTCGGCGGGACCGGCGACCTCGGGACGCTCTGACCGGGGGCCCGGCCGGCGGGCCGCAGGATCAGTCGATCCAGCCGGGCCGCACCAGCCCCGACTCGTAGGCGAACACCACGAGCTGCGCGCGGTCCCGGGCCCGGAGCTTGGTCATCGCCCGGCTCACGTGGGTCTTGACGGTCAGCGGGCTCACGTGCAGCCGCGCGGCGATCTCGTCGTTGGTCAGCCCCTCGGCCACGAGCGTCATCACCTCGCGCTCCCGGTCGGTGAGCTGGTCGAGCTCGGGGACGGGCCGAGGCTCGCGGGTCTGCGTCGCGAAGGCCCCGATCAGCCGGCGGGTCACCCCCGGCGACAGCAGCGCGTCGCCCTCGGCGACGGCCCGCAGCGCGCGGAGCAGCTCGAGGGGCTCGGTGTCCTTCACCAGGAAGCCGCTCGCCCCCGAGCGGATCGCCTCGAACACGTACTCGTCGAGCTCGAAGGTGGTGAGGATCACGATCCGCACGCCCGCCAGCCGGTCGTCCTCGGCGATCAGGCGCGTCGCGGCCAGCCCGTCGACGCCCGGCATGCGGATGTCCATCAGCACGACGTCGGGGGCCGCCTGCCGGGCGAGGCCGACGGCCTCGTCACCGTCGCCCGCCTCGCCCACCACGGCGATGTCGTCCTGGGCGTCGAGCAGCGCACGGAACCCCGCCCGGACGAGGGCCTGGTCGTCCGCGAGCACGACCCGGATCACCGGTGCCCGCCAGGATCGTCGACACCCGGCGCGGGGAGCGGGCCGGGGACGGCACCGCCGTCATCGTCCGCCGTGGTCGGGGGTGCGCCGGCGGCGGGCTCGTCGCCGGCCACCCGGGTGGGCGCCGTCCCCGAGCCGGACGCGGGGTCGTCGTCGTCGGCCGGCGGCCGCGGCAACCTGGCCGTCACCCGGAAGCCCCGACCCGGTCGCGGTCCGGCGTGGAACGTGCCGCCGAGCGACCGGGCGCGCTCGCGCATGCCGGCGAGCCCCCGCCCGGTGGCGGGCCCGTCGGGTGCGGCGTCGGAACCGCCCGGTGGCCGGGGCCCGTCGTCGTCCACCTGCACGGTCACGTGGTCGTCGCCGTAGGTCAGCCGCACGGTCGCCCGGCCGGCGTCGGCGTGGCGGACCACGTTGGTGAGCGCCTCCTGGACGATCCGCAGGGCGGCCAGGTCGACGTCGGTGGGCAGCAGCGGCCCCGGGGCGCCGGTCGTCTCGAGCTGCACGTCGAGACCGGTGGCCCGGGTGCGCTCGAGGAGCGCGCCCAGGTCGCGGATGCCGGATGTCGGTGCCCGGGGCGCCGCCTCCCCCTGGCGCAGCACGTCGAGGACCGAGCGCAGCCCGTCGAGGGCGTCGCGGCTGGCCTCCCTGATGGCGGAGAGCGCCGGGCGGGCCTGCTCCGGGCGCTCGTCGAGCAGGTGGAGCGCCACGCCGGCCTGGACGCTGATCAGCGAGATGCTGTGGGCGAGCACGTCGTGCAGCTCCTGGGCGATCACGAGGCGCTCCTCGCTGGCCCGCCTCCGGGCCTCTTCGTCATGGACCCGTGCCGCCTCGGCGGCCCGCTCCCGGCGGCTGCGCACCAGCTCCGCCACCGCCCCGAGCACCAGCAACCAGGCGGCGAGCCCCGCGGCCTCGGCGAGGCCGGGAAGGGGATCCCCGCCGACCAGCGGCGCCAGCCAGAGCGACCACACGTACCCGACGACGAGCGCGCCGAGCGTCACCCGGCGCAGGCCGCGGAGGTGGGCCGTGAAGAACGCCACGATCAGCGCGAGGAAGGCGGGGCCGTCGGGCTGATCGGTGGCGACGTAGGCCATCGTGGCCAGGAAGGCGACGCCGAAGGCCACCCCCGGCCGCGACCGGCGCACGACCAGGCCGGCGGCCGCACCCACGAGCAGCACCACCCCGATCGGCCCGAGCGTCCGGTCGGCCTGGTGGGTGCCCGCCAGGGCGACGCCGACGGTCTGGGCGACCGCCACCACGACCGCGATGGCGGCATCGGTCACCCAGGCGGGGACGCCCGACGCCCCGGCAAGGGGCTCTGCCTCGGATGGGCGCGCGACGGCGGCGGATCGCACGTTCGCACGGTACGGCGCCGGTGACCGCCCGGCATCCTCCGGCGGGAGGAGCCCGGGCTACTGCGCCCGGCGTACGGGAGGGCCGGACACCGGGCGCGGTGGCCGGGCGGCGTGCCCGCCCGTGGTGCCGGGCGCGCCGGGCACGCCTGTCACTCGACCGGCCGCAGGTCCCCGGTCGCCACGTCGAAGACGAAGCCGCGCACCGCGGAGCTGTCGACGAACGGGCTGGCTTCGAGGCGGGCGATCGACTGGCGGACGTCGTCCTCGACGTCGTCGAACGCCTCGAGGGCGAACGGCGGCCGGATCCCGGTGTCCTTGGCGATCTGCGCCTTCACCTCGTCGTCGGTGAAGCTGAGCATGCCGCAGTCGGTGTGGTGGATGAGGACGACCTCGGTCGTGCCGAGCAGGCGTTGGGAGATGGCCAGCGACCGGATGACGTCGTCGGATACCACGCCGCCGGCGTTGCGGATGACGTGCGCGTCCCCCTCGGACAGCCCGAGCAGCCCGTAGACGTTCAGGCGGGCGTCCATGCACGCCACCACGGCGACGTTCCTGGCCGGTGGCATCGGCAGCTCACCGTCGAAGCGCTCCCGGTAGCGCTCGGCGTTCTGCAACAGTTCGTCGGTTGCGCTCATGGGTGTGCCACCGTACGGGCAAAAACCTGACCTTGCAAGTCGGGTTTTACGCCGCGGCGAGCTCCTCGGGTGGCACCGGATCCCGGCGACGCCCGCGGCGCCGCCGGAGCCGCACGCCGACAGTGACGACGGACAGGACGAGCGTCGCGCCGGCCAGCCCGTACAGGCCCCACGGGTGGATGGTGGTGCTCGCGTCGAACGTCGCGGTCGTCCCGCGTCCGGCGACCTCCCCCGCCACCGTGTGGCTCCCGACGCCCAGCGGGTCGAAGCGCACCGGGATGTGCAGTGTGCGTTCCTCGCCGGCGTCCAGGCGGCCGGGGTCCGTCACGGGGACCCAGCCCTCCGGGTCGTCGCCCCGGCCGGCGCTGACGGCCACCCGGAGGCCGGCCGCGGCCTCGCCGGTGTTGCGGACCGTGACCACCAGCGTGCGCGTCGCCGAGCCCCCGAACCACGACGACCACGGGCCACCGCCCTCGAGGCGGGCGTCGTCGACCACCAGGCGACCGGCGGGCGCCTGCTCGGCCTCGGCGATCTCGTCGACCTCCTCATCGGAGATCTCGGGGTGGCCCCGGATCTCCAGCGGCACGACGGCCCGCTCCGGCCCGCCCAGCCCGGTCACGACCAGCACGCAGGGGCACGGGCTCGGCGGCACGCGGACGTTGAGCGACAGCCGGAACCGGCCGTCCGCTCCGACGCCCTTCTCGATCGGCGCGCCGGTGCAGTCCAGCGAGCCGCGGGCCGCCCGGTTGCCGCAGATGTCGAGCACCACCAGGCTCGCCGGTTGCCATCCCCCGCCGGTCACGTCGACGGTGTCCGCGACGTCGACGCTCCGGCGGGAGACGAGCACGACGGGCGCCGAGTCGTCCGCGTCCTGCCCGTGGGCCGCCGGCGCTGGCAGTACCAGCGCCGTCAGGGCGATGGACGCAAGGACGACCGGCGCCACGACGATCGGGGCCACGAGGAGCCGCGGCACGGCGATCGACGGCGGCCGAACCGCCGCGATCGCCGACTCCGCCCGCGGCGCCGCTGCTGCGGCCCTGGGTGTCACGCGGTCAGCTGCTCCTCGGTCTCGGCGTGCGCCGGTGAGCCGGACCCGGCCAGCGCGTTGCGCTCGGCGCGCCGGCGCCGCCAGCGGCGCCACTGCCAGCGCGCCAGCAGGAGCAGGACGAGGGCCAGGTACACCCACGGCATCGCCCAGACGGTGCGCGAGGCGCGGGTCTCGGTCTCGTCCGCGGTCACCACCACCCGGACCGAGAGCTTGCCGAGGGGCGGCAGGCCGTCGATCTCGGCCTCCCGCTCGACGGACCCGCCGGGCAGCAGCTCGGGCAGGGTCTGCTCGTCGGCCTTCCCGACGACGGTCCCGAACGGCCCGACCAGCTCGATCCGGGCGTCGGGGGTCAGGCGGACGTTGCCGTTGTTGCTCACGGTGAAGCGCACGTCGGTGCCGCCGCGGCCGGTGATGAACGGCACGACGGCGTGGTGGTCGTCGACGGCGAGTTCGGTGAGCGAGAGCGCGGGCTCGATCGGGCCCTCGACGCGCACGTAGATCCGGGTGCCGACCCGCCGCCGCAACTGCACGTCGATCTCGGGGGAGCCTCCCCCTTCCTCGAGGTCGACGTTGGCGGCGAGCAGCGCGCCGGCATGGTCACCCGGCTCGGCATCCTCGGGGACGGTGAGCTCGAAGGGGATCTCGATCGTGGTCTCGGGCGGGATCGTGTGCTCCTGCACTCCGAGACGGATCCACGAGGCCACCCCGATCTTCGGCTCCTCGGGAAGGCGCAGGGCGAAGGCGCCGTCCTGCGAGGTGTTGTAGGCGTCGGCCGAGTAGATGGCGACGGTCAGCGGCTCCGGATCGACGTTGGTGACGGCCACCGTGTCGACCAGGCGCGCGCCCGGGGGCAGCGTGTAGACGAAGTGGGTGCGCTCGGACTGCCCCTGGTCCCCGGCCGGCCGCACCGACCAGGAAGGTCGATCAGCGCCGTCGGGCACCGGCTCATCCGGTGCCGTCTGGTCTCCTGGTGGCGGAGGCGCCTCCTGCGCCGCCGCCGTGCCACCGCCGGTCGTCACAGCCGTGGCGAACATGAGCACCGCCAGCGCCAGGCGGGTGGTGTGCGTCATCGACCCTCCGGGTCTCGGTGTCCGGAAGCGACGTGACGAGGGACGGGCCCGCAGACCCGTCCCACGCCACATCACGTCAGCGGTTCATCACGCCAGTGTCAGCGTGAGCGTCCCGCTGTAGGTGCCAGCCGCGGCCGAGGCCGGGATGGCCAGGGCCACTGCTCCGCCGCAGCTGAACGTGCCGCCGCTCTGGGTGTCCGGCGACGAGCACAGCGTCTGGGCCGAGTCCAGCCCCGGGCTGTACGGGTCGACGGTCGAACCGGCGTCCACCGTGGCGACGTCGCCGGGGATCTGCTCGTGGGCGACCTCGGCACTCGGGGTCCATCCCAGGTTGCCGCCCGGGATGCAGTGGTTGTCCCACGTGCTCGGGTCGCTGACCGGGCAGACCCCGTCACCGGTCCCGTCGCTGAAGTCACCGCTCATCTGACCGGTGAGCGACCAGCCGGCGTCGGTGCCACGGGCGTTGACGACGGTCAGGCCGTTCAGGTCGCCGCCAGTTGTCTGCGGCTGCCCGTTCAGCGTGATGCCACCGAGCGTGACGAGCGCGCCCGCCTGCTCCATGGTCATGGTGTCACCCGTGACCTCGACCTCGACGACCTGGTCCAGGTCGCAGGACGAGGTGGTCGCATCGCACGCGTCACCCAGGATGGTGATCGTCACCGTGGCCTCGTTGCTGACCAGGCCGTCGGTGTCCGCCACCGTGTAGGTGAACGAGTCCGACGACGCCGTCTCGTCCGTGTTGGTGTAGGTCACCGTCCCGTCTGCGTTGGGCGTCGCCGTCCCCGCCGCTGGCGGGCCGGTGATGGTCACCGTCGACGGGTCGAGGTTGCCGTTGGCATCGGTGTCGTTGGCCACCACGTTGATCGACACGGACTGACCGGCGCCGACCGACGCGCTGTCATCGTTCGCCACGGGCGCCTCGGGCGGCACCACGATCTGCGTCGAGGTGAACGACGCGGCGGGATCGACGAAGGTGATCTCGCCGGTGGTCTCGTCGACGGTGCCCGGGCTGCACCGGAACTGCACCGCCAGCGATCCCACGTCGGCGTTGATGACGATGCCGCCGGTGTCGGAGCCGAGCGGCGTGACCGTGTCCTCCCGGAACTCGATGGTGCCGGACTCGCCGGCGGTCCAGGTCTGGTCCGGGAAGGCGACGGTCACCTCGGCGTCCTCGGCGGTCTCGTCACCGGTACCCGGGGTCCCGTCGGGGTCGTTGATGGTGATCGGGCCCACCGACGTTTCGACGGCGGGCGTCGACTGGACGCCCTCGACGGTGTTGGTGCCCTCGATGACCGTGAGGACGTCACCCGGCACCGTGTCGCCGTCCTCGATGATGCCGAGGTTGTAGCCGGACACGAAGATGTCACCAGGGAGGAACGCCGTGAGGCTGAGCCCGCTCAGCGTGAAGGCGTCGCCAGGCGACACCTCCGTTGGTGACGTGCCGACGAGGTCGACCTCGAGTTGCGTGGGGTCGGCCGTGACGTTGTTGGTGCAGGCGTTGGTCTGTACCGCTGCGCCGGCCGGCGCCGCCGGCATCAGGACCGCCGCGAGGGCCGCCGCCAGCAGCGCGAGCACGCCGACGACAGCGCCCTTACGGCGCGTAGATGGTTGCATGTATTCCCCCCTTGTCGTCCCCATTTGGCGGAACCGCCACATGGGTGACGGTCCCACGGGCGAGACCGCTGGGAGGCCGTGAGGCCTCCCACGACGAGCGACCCTCGTCCCGACGCCCCCTTGCGTCCAGGTCGCTCCCGGTCTCCCCGTTGCGGAGCCCACCACCGCCCATCGGTACGCCGGTGCGCTCGGAACACGTTCTAATCTGCTTTTCGGCGCGCGTCCAGCACAGTGCGTGAAATCAGGACGACTGTGCGCCGTACGCGTCGTAATATTTGCTGTCCGTACGGAAATGAGTGGCGCGGACGCGAACGTCTGCGGGGGTCGGCTCGTCAGTTCTGCCGGGCGGCTTCGTCGCGCTCGCCGCAGCTCACGCTGTGATTCCCGGACGGTTCAGCATCTGCGTCCATCCCTACTCACTCGGCTTTGAACCGGCCACGGGGACGATGGGGGGACAGCCCCACCCGCCGAACACCGGGTCGCCACATGGCCAGGGTCGCCGCCGCTGCTTAGCGTTGGCGCCGTGATCCGCGACCTGGTCCGCCCGTGGCGCGAGGCCGCGACGTGGTGGTCGTTGACGCACGTGCTGCTCGACGTGCTGGTGGGCCCGGTGACGTTCAGCGTGATCGTCGCACTGCTCGCCACCACGGTCGGCCTCCTCGTCACGTTCCCCCTGGCCGTGCCGGTGGCCTGGTTGCTGTTCGTGTCGGCCCGGGGGATGGCGCAGCTCGAGCGCTCGCGCGTCGCGGCCCTGCTCGGCGTGGACCTGGCCGACCCGGTGCCACCGCTCGTCGGGCGCACGTGGTGGCGGCGGCTCGTCGAGCGGGTGCGGTCGTCCCCCCGCTGGCGGGAGATCGCCTATCTGCTGCTGGCGCTGCCGCTCGGGCTCGCGACCGCCGTCCCGGCGCTGGTGGTGTGGGGCGGGTCGGCGGCGCTGGTCGCCCTGCCGCTCTCCGCGCCGTGGCTGCCGGGCGAGACCGCCAAGTTCGGTTTGTTCGAGGTGTCCCGGGGCCCCGGCGCCCTGGTGCTGGCCCTCGTCGGGGTGGTGGGGATCGTGATCGTCGCCCCGTGGCTCACGCGGGGCCTCGCGACGGTCGACGTGTGGGTGGCGCAGCGCCTGCTCGCGCTCCGCCCGGCCGACGAGCTCGGCGCCCGGGTGACGCAGCTCGAGACCAGCCGGGCCGCGGCCGTGGACAGCGCCGAGGCCGAGCGACGACGCATCGAGCGCGACCTCCACGACGGTGCCCAGCAGCGGCTGGTGTCGTTGGCGATGGATCTGGGGGCCGCGCGCCAGCGCCTCGAGGCCGAGGATCCCGAGGCGGGCCGCCGCCTCGTGGCCGACGCGCACGAGGAGGCCAAGGCGGCCCTGCGGGAGATCCGCGACCTCGTGCGCGGGATCCACCCGGTGATCCTGGAGGACCGGGGGCTCGACGCCGCCCTGTCCGCCGTGGTGGCGCGCTCGCCGGTCCCCGTCAGGCTGAACGTCGACGTGGTCCCCCGGCCGTCTCCCGCCGTGGAGAGCGCGGCCTACTTCGTGGTGACCGAGGCGCTGACCAACGTGGCCCGCCACGCCGCCGCCACCAGCGCGGCGGTCACGATCGAGCGGGCCGGCGACCGCCTCGTGATCGAGGTGCGCGACGACGGGGTCGGGGGGGCCGACCCGGCGCGGGGCACCGGGTTGCGGGGGCTGCACGACCGCATCACGGCCCTCGGCGGCACGATGCACGCGGTGAGCCCCGCCGGAGGCCCGACGAGCCTGCTGGTGGAGGTGCCGTGCGGATCGTGATCGCCGAGGACTCGGTGCTGCTGCGCGCCGGGCTCACCCGCCTTCTGGCCGACGCCGGCCTGGAGGTGGCCGCCACCGTCGACGACGCCGACGACCTGGTGGAGGTGGTCGAGCGCCTCCGGCCGGACATGGCGGTGGTGGACGTCCGCATGCCGCCCACGCACACCGACGACGGCCTGCGGGCCGCGCTCCGGATCCGCGACCGCTGGCCCACGGTGGGGATCCTCGTGCTCTCGCAGTACGTCGAGGAGCGGTATGCCAGCGAGCTGCTGGCGAGCGACACCTCCGGGCTCGGCTACCTGCTGAAGGATCGCATCGCGGACGTGTCCGACTTCCTCGATGCGGTGCGCCGGGTCGGCGACGGCGGCACCGCGCTCGACCCCGAGGTGGTGGCGCAGCTCCTGGCCCGGAGCCGGCGCCGCGACCCGCTCGACCGGCTGTCGCGGCGCGAGCGCGAGGTGCTGGCGCTGATGGCCGAGGGCCGGTCGAACGGCGCCATCGCCCGCCAGCTGGTGGTGAGCGACGGCGCGGTCGAGAAGCACGTCAGCAACATCTTCACCAAGCTCGACCTGCCGCCGACCGAGCACGACCACCGCCGGGTCCTGGCGGTGCTGCGGTTCCTCGAGGGGTGAGGGAGGGCACGATGGGCACGGTGGGGCAGCAGGGCCGGCGGGCCTGGCGCACGGTCGCGACGGTTCTCGCCGTGCCGATGCTGACGTTCAGCGCCTTCCAGGTGACGAGCGTCCTCGCCAGGGAGGACCGGGAGGAGGCGGTCGAGGTCGACGCCGGCGGCCTCACGCTCCTCGACGTGGACAACGGGGCCGGCCGGGTCCGGGTGGTGGGCGTGCCGGATGCCGACACCGTGCGGGTCCACGCCAGCATCCGCGACGGCCTGCGGGCCACCGGCCACCGGGTCGAGCGCCGGGCCGACCGGCTGCTGGTGCGCGGGTCGTGTCCGGCCTTCGGGTCGACGTGGTGCCGCGCTGACTACACCATCGAGGTCCCGCCGGATCTGGCGGTCGCCGTCGCCGGCCGCGGGAACCTGACGATCAGCGACGTCGAGGGTCCCGTGACCGTGGAGACCCGCCAGAGCTCGGCGACCCTCGAGCGGGTGGGCGGCGATGTCGTCGCCCGCACGCACCAGGGGGGCGTGACGGGCACCGGACTGCGCTCGGCGAGCGTCGACGCGTCGTCCCGCCAGGGCAGCATCGCGCTGGACTTCGCGGACTCGCCGCGCTCGGTGTCGGCATCCGCCCGCCAGGGAAGCATCGAGGTGGTGCTGCCCGACGAGGAAGGGGTCGCGTACGCCGTCGACCCGAGCGCCAGCCAGGGATCCGAGACGATCCTCATCCGCTCCGACCCCGAGAGCAGCCGCTCGTTGATCCTCCGGACCCGCCAGGGCAGCATCACCGCGCGCTAC
>JBKHJZ010000039.1:0-21821 GCA_046537875.1 Acidimicrobiia bacterium | reverse complement strand
GCGAAGTCCCGCACGCCGTCGGCCGCGAAGTCCCGCACCCGGCCGGCCAAGAAGGCGGGGGCGAAGACCGCGAGGAAGGCCCCGGCCCTCGACAAGTTCCTCGAGGGCCAGCTCCGCTCGCTCGAGGAGGAGCGTGCCACCTACCTCCGCCAGGCCGAGGCGCTCCAGGCCGAGGCCGACTCGCTCACCGAGGATCGCGAGCCCGGGGACGTGCAGTTCGACGAGGAGTCGGGCGAGGGAGACACGCTGGCCGTCGAGCGGGAGCGCGACCTCGCCCTGTCGGCCCAGGCGCGGGCGGCCATCGAGCAGATCGACACGGCGATCCGCAAGATCCGCGACGGCACCTACGGCTTGTGCGAAGCGTGTGGCAGCCCCATCCCCAAGGAGCGTCTGAAGGCCCTGCCGCACGCCGCCCTCTGCGTCAAGTGCAAGAGCGGGGGGCTGGGTCTGCGGCGTTGACCGGTGTCCCCGCCCGGCCACGCTGGGGTCTGCTCGGCGGGGCGGCGGCGCTCGCCGTGCTCGTCGACCAGCTCACCAAGTGGTGGGCGGTGGAGACCCTCTCGTCCCGCACGATCGACCTCGTCTGGACCCTCAGGCTCCACCTGACGGTCAACCACGGGGCGGCCTTCTCGCTCACCGAGGGACGGGGTCCGCTCATCTCGCTCCTCGCCCTTCTGGTGGTGGCGCTGTTGCTGCGCTCGGGCCGCTACGCCACCACCCCGGCGCCCGCCGTGGCGATCGGGCTCGTGGCGGGCGGTGCCATCGGCAACCTGATCGACCGCGCGTTCCGGGCGGGCGACGGCGTGCTCGGCGGGGGGGTGGTCGACTTCGTCGACCTGCAGTGGTGGCCGGTGTTCAACCTGGCGGACGTGGCCATCGTGAGCGGCGCCGTGCTGCTCGTCCTCACCCGGTGGCACGAGGGGCCGGCGCACGAGCGGGCGTGAGCCCATGACATCCCGGGACGGGCGCGAGGAGCCGGTGGACGAGCCCGCACGCGAGGTCGTGCCCCCGGCGCTGGACGGCGAGCGACTCGACCGCGTCGTCGCCCTGGTCACCGGCCAGAGCCGGGCACGCGCGGGTGAGCTCGTCGACGGCGGGCGGGTGGCGGTGGGGGGCCGTCCGGTCACCCAGCGGTCGCACCGCGTCCACGAGGGCGACGTCCTCGAGATCGCCGCCGGACCCGTGGTGGCCCCCGGCGAGATCACCGCGGACCCCGGCGTGCCGGTGGCGGTCGTGCACGAGGACGCCGACCTGCTGGTGGTCGACAAGCCCGCCGGCCTGGTGGTGCACCCGGGCGCCGGCCAGGCCACCGGCACCCTGGTGAACGGCCTGCTCGCCCGGTACCCGGAGCTGCGCGACGTCGGCGCCGCCGATCGGCCGGGCATCGTGCACCGCCTCGACAAGGGCACGTCCGGACTGCTGCTCGTCGCCCGGTCGCCGCGGGCCTACGACGCCCTGGTCGCGATGCTGTCGGCACGGCGGGTGACCCGCCGGTACCGGGTGCTGGTGTGGGGCGAGCTGGCGTCCCCCACCGGCATGGTCGACGCGCCCATCGGGCGCTCGGTGCGTGACCGCACCCGGATGGCGGTCGCCGCCGCGGGCAAGCCGGCCCGCACTCGCTTCGAGGTCGTCCGGACCTTTCACGAGCCGGTGACCGTGACCGAGCTGCGCTGCGGGCTCGAGACCGGCCGCACCCACCAGATCCGGGTGCACCTGTCGTCGATCGGCCACCCGGTGGTGGGCGACGCGCGCTACGGCGGACGGCGCCCGTCGCTGCCGCTCGACCGTCCGTGGCTGCACGCGGCGCACCTCGAGCTCGCGCACCCGGTCACCGGGCGCCAGCTCCGGTTCAGCTCACCCCTGCCACCTGACCTGGCCGCCGTGCTCGACGCGTTGCGCTGATCCTCGGGGGAGCACGAGGGGATCAGCGGCGCGCGGTACCGCTCGCCGGTGGCGCAGAGGTGTCCGGCCAGTCGCGCTCGCCGCGGGCCATCCGGGCGATGTCGGCCAGGGTGAGCCCGTCGAGGTGGTGGCGCATGCGCTCGCTCATCATCGCCCAGATCGCCAGCAGCACGCACTGCCCCTCGTGGTCGCACGCTCCGTCCTGGTGGGGCTCGCCGAAGTCACCGACCGTGATGGGCCCGTCGACCGCACTCACGATGTCACCCAGGGTGATGGTGGCGGGGTCGCGCGCCAGCACGTAGCCGCCGCCGACGCCGCGCTTCGAGCGCACCAGGCCGGCGCCCTTCAGCGCGAGCAGGATCTGCTCGAGGTAGGGCTGCGGCAGGCCGGTGCGCTCGGCGATGTCCCGGACCGACGTGGGACCCGACTCGTCGGCGTGCAGGGCGAGCGAGAGCAGCGCCCTGCTCGCGTAGTCACCACGCGTCGAGACCTTCACGCCACCACCTGCACGGACCCAACTGTACGGGCTGGCGACCGGCGAACGGTGGTGACACGGTGGGACCAGCCGTCCCGGGGGTGTGACAGCCTGGGGGTCGGACCACCGGTGCCGTCGGGGTGCGACGGTCCGATCGCTGGGGCCGGTACGGTGAGTCCGAGAAAGGCACACGTGTGGTCGACGAACCCCTACTCCCTGATTACGGCGGCGCATGCGTGACGCGCGTGGTGCCGGCGCTGCTCGGGTCGCCGGACGCGACCCCGCACTGGATCCCCGCGCTCGTCGGCGAGGCCGATCAGGTGGTCCTGCTGGTGCTGGACGGGCTCGGGTGGGAGCAGCTCCAGGCGCGCCGCGAGCTGGCGCCCACGCTGGCCGCGATGACCGGGAGCGCGATCACCACCGTCGCCCCCTCCACCACGTCGTCGGCGCTCACCTCGCTCACCACCGGACTGCCACCCGGCGAGCACGGCATCGTCGGCTACCGCATCGCGGTGCACGGCGAGGTGCTCAACGTGCTGCGGTGGAGCACCGCCGCAGGTGACGCCTACCACAGCATCCCGCCCTCCAAGCTCCAGCCCCACGCGCCGTTCCTCGGGCACCGGCCGCCGGTGGTGACCAGGGCCGAGTACCGCCGATCCGGGTTCACCGGCGCCCACCTCGACCCGGCCCGCTTCAGCGGGTACCGGACGATCGCCACGATGGTGACCGAGGTCGACCGGCTCCTGCGCCAGTCGGAGCCGTTCATCTACGCCTACTACGACGGCGTGGACAAGGTGGCCCACGAGTACGGGCTCGGCGAGCACTTCGACGCCGAGATCGGGTGGGTGGACGAGATCGTCGATCGGCTGCTCGCGCGCCTGCCCCCGCGGGCCGCCCTGGTGGTCACGGCCGACCACGGCCAGGTCGAGGTGGGCGAGCGGGTGATCCCGCTGGCCGGCGACGTGCTCGCCAACTGCTCGATGCAGTCCGGCGAGGCCCGCTTCCGCTGGCTGCACGCGCGCGCCGGGCGGGCCCGCGCGCTGCGGGAGGCGGCGGAGGCCCATCACGGCCGGGACGCGTGGATCCTCGGCCGGGACGACGTCGTGGCGGGTGGTTGGCTGGGACCGCACGTCACCGATGCGGCGCTGTCCCGCCTCGGCGACGTCGCGGTGGTCGCCCGTACGGACGTCGCGTTCCACGACCCGCTCGACACGGGGCCGTACGAGCTGATCGGCCGTCACGGCTCGGTCACCCCCGCCGAGATGCTGGTGCCCTTCCTCGCCGCCCGGGGGTGAGCCGCCGAGATCCGGGCACGCGTGCCGGTGTGACGGCGCACCGGGCGTGGCAGGATGGCGGGCATGTCTTCCCCCGACCAGGGCACGCCGTCGGGCGGAGCGGCCCGGCCCTCCGTCGAGCATCCCGAGGTGGTCACCGGTCCCGATGGAGGGACCGACGGCAGCCGCGAGGGACAGGAGGCGGTCGAGCAGCCCGCCAAGGTGATGCGCATCGGCTCGATGATCAAGTTGCTGCTCGAGGAGGTCCGCCAGGCGGAGCTCGACGAGGCCAGTCGCGACCGCTTGCGCGAGATCTACGAGACGTCGGTGTCCGAGCTGTCGCACGCCCTCTCGCCCGACCTCCAGGAGGAGCTCAACCGGTTGGCGCATCCGTTCCAGGGCACCGCCGCCCCGAGCGAGGCCGAGCTCAGGATCGTGAAGGCGCAGCTCGTGGGGTGGCTCGAGGGTCTCTTCCACGGCATCCAGGCCACCCTGTTCGCCCAGCAGATGGCGGCACGGCAGCAGCTCGAGGAGATGCGCCGCCGCCTGCCGCCGGGCAGCGCCCCCGGCGCCGAGGCCGAGTCGCGACCAGGGACCTACCTGTGACCCCGTAGGCTGCGGGGCGATGGGGCAGGTCGGCTTCCACGGGGTCAGCGGTTGACCGAGCGTGGCGCACGCCAGGCCCTGCTGGCGTCGGTGGCCACGATCGTGCTCATCGTCGCGGGCGCACTCGCGGCATCGGGTGTGCAGCCGATCGAGGTGGCCGCGACGGTGCTCGTGGTGCCGATCTTCGCCGCCGGCCTGCTCGGCGGCCCTGCCCTCGGTTTCACGGCGGCGCTGGTGGCCGTGGTCGCGTACGCGGTGCTGCGCCAGGTCGATGTCGACGACGCCGGCCTCGTCGGTGTCGCGGCGCTGGTGGGCGCGCGGGCCGCGACGTACGCGGTGGTGGCCCACGTGGGGCACCTGTCCGAGCGGGTGGTCGGCATGCTGGCCGACGACGGGGCGGCGGGCGCACCGTCGGGCCGGTCCGCGGCAGGGGAGCGGCCCGGGGGCCACCGCCCGTCGCGGGTCCGGGTCGCCACGCCGCCGCCCGACGTTCCGGATCTCGGGGAGCTCGCCGGCTCACCGGAGCCGTCGTGGTCGCCGGGACCGGCCGGGTCGCCCGGGCCGTCACGGCCACCGGAGCCGTCGTGGCCACCCGAGCCGGCGGGGCTCGCGGGGCCGGGGGACCAGGCGTGGTCGTCCGAGGTGGCGGAGGCCGCCGAGCCGGGGGACGGGGTGTGGTCGTCCGAGGTGGCGGAGGTCGCCGAGCCGGGGGATGCGGGGGACGCGGCGTGGTGGCGGGGGTCGGAGGAGCCTGCGGCGTGGGCGGAGTCGTCGTGGTCGCCGGAACCGGGGTGGTCGCAGCAGCCGGACGCGGCGGGCACGTCGTGGGTACCCGAGCCGGCGGGGGCCGCCGAGCCGGGGGACGGGGTGTGGTCGTCCGAGGTGGCGGAGGTCGCCGAGCCGGGGGATGCGGGGGACGCGGCGTGGTGGCGGGGGTCGGAGGAGCCTGCGGCGTGGGCCGAGTCGTCGTGGTCGCCGGAGCCGCCGTGGTCGCAGCAGCCGGCCGCCGCCTGGGATCCGGCCGCGCCGGTCGCGGCCGCCGACCTCCGGAGCGACGAGCGCGAGGGCTGGCCCGACGAGGGCGACGAGCGGGCGCCGTCGGTCGGCGAGGGCTACGAGCAGGTGGGCTGGGACGAGAGCGTGCTCTCCGAGCACTCGATGCCGCCTGCGCCGGCCCCTCCGCCGGTCGAGCGCCCGTCGCCCTCGCCGGGGCGGTCCGCGGCGGCGGCCATCGATCCCGAGACCCGGCTCTGGTCGGCGCAGTACCTGTGCGACCGCCTCGCGGCCGAGCAGACCCGGGCCTCGTACGACCGGGCGCCGTACTCCCTCGTGATGGTGCAGGTGCCCGACGCACCGCTGGCCGCCCTCCCGCACCGGCGCCAGGTCACGCTCCTGCGCGAGCTCGGCCACCAGTTCGTTGCCGGCGGCCTGGTCGACCACCTTGTCCACGTTCCCGACGGGAGCCAGCACTGGTTCGCGGTCGTGCTGCCCGAGGTCGACCGGGCCGGCGCCCAGGCCGTGGAGCAGCGCCTCCGCACCGGCATCCGGGGGTACCTGCGCAGCCGCGGCCTGCGCCTCGACGACGTCCAGAGCGCGTCGCTGACGGCACCCGACGACGATCCGGCGATGGACGCGATCTGGGAGTCGCTCGTCGGCCACGGCGACCCCGACGCCCAGCCCGCGCTGGCGTACGAGGAGTGAGAGGCCGAGCGGGCGGTCCTGGTCGTGGCGTTGAACCGTACGGGATCGGCGGTGTGAGCCACGGCCAGACAGCGAGGCCTCCGGGCAACACTGGCCGAGCGGGGAGCGCTGCTAGCCTCTGAGCGGAATCACACCGATGTCATTCGTCCACAGGGAGCTGTGGACGAAGGCCGAGACCCCCGGGGAGGGTGCACGGGTGCCGGGTCGCGGAAGCTTCACCCACCTCCACGTCCACACCGAGTACTCCATGCTCGACGGCGCGGCCCGCATCGGTGACGTCGTCGGTGCCGCCGTCGCCGACGGCCAGCCCGCGGTCGGCATCACCGATCACGGGAACATGTACGGCATCCTCGACTTCTACAAGGAGTGCCGGGCACAGGGCGTCAAGCCGATCCTCGGCACCGAGGCCTACATGGCCCACGAGTCGCGCCACGAGCGGCCCACGCGCCGGGGCCGGCTCGACGACACGGGCGGGGATGCCGAGGGCGGCAGGAAGCTGTACTACCACCTCACGCTGCTTGCGGAGAGCAACACCGGCTACCGCAACCTCATCCAGCTCGCCAGCCGGGCGTTCCTGGAGGGCTACTACTACAAGCCCCGCGTCGACTGGGACACGCTGGCGGACCACGCCGAGGGGCTGATCGCGACCACCGGTTGCCTCGGCGGCCACGTGCTCCAGTCGCTGGTGCAGGGCGACGTGGAGGGCGCCACGGCCAAGGCCGCCCGCCTCCAGGACATCTTCGGCCGCGACAACCTGTTCGTCGAGCTGCAGGACCACGGCATCCCCGAGCAGCACAAGACCAACCCGCAGCTCCTCGAGCTGGCACGCCGCATCGGAGCGCCGGTCCTCGCCACCAACGACAGCCACTACGTGCGCCGCAGCGACGCCGTGGCGCACGACGCCCTGCTCTGCGTCCAGACCGGGTCGCAGATGAGCGACCCGAACCGGTTCAAGTTCCACGGCGACGAGCACTACCTCAAGACCGCCGCCGAGATGCGCTCGCTGTTCGGCGAGGTTCCCGAGGCGTGCGACAACACGCTGTGGATCGCCGAGCGGGCGAACGTCGAGATCGAGTTCGGCACGCCGCAGCTGCCCGACTTTCCCCTACCCGAGGGCTTCGACAGCGACGGCGACTACCTGCGGCACCTCACCTTCGAGGGGGCGAAGCAGCGCTGGGGCGACCCCCTGCCGGAGGCCGTCGTGGAGCGGCTGGCCTACGAGCTCCGGATCATCGACGACATGGGGTTCAGCTCGTACTTCCTGATCGTGTGGGACCTCATCGCCCACGCCCGTCGCAGCGGCATCCGGGTCGGTCCCGGGCGGGGGAGCGCGGCCGGGTGTGCCGTCGCCTACTGCCTCCGCATCACCGATCTCGACCCGATCCGCTACGACCTGCTGTTCGAGCGCTTCCTCAACCCCTCCCGGATCTCGATGCCCGACATCGACATGGACTTCGACTCGCGCTTCCGCGACGAGATGATCCGGTACGCCGCCGAGAGGTACGGGCGCGACCGCGTCGCGCAGATCGTCACGTTCTCCACGATCAAGGCCCGGGCGGCCGTGCGCGACGCCGCCCGGGTGCTCGGCCACCCCTACGCAATCGGCGACCGGGTGGCCAAGGCGATGCCACCGCTGGTCATGGGCCGCGACACGCCGCTGTACGCGTGCATGGAGCCGCGCCCGGGCTACGAGGACGGCTACAAGATGGCGGCCGAGCTGCGGCAGATGTACGAGGAGGATCCCGACACCCGCGAGGTCATCGATGTCGCCAAGGGCCTCGAGGGTCTGCGCCGGCAGGACGGCATCCACGCCGCCGCCGTGGTGATCACCCACGATCCCCTCACCGAGTACGTCCCGATCCAGCGCAAGCCCGAGAACGGGCAGGCGCCGGAGGAGGCGCCGGTCGTCACCCAGTACGAGATGCACGGTGTCGAGGAGCTCGGCCTGCTCAAGATGGACTTCCTCGGCCTGCGGAACCTCGACGTGATCAGCGACACGCTCGAGATCATCCGCACCACCCGGGGCATCGAGGTCGACATCGACGCCGTGCCGCTCGACGACGAGCCCACCTACGAGCTGCTCCGCAGGGGCGACTCGGTGGGCGTGTTCCAGCTCGAGGGCGGTCCCATGCGCGCGCTCATGCGCTCGCTGGCGCCCACGTGCTTCGAGGACGTCGCCGCGCTCGTGGCCCTCTACCGCCCGGGCCCCATGGCGGCGAACATGCACAACGACTACGCCGACCGCAAGAACGGCCGCAGGCCGGTCGAGTACCTCCATCCGGACGCCGAGGAGGTGCTCGGCGACACCTGGGGGCTGATGATCTTCCAGGAGAGCCTGATGCGGGTCGCCCAGCGCTTCGCCGGGTACTCGCTGGCCGAGGCCGACAACCTCCGCAAGGCCTGTGGCAAGAAGAAGCGCGACCTCATCGCCAAGGAGCGCGAGACCTTCGTCGCGGGCTGCGAGCGGTCCGGCTACCCGCGCGAGCTCGGCGAGACCTGGTTCGGGATCATCGAGCCGTTCGCCGACTACGCCTTCCCGAAGGCCCACGCCTTCGGCTACGGCTACGTCGCCTACCAGACGGCCTACCTGAAGGCGAACTTCCCGGCCGAGTACCTGGCGGCGCTGCTCACCAGCGTCAAGACCAACCTCGACAAGGCGGCCGTCTACCTCGCCGAGTGCCGGGGGATGGGCATCGCGGTCGAGGTGCCCGACGTCAACCGCTCCGTGTCGGACTTCACGCCGGTGGTCGAGGACCGCCCGGACGGCTCGCAGGACCGCCGCATCATCTTCGGGCTCTCGGCGGTGCGCAACGTGGGGGAGGGGCTCGTCGGTCACATCGTCGCCGAGCGCGAGGCCAACGGGCCCTACGCCGACGTCTACGACTTCTGCGACCGGGTCGACACCTCGGTGCTGAACAAGCGCACGGTCGAGTCGCTCATCAAGGCCGGGGCCTTCGACGCGTTCGGGCACCCCCGCAAGGGCCTTCTGGCGGTGTTCGAGCAGATCGTCGACCGCACGCTGACCCGCCGGCGCGAGCGTGACATGGGCATCATGACGCTGTTCGGCGACGGTGGCGGCGACGCCATCGGGGGCGATCTCGAGCGCATCCCGATCCCGGATCTGGAGTTCGGCAAGCGCGACCGCCTGGCGTTCGAGAAGGAGATGCTCGGCCTCTACGTGAGCGACCACCCCCTGCTGGGGGCCGAGGCCGCGCTCGAGCGCCGCACCGACTGCACGCTCGACGAGGTGGCCGATCTGGACGACGGCGCCGTGCGCACGGTCGGCGGCGTGGTCACGGGCCTGCAGCGCAAATGGACGCGGAAGGGCGACCTGATGGCCGTCTTCACGCTCGAGGACCTCCGCTCGTCGATCGAGGTGATGGTCTTCCCGCGCTGCATGACCGAGCACGGCCACAAGCTCGACGACGACGCGGTGGTCGTGGTGCGGGCCCGGGTCGACGGGCGTGAGGAGACGCCCAAGCTGATCGCCCAGGCCGTCGACGTGGTGGAGGTCGGCACCGGCGACACCGAGCCGCTGCACCTGCGGGTGCCGCCGCAACTGCTGTCCCGGGCGACCGTGGGGGAGCTCAAGCAGGTGCTGGCCGACCACCGCGGCGAGTCGCCGGTCGTCCTCCACCTCGGTGACCGGCACGTGGTCCGCCTGCCCGAGCGGTGGAGCGTCGATGCCACGAACGGCCTGCTCGGACGGCTCCGCGAGCTGCTCGGACCGGGGGCGATCATGGCCGGCGCCTAGGGCTCCAGCGGCGCCCCCGACGGGCTTCCGCCCAGGTCCGGGGGTATGTCACAGGTGCAGGTCGCACGTGCGTTCGGCCCGATCGAGTTGCACGAGTCGTGCGAGTTGACTGGACTAAAGGGACAGAGCTGGAACGCAGAACGGGGGCTACGCAGGACATGTCGATCGCTGTAGACACCAAGGACTGCACCGCACTGAACGACGGCGAGCTGGCCGAGATGGCCGACCTCTGCGCAGAGTCTCCGCTGGCCCACGAGATCGGCACGCTGTCGAAGCAGGCCGAGGCATGGGTGCTCATCACCCAGGCCCGCGACAACGGCAAGCTCCGCGGCTTCTCGTTCTGCACGCTCGAGCGCATCGGCGGCACCCCCTGCGTGCTCATCGGCCTGGCGTCGGTGAGCCGCACGTCGAAGCGTGACACCGTTCTCCGGGCGATCATGAACGACCAGTTCCGTCGGGCCGTGCTGGCGTTCCCGGACGAGGACGTCCTGGTGGCCGCCCGCATGGCCGAGCCCGGTGGCTTCGACGCCTTCCGGTCGCTCCACGACATCGTGCCCCGGCCCGGCCACACGGCAACGGGCGAGCAGCGCGCCTGGGGCGGCAGGCTGGCCAAGCGGTACGGCATCGAGGCCAACGCCTACGACAAGCGGGCGTTCGCCGCGCGCGGCGACGGCGGCGGGCCGGCGCCCGTGCTCGACCACGAGACGCTGCACCCCGACCAGATCGCCCCCGAGCTCGCCGCCCGCTTCGAGGAGCTGCACACCGACAAGGGCGACAGCCTCATCGCCTTCGGCTGGGCGATGGAGGAGGACCTGCGCAAGCTGGCCTGACCCCCCGGTCGGTCCGGTGGAGCTGACCGAGGCCATCCGCCGGCGCCGGATGGTCCGGTCGTTCGACGGCCGGCCCGTGCCCCCCGAGCTCGTCGACCGGCTCCTCGACCTCGCCCGCCGCGCTCCGTCGGCGGGGAACGTGCAGGCGGTGTCGTTCGTGGTCCTGGACGGGTCCGAGACGGGCCGGCTGTGGGACGTGACGCTGCCGCCCGAGCGGCGGGCGTCCTTCCGCTGGCAGGGGCTCCCCGCTGCGCCGGTGGTGATCGTGCCGCTGGTGTCGCCGGCGGCGTACCCCGCCCGCTACGCCGAGGACGACAAGGCGGCCACGGGTCTGGGGGCCGGCACCGATGCCTGGCCGGTGCCCTACTGGTGGGTCGACGGCGGCATGGTCGTGCACGCGCTGCTGCTGGCCGCCGTCGACGCGGGGCTGGGGGCGCTGTTCTTCGGCCTGTTCGAGCACGAGCGCGCGGTGCTCGACGCGCTCGGGGTCCCGGAGGGGTGGCGCGCGCTCGGGGCGGTCGCGCTGGGCTGGCCGGCACCGGACGGGCCGGGCCGCTCGGTACGGCGTCCGCGGCCGGACCTCCCGGAGGTGGTTCACCGGGGCGGTTGGTGAACGCCCGCCCCGGCCTGACGCGGCGTCAGATAGCGTCGGCCGCGTGGACCTCCGCACCGAGACCGACCTGTCCACCGGCGCCAACCGGCGGGTCGTGCTGCGCCGGCGGCCGAACGGTCTGCTCAGCCGTGACGACGTGGAGATCGAGGCAGGGCTGCCACTCCGGGAGCCGGCCGACGGCGAGGCCCTGCTCGAGGTGGAGTGGATCGGCATCGACGCCACCGTGCGAACGTGGCTGTCGAGCGCCGAGGGCTACCTGCCCGCGGTGGAGATCGGCGACGTCGTGCGAGCCAGCGGCATCGGCCGGGTCGTCGCCACCCGCACCTCGCAATTCCCGCTGGGCCACCGCGTCTACGGCCTGCCGGGCTGGCAACGCTACGCGATCGTGCGGGACGACCCGCTGGCCACGCCGCTCGGCGAGGAGGTCGACGCGCCGGCCATGCTCGCGGTCCACGGCGCGACCGGGCTGACCGCCTACGTCGGCATCGTCGACATCGGCAGGCCCGAGCCGGGGCAGACGGTGGTGGTGTCGGCCGCCGCCGGGGCGACCGGCTCGCTGGCGGCCCAGATCGCCAAGATCCGCGGCTGCCGGGTGGTGGGCATCTGCGGGAGCGACGAGAAGGTGCGCTGGCTCCTCGACGACCTGGGCCTCGACGGGGCGATCAACCACCGGACCGAGGACGTGCGGGCCCGGTTGCGCGAGCTGTGCCCCGACCGCGTCGACGTCTACTTCGACAACGTGGGCGGTCCCCTGCTCGAGGCGGTGCTGGACCGCCTGGCCATGCGCGCACGGGTGGTGCTGTGCGGGGCGATCGCCATCTACAACGAGCGGCGCCGCCCGCCGGGCCCGTCGAACTACTTCCAGCTGATCAACCGGCGCGCCCGCATGGAGGGGTTCCTGTCGCTCGACCACTGGGACCGCTTCGGCGAGATCTCGGGGCAACTGGCGTCGTGGATCGCCGAGGGCCGGCTGCGCTACCGCCTGCAGGTCTACGAGGGCCTCGAGTCGGCCGTCGACGCGCTCAACGCGCTGTTCACCGGGGCCAACACCGGCAAGACCGTGATCCGGCTGTGAGCGCGGTGGAGCCACCGGGCTGAACCGCGCACCGGCGGTGAGGTGGCCACCCCGGTTCAGGCCGGGGCGCCGGCGAGCTGATCCACGAGCGTGTCCACGTCGGTGGCCGGGAGCCGGCAGGCGTAGTTGCGGCACACGTACGCCCGGCCGTCGTCCCGACCCGCCCAGAGCGGCGAGTCGTACCGCTCGCCCCAGGCGAGCACCGCGTTCGGGAGGAACCGCTCGTGGACGGCTCCGACCAGATCGGGGCGGTCGCCGGCCACCACGATCTCGTCGATGCCGTGGGCGGCCAGGTCGACGGCCAGCAACAGGTGGCCGAACGCGGTGGGGTGCTGGGCCGCGAGCGGACCGGTGAGGCGCAGGATCGCCTCCGCGCGGGATCGGTACCGGTCGTCGCCCACCAGCGCGGCCAGCCGCAGCAGCCCGACGGCCGCCAGGCTGTTGGCGCTCGGCGTGGCGGTGTCCATCAGGTCCTTGGTGCGGGTCACGAGGGCCTCGGCGTCGGACCCGGTGGTGAAGACGCCGCCACGCTCGTCGTCCCAGAACAGGCGCAGGAGGTCATCGGCGGTCGCGCGTGCCTCGTCGAGCCAGCGCCCCTCGCCCGTCGCCTCGCCCAGCCGCACGAAGGCGTCCACGAGCGCCGCGTGGTCGGCCGCGTAGGCCAGGTGCCGGGCCCGGCCCGGGCGGTCCGAGGAGCGGGAGGCACCGCCGTCGGCCTGCCACGACCGCAGCCAGCGGCCGTCGTCGCGGCGCAGCGACCGCACCAGGAACTCGCCGTTGGCCACTGCGGCCCCGAGCCAGTCGTCACGACCGGTCGCGGCGGCGGCCTCGGCCAGCGCCGAGAGCATGAGCGCGTTCCACTCGGTGAGCACCTTGTCGTCGAGCCCCGGCCGGACACGGCGCTCGCGGGCGGCGAACAGGCGGCGGCGGGCCGCCTCGATGCGGGGCGGCCGGGCCAGGTCTCCCCGCGCCCTGATGCGGTTGGGGATCGAGCGACCCTCGAAGTTGCCGGCGGCGGTGATGTCGTAGAACTCCATCACCTCGTCGGGCGTGGCGATCTCGCCATCGTCGTCGGTGTCACCCGCGAGGGCGGCGACCACGTCGTCCGGCGTCCAGACGTAGAACTTGCCCTCGACGCCCTCGCTGTCGGCGTCCTCGGCGGAGAAGAAGCCCCCGTCGGGGTGACGCAGGTCGCGCAGCACGTAGCCGACGGTCTCGTCGAGCACCTGCCGGTAGCGCTCGTGGCCGGTCACCTGCCAGGCGTGCAGGTACACGCGGGCGAGGAGCGCCTGGTCGTAGAGCATCTTCTCGAAGTGCGGCACCAGCCACGCCCCGTCGACCGAGTAGCGGGCGAACCCGCCGCCGATGTGGTCGTAGATGCCGCCCGACGCCATCGCGTCGAGAGACATCTCGATCATCGTGCGGGCCGGCGCCGATCCCGTCCGCGCCGCGTGGCGCACCACCCCGTCCAGGCTCATCGCCTGCGGGAACTTCGGCGGGCCACCGAAGCCGCCCCACGAGTCGTCGTGCTGGCGGCGCAGCGCCTCGAACGCGGCGTCGAGTGCGTCGTCGCCCGGCACGCCCCCGCCCGGCGCGAGCTGCGAGGCGCGTCCGAGCGCCTCGGTGATCCTGTCGGCCTGGACGTCGAGGGCGTCGCGGCGATCCCGCCACACCTCGTCGACCCGGCGGCAGAGGTCCGGGAACGACACCATCCCGCGGCGGGGCTCCCGGGGGAAGTAGGTGCCGGCGAAGAACGGCCGGCCGTCGGGCGTCAGGAAGACCGTCATCGGCCACCCGCCCTGCCCGGTGAGCGCCTGGACGGCCTCCATGTAGACCTCGTCGACGTCCGGCCGCTCCTCACGATCGACCTTCACGTTGACGAACAGGTCGTTCATCAGCGCGGCGATCTCGGGGTCCTCGAACGACTCGTGGGCCATCACATGGCACCAGTGGCACGACGAGTAGCCGACCGAGAGCAGCACCGGCACGTCGCGCCGGCGGGCCTCGGCGAACGCCTCGTCGCCCCAGGGGTACCAGTCGACCGGGTTGTCGGCGTGCTGGCGCAGGTAGGGCGACGTCTCGGCGGCGAGGCGGTTGCGGAGTGGCACCCGTCCCACGGTACCGATGGTGTCGGGCCGCGCCTCGTCCCCGGGCCCGACGCATCGCCCGATCGCCCGCAGGCCGTCGGTCGAGGCGCCGGCCGCCGCACGGCGAGGACATCCTCGCCGAGCTCCATGCCCGGGGACGGGTCGGCTACTCGCCGCGGTAGGTGCCGAAGCTCCAGAGGTTGCCCTCGGGGTCGCGCACGGTGAAGCCGCGCGAGCCGTAGTCCTCGTCGCGCAGCCCCCGCACGACCTCGGCACCGGCGGCGGCGGCTCGCCGGAACAGGTCGTCGGGCTCGTCGCAGGCCACGTAGACCGAGTCGTTCCCCGGGGTGCGCCGCCCGAAGGGCCCGTCGTCCTTCGCGGCGGAGCCGAACATGACGCCGCCCCCGAGCGGCCAGCGCATCTCGGCGTGGTGGATCACGTCAGGGTCGTCGTCGTCCGCGTAGGCGCACCGCTCCTCGAACCCGAACGCCTCGGCGAGGAAGCGGATCGCGGCCCGGGCGTCCCGGTAGGTGAGGATCGGCCACACGGTGGCGGCCGGCGGCGCGGTGGCCGTGTCGGTCGTCGTGGGTGCAGTGGTCGTGTCGTCGCTCATGGCGCCGAGTGTGCGACCCCGGAGCGCTCGCCGTCTTGGACGGATGGGAGCTCGGTGGCGAGCCACTCGCCCGGTGGGCAGCCGGCCAGCTCGACGAAGTCCCGCGTCAGGTGCGGCTGGTCGTAGTAGCCGCACACGGCGGCGACGTCGGCGAGCGACGGGGGCCCGGGGGCCTGGAGCATCGTGCGCGCCCGGTCGAAGCGGATGATCCGGGCGGCGCGCTTGGGGGAGAGGCCGAGCTCGTCGCCGAAGCGCTGCGCGAGGTGGCGGCGGCTCCATCCCACCTCGTCGACGACGGCCGACACCGGCACGGTGCCCCCGGAGGCGACGAGCATCCGCCACGCCTGCCGCACCTCGGGCGCGACCGCCGATCCGGCCCCGCGCGCGTGCAGCCGCCGCCCGAGCACCTCGTCGCACACCGCGAAGCGATCGGCCCAGCCGGCGACGCCGTGGAGGCGCTCCCGAAGCTCTGCGGCGGCGCTCCCGAGGACGTCCGCCGCCTCCAGCGACAGGTTCCACAGCGGCCGGGCCGGCACACCCAGCAGGGCGCGGCACCCCAGCGGCGTCAGCTCGATGGTCACCCCCTCCTGGCCGCCCTCCACCGCCACCAGCGCCGCGCGGTCCTGCAGCCCGCCGAGGACCACGCCGTAGCGGTCCGGCGACTGCCGGGGATCCACCTGCGCCAGCACCTCGATCGGTTCGCCGATGCTCACGATGAAGGTCAGGTGGCGCGACGGCAGGCCACGGTGCACGCCGGTCCACGACCCGACCAGGCGGTAGCCGACGTAGCCCTCGACGAACGGCCGCATCCACGGTGCGGGGCGCCCGACCACCGACCGGCTGGTCTGCGCTGCCACGCGGACGACGCTACCGAGGCGCGGCCGGCGAAGGTCACGAAGGCGTCGCTGGGCCGGCTTGCGCCCTGTCGCCCACCGGCCACCGGCGTGCACCTGGCCTCCGCAGCGTCCAGCCGTCGACGGCACCCCGTCGCCCGGTTCGCCCGGCCCGGCGAGGCCCCCTACCGTTCGGGCGCATGGAGATAAGCCTGGAGGGCAAGGTCGCGCTGGTCACGGGCGCCAGCCGCGGCATCGGGAAGGCCATCGCCGCGGCGTACGCCGAGGCCGGCGCGGCCGTCATGCTGTCGTCGCGCAAGCAGGACGCGCTGGAGGCGGCGGCCGCCGACATGAAGGGCGAGACCGCGGTGTTCCCCGCCCACGCCGGCGACCCGGAGCAGATCGCGGCCTGTGTCGCTGCGACCGTCGAGCGCCTCGGCGGGCTCGACATCCTGGTCAACAACGCGGCCACCAACCCCTACATGGGCCCGTCGATCGACATCGACCTGCCCCGGTTCGACAAGACCTGGCAGGTCAACTACCGGGGCCCGGTCGTGTGGGTGCAGGAGGCCTGGCGTGCCGCGATGCGCGACCACGGCGGGGTGATCCTCAACATGGCGTCGGTCGGGGGGTTGTCGGTCGAGAGCCAGATCGGCCACTACAACGTCACCAAGGCGGCGCTGATCCACCTGACCCGGACCCTCGCCGCCGAGCTGGCGCCCGGCGTGCGGGTGAACGCGATCGCCCCGGGCCTGGTGAAGACCGACATGGCCCGCGCCCTCTGGGAGCCCAACGAGCAGGCCATCGCCTCCCACATGCCGCTCCGGCGCCTCGGTGAGCCTGCGGACATCGCGAACGCCGCACTCTTCCTGGCCAGCGACATGGCGTCCTGGGTCACCGGCGAGACGCTCGTCGTCGACGGCGGGGCCCTGCTCGGCGCGTCCTGGTAGCCCGCCCGGCCAGCGGGCCCGGTGACCCGCGCTCGACCCCGGTGACCTGCACCGGGCCGGGTCGTGTGCACCGGGCCGGGTGACGTGCATCCGGCCCACGGCCCTCTACCGTCGGGAACCATCGACGCCGCCATCCGCACCGAGCAGCTCACGAAGATCTATCCCGCGGCCGGCGAGGCCCCCGGAGTGGCGCCCGCCGGGTCCGCCGCCGCCGGGTCGGCCGCCGCCGGGGCACCTGCGGTCGACCGGTTGGATCTCTCGGTCGCCCCGGGAGAGCTGTTCGGCCTCCTGGGCCCCAACGGGGCGGGCAAGACCACTGCGATCGGCATGCTGACCACGCGGGTGGTGCCCACGAGCGGCCGGGCGTTCGTCGACGGCATCGACGTCACGGCCGAGCCGGCCCGGGCGAAGGAGCGCATCGGCGTGGTCACGCAGACCAACACCCTCGACCGGTCGCTCGACGTGCGCGAGAACCTCGAGTTCCACGCCCGGTACTTCGGCCTGGGCGCCCGAGCCGCGCGGCGGGAGGCCGACCGGGTGATCGAGGTGATGCGGCTGGGCGAGAAGACCCGGGCCGATGTGGCGACCCTGTCCGGCGGCATGGCGCAGCGGCTCATGGTCGGCCGCGCGATCCTCCACCGCCCCCGGGTGCTGTTCCTCGACGAGCCGACCGCCGGTCTCGACCCGCAGAGCCGCATCGGCCTGTGGGAGATCGTGCAGGAGTTGCACCGAGAGGGCCAGACGGTGCTGCTCACCACGCACTACATGGAGGAGGCCGACCAACTCTGCGACCGCGTCGCGATCATGGACCACGGCCGGATCCTGGCCCTCGACGACCCGGCTGCGCTCAAGCGGTCGATTCCGGCCGACACGGTGGTGACCCTGTACGCCGACGGGTCGACGACCGACCTCGCGGCGGTGCTCGGCTCGCTCGACGGCACCACCGGGGCGCACGCGGCCGACGACGCGGTGCGGGTCTGGTTGGCCGGCGCCGACGGCATGCTGCCCAAGCTGCTCGCGGCCGCCGAGCGGGCAGGGCACAGCGTGACCAACGTCCACGTCGACGAGCCGACCCTGGAGACGGTGTTCATCACGCTGACCGGGAAGGAGCTGCGCGAGTGACCGAGATCGTCGAGCACCGTCGGGACGCCCCGCAGGCGACCGCCCACCGCCGGGGCCGTCCGTTCGGGGTGTGGACGCCGCTGAGCCGCCGGGCCTTCCTGGCGCTTCTCGGCCGCGACCTCGTGGTGCTCCGCAAGGATCTGTGGCTGTTCCTCTCGCGGACGGTCATGCAGCCGGTGCTCCTGCTGTTCGTGTTCACCTACGTGTTCCCCAAGATCGGCCAGGGCATCGGGGCGGCGGGCGCCGCCGGCGGGACGGATGCCCTGAGCGCCGAGGCGTTCAGCACGCTGCTCGTGGGCGGGGTCGTGGCGAGCGCCATGATCTTCCAGGGCATCCAGGCGGTGGCGCTGCCGATGGTGCAGGACTTCGGGTTCACCCGCGAGATCGAGGACCGGGTGCTGGCGCCCATCCCCGTCGAGGGCGTGGCGCTGCAGAAGGTGGCCTCCGGCGCCATCCAGGCCCTGCTCGCCGCCGCGGTGGTGCTGCCGCTCGCCTACGTGGTGCCGGCGAGCGAGGTGCGGATCGTCATCGACTGGCCGATCGCCCTGACGTTTCTCCCGCTGGCGGCCGTGCTGAGCGCCTCGCTCGGGCTCACGGTCGGCACGCGGGTGGAGCCACGCCAGGTGTCGCTCATCTTCAGCCTGCTGGTCATCCCGATGACGTTCCTCGGGGCCGTCTACTACCCCTGGGAGCGGCTCGACGCGCTGCCGGTGCTGAAGTGGGGCGTGCTGGTCAACCCGCTCGTCTACCTCTCCGAGGGGGTGCGGATGGGGTTGACGGCCGGGGTCCCCCACATGCCCGCCCCCGCGATCTACGCGGCCTGCGCGGCGTTCACCACCGTGCTGCTGGCGCTCGGCATCTCGGGCTTCCGCAACCGCGTGCTCGCGTGACCCGCGCCGCGCTGGTGGGGGGCCGCGTGGACGGGCCGTCGCTGCGATGATCGGGCGGCGAGGGCTCCGGCGCGCGAACCTGCCCGCCATGGCAGACCGGCGGTCCCGGGCCGAACCCCTCCCCACCGGCTGGCGGGCCTGGGCGGCGGGCGCCCGGCCGCGGACGCTGCCGGCCGCGCTGGTGCCGGTGCTGGTGGGCACCGCGTGCGCCGCCGGGCGGGTCGACGTGGTGGCGTGGCGGGCGCTGGCCGCCGGCGTCGTCGCGCTCGCCCTGCAGGTCGGGACCAACTACGCCAACGACTACAGCGACGGCGTGCGCGGCGCCGACACCGCCGGGCGCCGCATCGGGCCGGTGCGGTTGGTCGGGTCCGGCATCGTCGCCCCCCGGGACGTCAGGCGGGCCGCGCTGGCCTCGTTCGGCGTGGCGGGCCTGGCGGGCCTCGCCCTGGCGCTGGCGGTGGGCTGGGAGCTGCTGGTGGTGGGGGCCGCGGCGATCGCCGCCGGCTGGCTCTACACCGGTGGTCCACGGCCCTATGGCTACCTGGGTCTGGGCGAGGCGTTCGTGTTCGTCTTCTTCGGCGTGGTGGCCACGGCGGGCTCGGCCTACGTGCACGAGGAGGCGCTCTCGGCGCTCGCGCTGGCGGCCAGCGTGCCCGTCGGGCTGCTGGCGACCGCGCTGCTGGTGGTCAACAACCTCCGCGACATCCCCGGCGACGCCGCGGTGGGCAAGCGCACGCTCGCCGTGCGGCTGGGCGAGGCCCGGACCCGGGTCCTGTACGTAGGGCTGCTGGTGGCGGCCGCCCTGGCCGTGCCGCTCGTCGCCGGGTTGGGGGAGCGGCCCGCCGCCGCCCTGGCGCTGGCCGCCGTGCCGCTGGGCCGCGGACCCGTCATCGCCGTGCTCGGTGGGGCGCGGGGCCCCGACCTCATCCCGGTGCTCGGTGCGACCGGGCGCCTGCAGCTCGCGTTCGGCTGCCTCTTCGCGCTCGGACTCTGGCTGTCTGGTTAGGAGGCCGAGCGGACGGCCCCGGACGTGGGCGGTGACCCGTTCGCCGCCGCGAGCACCCGGGCCTGACGCCCGTGGTCGAAGACCTCCCCGTAGGGCACCGTGCCGGCGACCACCGACAGGAACCGGGTGCGCTCGACCGGGTCGGCGGCGATGGCGTGCAGGTACGGCGCCAGCGGCGCGGGGTCGGGCAGCGCGGCGGCGAACAGCGTCCAGCCGTAGATGTGTTCGCTCTGGCGGTTCCGCTCCTGTTCGTAGGCGGCGAGAGCCGCTGCGGGATCCGCGCGCCCGGCCAGGCCGTCGTCGATCGCGCCGGCCAGCAGGTCGGCATCCCGGAACGCGTCGCTCATCCCCATGCCGGTGGTCGGGTCCTTGTGGTGCCCCGCGTCGCCGACCAGCGCCCAGCCCGGCCCGTGGGGTTTCCGGTAGTAGTTGGGCAGCACGTTGGTCCCCCGGAACGGCGCCGCCCGGTTGCCGCGGCCGACCCGGGATGCAAGGTCGGGGGCGAGCTCGAGCGTCCGCAGGTAGGTGCCCTCGACATCGGCCCGGTAGGCGGGGAACTCGTGGGCGGGACGGGCCACGAAGATGCACGTCAGGCCGTCGTGGGTTGGGAAGGCCAGGATGTGGCGGCCGCGGCGGACGTGGAACTCGGCGTTGGTGATGCCGACGCCCGACCAGTACGTGTAGAACGTGCCGATCTGGCTGGGATGTTCGTTGTACGTCGTGGCGCCCACCTGGCGCGCCACCGTGGAGCGCATGCCGTCGGCGCCCACGACGATCGCCGAACGCTCCTCGACGACGTGCCCCGACCGGTCGCGGAGGCGCACCCCGGCGACGCGGTCGTCGTCCCACACCAGGCGGTGGAGCGAGGTCTGCTCCCTCACCTCACAGCCCGCCTCTGCGGCCGCCTCGACCAGGAGGTGGTCGAGCACCGTGCGCCGCGGGCAGAGCCACTCGACGACGCCGTCGACGGGCTCGGCGGCACCGGTCACCGAGGTGCCGCCGATGTCGAAGGTCACGGCCGGGATCGGCGGCACACCGGTGGCGCGGAGGCGGTCGAGCAGGCCCCAACCAGCCAGCTTGGCCCCACCCCGCGGATGGAGCAGGTGTGTCGACAGCGTGTCGCTGGGGAATGCGGCCCGGTCCACCAGCAGCACCCGGCGCCCCCGGCGGGCCAGCAGCATCGCGGTCGCCGCGCCGGCGCACCGGGCACCGATCACGATCGCGTCGTACATGTGATCCCGCCTTCCTGGGAGGTCCCGAGTAGATAGTACGACCGTTCGTTCTTTAGTATGGGTCCGCAGCGTGGGCTGTCAAGGCACAGATCGGGGAGGAGCCAGCGACCATGGACAGTGGAGGCCGAACCCGCCGGTCACCGAGATCGGACGGCGAGCGATCGCGGGCCGCGATCCTGAGCGCCGCTGCGGACCTCGCGTCGCTCGAGGGACTGGCCGGGTTGACGATCGGCCGCTTGGCCGACCGGCTGGAGATGAGCAAGAGCGGCGTGTTCGCCCACTTCGGGTCGAAAGAGGACCTGCAGCTGGCCACCATCGAGGCCGCCCAGCAGACCTACGCGGCCGAGATCGTGCAGCCGGCGCTCGCCGTCCCCCCGGGACTCGGCCGGGTGCGCGCGCTCGTCGAGGCGTTCCTGTCGTACTCCGAGCGACGGGTGTTCCCCGGCGGGTGCTTCTTCGGCACGACGATCGTCGAGCAGGCGAGCCGGCCGGGACGGGTCCGTGACCGCCTGGCACGAGCCTACGACGACTGGGTCGGGGTCGTGGCCCTGACCCTGCGCCAAGCGCAGGGCGCCGGCGAGCTGGGGGCCGACGCCGACACCGAGCAGCTCGCGTTCGAGATCGCCTCGCTGCTCACCGCCGGCGACTGGGCACGGGTGCTCCACGACGACCCCGCGCCCCTCCACCGGGCCCGGCGTGCGGTACACCAGCGGCTGGTATCGGCCGGCTGACCGTCGCGGTCGGCGCGCCCGACTCCACGGGTCAGTTCCAGGTGAAGCTGCCGGCGTGGAGGCGTTCGCCGAGCGGTGGCGTGTAGGGCGAGGGTCCGGGGTTTGGTGGCCCGGTGGCGGGTGGGTC
>JBKHJZ010000002.1:0-66471 GCA_046537875.1 Acidimicrobiia bacterium | reverse complement strand
AGGTCATGCGCTCCGTCATCTGCGTGTCGCTTGTGGGGGAGCAGCTGGATCTTGTGTCAGGCGAATGTCAGCGTCAACGGCTCGAGGCCGAGCGCCCCGTAGTCCGCGCGCCAGCGCTCGCCGGCCCGCACAGGGTGGGCGTTCGTGATCGTGCCTGTCGTGACGAGCTCGCCGGCCTCGAGGTCTGGCGCACCGGGCTGCTCCGAGACAACGCGGGCGAGGTGCCCGAGCGCCAGCGCGGGGCTGTCCAGCACGTTGGCGCCGACGCCGCTGTCGACCAGCTCACCATTGCACGACACGGTCGCCTCGAAGGACGCCAGCGTCGCCGCCAGAGCATCGCGGTCCACATCGTCGATGCTCATGCTCGTGCCGACGACGAGCGCGCCGTGGAACCCTGCGGCCGCGATGCAGTCGGCGATGCCGAACCGCCAGCCGGGGTACGGGCAGCGAACGACCTCGAAGGCAGGCGCGATCCCGTCGACGGCTGCCAACACCGCAACCGGGTCATCCGTCACCGGGACCGGACCCTGGAGTCTGAACACCACTTCGGGCTCGATGCGGGGCTGCGCGAATGCCCCCAGCTCCACGGACGCCGCGCCGCCTCTCGCACACACGACGGTGCCGTCCCAGACGTCCGCCCAGAACGCGCGGTCAACGCCGTAGACCTCCCAGATCGTACGGTTCGTGAAGCCGATCTTTCGGCCCACGCGCCGCCAGCCCCTGTCGACACGCCGCCGTCCGATCGCTGCGAGCACGGCGTACCCCTCGCCCGCCGAGAAGCCCGACACGTCCTCGCTGACGGGCTCGCACAGTGCGCCGGTGTCGAGGACGTGCAACAGGCGCTCAGCGACCGCATCGACGTCCACGGCCGCGGCACCGTAGTAGCTCGGAGCCGGCGGTCGGAGCGGTGTGAGCAACATCTCGAGCCATGCGTGCTGGCCGAGCTCGCCGTCCCGCACCCCGGTGATCGTGAACCGCACGCGGGGTAGAGGGCAGTGCGTCCTCGAGAGTCTGTGTCGGTCAGCCGGCGAGGGGCTGGGCGAACCACCACTGGTTGCCCTCGAGGTCGAGGGCCCCGTAGCGGCGCACGCCGTAGGCCTGGTCGGCCGGCTCGTCGGTGATCATCGCCCCCTCGCCCTTCGCCCGGGCGCAGTGGGCGTCGACGTCGTTGACGTGCACGTAGACGCCGAAGCATGGCCGCTCGGCGCGCCGGAAGCCGTCGGGTGTGCCGAGCATGACGACGCCATCGGCGACGTCGACCTCCCCGTGGCCGAACCGGCCGTCGGGATGATGGCCGCGAAGCCGCTCGCGGAAGCCGAACGCGCGTACGAGCCAGTCGATCGCGGCGTCGCCGTCCTCGTAGTACAGGTATGGCGAGACGGTGGGATAGGTGCGGGTGTCGTAGGTGACCATGGACTGGAGCCTGCGCCGACGCTGTCGCCACCGTGTTGGCGACATTCCGGAAGATGCAGAATGTCGACAGGACGCTGTCGACTGCCGGGGTGCACGATCCCGGTCGTGGGAGGAGCGCGACGTGCGCCGGACGGACCGCCTCTACGCGCTGGTCGAGGAGCTGCGCAGCCGGGCGCCGCGGCCGGTGTCGCGCGCCGATCTGGCGATGACGCTCGAGGTGACGCCGCGCACGGTCGAGCGCGACATCCTGGCCCTGCAGCAGGCGGGCGTGCCCATCTGGTCACAGCGGGGCCGGGGCGGCGGCTACGCGCTCGACGAACGCTGGAGCCTTCCGCCGCTGAACTTCGACGCTACCGAGGCGCTGGCGGTCATCTCGGCGCTTGCGGCGGCGCGGACGCTGCCGTTCGCCGCCGCGGGGCGCCGCGCCGAGCAGAAGGTCCTTGCGGCGATGGCGAGTGGCGAGGCGGAGCGGGCACGGCAGATCGCCGGCCGGCTGCGGCTCGGCGACTTCGGCCGGAGGGGCGCCCGTGACATCGTCGCTGCCGTCGAGCGTGCCGTCGTCGGGCGGTCGGTGGTCGACATCGGCTACCGCGACCGCGACGGCCGTGTCACCGCACGAACCGTCGAAGCCCACGGACTGCAGATCACACCCGAGGGTTCCTATCTCGTGGCGTGGTGCCGGCTGCGCGACGACGTGCGCGAGTTTCGCCTCGACCGCATCGTGTCGGTCCGCGAGACCGGTGAGCCGGCACCGGTTCGCCAGATCGAGGGAGGAAGCATGACGAGGAGCTGGGGCCCGCCCCGCAAGGCCGACCACCAGACGGGTTCGAACCCGGCGTACGCCCGGGCGGTCGCCGGCGCGCTCGATGGCGTGTCGACGACCACCCGTGCCGGCGTCAGCACCCACGAGGTCGGTGGCGAACGGTTCCTGCGGGTCGACGAACACGACGGGTCGGTGCTGGTCGACGGGCAGACGATCGTGCTGCGCACCATCGGCCGCGACGACCTGCGCGACCTCATCGAGTCGGCCTGGGTCGAACGCGCGCCGAAGGCGGCAGTGACAGCGCACCGGCGAGCCCGCGCCCGCTGGGCCGAGCGACAAGCGATCACCTTCGATGACATACGCGAGGTCATCCTCGCCCTGCCGGGAGCGGCCGAGGGGCCGATCTGGGGAAACGACCCCGGCTTCCTCATCGGCACCGAGAAGAAGACGCGCTTCGCTCGCTTCGGCCCACCCGAAGCCGACCGGCCCGGCAACCTCCTGCCGCCGGACGACGAGGGCACGCTGGTGATCCTCCGCTGCGAGCAGCGGCCCGAGCTGCTGGCTGCACGACCCGACCGGTGGTTCACCACGCCGCACTACGGCGACCCGACCGAGCCCGGTGCCGTGATCACCCGCCTGTCGGAGCACCGCGGACCCGAGGACCTCGCCGAGATCGCCGAGCTCCTCGAGGACGCATGGCGCGAGGTGGCGTCCCCCGACCTCGTGGCGCAGCTCCACGCAACGAACGGCAAAGGCCCGGCGCGGGGCTGATCGACGCCCAAGACGCTGCCCGCCGCGGAGGGCGATCCATCGAGGACCCCGGTTCCAGCCGCCGAAGCCGGTCGTGTCCGGGAACACGTGCGAGAACGCGCGACGTGCAGATGCCGAGACCGTGGCGGACGTGCCGCCCGGTGCCGGTCAGCGATGCTCCACTTCCCGGCGGTGGCACGCCCTCGTCGCTGCTACTTCGGTGCGCTCTTCCAGGTGCGGTCGGCGTCGACCTCGAAGAACTTGTGCCGGACGCTGTGGTCGAGATCCACACCGTGCGCTGACGCGAGGGCGCAGACGAGCACGAGCACGTCCGCGAGCTCGCACGCCAAGCGCTCCACTTCGAAGTCGTCGTCGTTGGGTGACCACGTCTTCGTGAGCTCACGTGCGACTTCACCAACCTCTTCGACCAGCAGCGCGAGGAGCCGCCCGGGATCGCTGGTGAAGCCACGTGACGCGCGCTCTGCAACGATCTCCGCTTGAAGCTCAGCAAGGCTGCTCATGAGGGGATCCTTCCATGTGCGCAGCCGACCGCTCTCCGGCGATCGGAGGAGCTCCCCGGGAGCTCGCCGCCTCAGGGCGGCGTGACCAGTGGCCACTCGATGGCGGCCAGGACCGCCGTGGCCGTCACCAATGGCGGCCCGTCGTTCTCCACGACGGTCATCGACAGGTCGCCTTCGTCGAGCGGTTCGGGGTGCACGCCACTGCCGAGTGCGCCCCGTAGCTCGACCACGAATCGGCTCCGCAGGGGTTCGTGATCGCGCGATAGCCGGCGTGCTATCCGGCACCCGGCTCAGGTCGCTCGAGGGCGTTGGCCGAGTCGATCACGTCGAGAGCGAGCTCCCCGGAACGCGCGTGCCGCCCTCTTGTCCGCGAAGGTCAGATGGGCCACCCGCGGGCAGATCCTGATGGCCGCCGGGGACCGGGGTACAGCCCCGCCGGGGACACCTGGCGGACGGAGGGACGGGTGGTCCACCGGGGGCCGGTACGCTGCCGCCACGATGGAGGTGCTCCGCGACCAGTCCCGGTGCCCCCGCCCCCCTGAGGGCACCGCGGTGACCATCGGGGCGTACGACGGCGTGCACCTCGGGCACCGGGCGGTGATCGGGCAGGTGCAGCAGCGGGCCCGTGCCCGGGGCCTGCGCAGCGCGGTGGTGACCTTCGACCGGCACCCGGCGTCGGTGGTCCGCCCGGAATCGGCGCCCCGCCTGCTCACCGACCTCGACCAGAAGCTCGAGCTCCTGGCCGAGACCGGCATCGACTACTGCCTGGTCGTCACCTTCGACGAGGCCCGCAGCGAGGAGAGCGCCGAGGACTTCGTGCACGAGGTTCTCGTCGTGTGCCTCGGTGCGAGGCTCGTGGTGGTGGGCGAGGACTTCCACTTCGGTCACGGCCGCCGGGGCAACGTGGGGCTGCTCAGGCGGATGGGCGCCGAGCTGGGCTTCGACGTCGAGGGCCTCGAGCTCGTCGGCCCGGACGGCCGGCCGGCCGACGACACGTCCCGGGTGTCGTCGACGCGGATCCGCCACGCCCTGGTCGAGGGCGACATCGGGCTGGCGAACGACCTGCTGGGTCGGCCCTACGAGGTCAGGGGCCTGGTGGCGCACGGCGACAAGCGGGGCCGCGAGCTGGGGTTCCCCACGGCGAACCTCTCGGTCCCGGGCGACATCCTGCTGCCGGCCGACGGCATCTACGCCGGCTGGTACGAGCGCCCGGGAGGCGAGGTCCACCCTGCGGCGTTGTCGCTCGGCCGCCGGCCGACCTTCTACATCGAGGCGCACGCCAGCCTGCTCGAAGCCCATCTGCTGGACGACTTCTCGGGCGAGCTGTACGACGAGCACGCGCGCGTGCGCTTCGTGGCCCGCCTGCGGGGCGAGGTCATGTTCGACTCGGCCGAGGAGCTGATCGAGCAGATGGCCCGCGACTGCGACGACGCCCGGCGCATCCTCTCGTCGGGGTAGCGCCGACACCGCGCTCCGTGCGATCCAGACGCGTATCGCGTCCAGCCGGCCCGGGTATCGAAGCGACGCAGGTCACATCGCCGTATGGTGTAAGGGTCGATCCGTCGCCGCTGGGGTGCGGCGGAGGTCAGCGAGGCGAACAAGGTGGCCAGAGACGGAACGCCAGCCAGACCCGCGAGGCGCAGCGGTCCCGGCAGACGCCCGGCCCGTGACGTGCCACCGGACGAGGACGGCACGCCGGAGCCGCCGCACCTGGCGCCGGTCCTCCGGCTGAGCCCCGACGGCGACGACCGGCCGGGGGAGAGCCGGGCAGCCGGGGCGACCGGGGCGGCGGCGCACACCGGGCACGACCACCGGGCGGCCACGACCGACTGGCCCGGTACGGCCGGCGCACGCCGGGGCGAACCGCTCCTCGGTCCCACCGGCCGTGCACCGGGCACGGGCCAGCTGGTGGCGGTGCCACGGTTGGCCCGGCACGAGATCGTGCTCGACGACTCACATCGGGTCGGCGTCTCGGTCTGCGGACAGGGCGTCCCCGTCGTGCTGGTGCACGGGTTCACCGCCGAGGGGATCCTCTACGCCCAGACCCTGTCGCGGCTCGTCCACATGGGGTTCAAGGTCATCGCCATCGACGTCGCCGGGCACGGCAGCACGCACGGCCTGCCCACCGGCGGTCACCGGCTGGACGCCTACGCCGCGCTCCTCGGCCGGGCGCTCGACGAGCTGGGCGTGCGGCGGGCAGTGCTCGCCGGCCATTCGATGGGCGGGCGGTTGGTCACCGAGCTGGCGGCCGAGAACCCCGACCGGGCGATCGCGGTGGTGCTCATCGACGCCGCCGTGGGCGAGTGCTGGGACCGCCTGGTCACCACCGCCCGGGTGGCCCCGCCCCTGCTCGGCGGGGTGGCGGCGCTGCTGGTGCTCGACTCGCTGGCGACGCTGCCGTGGGTGCGCGATCGCCGCCAGGCCGCCAAGCTCGGCCGGCTCGCCCTGCCGACGATGCTCGGCAACCTCCGCCGGCCGTGGCGCATGCTGGGTCCCGCGGTCTCGCTGATCCGCTCGCCGGGCACCACGGAGATGCTCGAGAGCCTCCGGGATGCCGGGACGCCGGTGGTGGTGGTCCACGGCGACCGGGACCTCGCCGTCCCGTACGCGACGGCCGTCGACGCCGCCCGGCGATCCGGGGGGACCCTCGTCACGATCAAGGGCGGCAGCCATTCGTGGGTCCTGAAGGACCCGGAGGTGCTGCCGGCCGTCGTCGCGGAGCTGCTCGACGGTCCTCTCGCACGGGTGCGGGCCGCGGTTCTCGGTGCGGCCGGCGTGACTCCGGGCGCCACGCCCGAGCAGCTCGAGTCGGCCTTCCTCGGGCCGCACGCGTGGGTCCGGCGCCTCACCCCGCCGCTGGAGCAGCGGCTCGGACCCCAGCAGCACCGCCCTCCCCGGTTCCGCTGGACGGTGTCGCAGCCGGGGAGGTCCGGCGCGGGTCGCCGGGCCGGTGCGGCCCGGCCTCACCGGCGGTCGGAGGTCCTGCCCGACGCGGACGCGGTCGCAGGCTGACCGCCCGTCTGTCACCGTGGGCGGCGCCCCTGGTAGGCTGCGTTGTCGCCCCGAGCCGGGCACGGACGGCCGCGGTTGCGCCTGCCCACCCGGCACGCAGCCGGCCCGATCACCGGGCGGTGGGGGCGGGCCCCTGTGCCGTGCGGCCCCGGCCGGCTCCGGGCAGGGCACGCAGTCACCCGTACGAGAAGGAAGCACGTGTCAGACGAGTTCGACGCCGCGAAGCCCGACATCATCGCCGAGCACAAGCTCCACGACTCCGACACCGGGTCGCCGGAGGTGCAGGTGGCGCTGCTCACGGCGCGCATCGAGCACCTCAACCGGCACCTCACCACGCACAAGAAGGACCACCACAGCCGGCGGGGCCTGCTGAAGCTGGTGGGCCGGCGGCGTCGGCTCCTCGACTACGTCAAGGCCAACGACATCGAGCGCTACCGCGAGATCGTCGCGACGAACCGCCTGCGCCGCTGAGGGCGCCGGTGAAACTCACCGTCCGCGTCCGAGCGGCCTCACAGGGCCGCTCTTGGCGCATACTGGTACCAGGAATCGAGACCGGCCGGCCGATCCGGCCGGTGGAACACAACGGCAGCCGGCGGTCAGCTGCCAGTCGCCCGCTCCCGGGATGCCCCGGGGGTTCGCCGACTGGGAACTGGCCACGCTGCCCGACACCGGCGGCAGGGCCGCCGGGAAGGAGATAGCGACAGATGGCAGATCCCATCGCGGTGTCGGCCCCCGTATCGGGCGCCGACACGACCCTCGGCTTCGAGACCGGCAAGCTGGCGATCCAGAGCCAGGGAGCGGTCGTGGCGACGCTGGGCCGCACGTGCGTGCTGGTCACCGCCAACGGCGCCCGGTCGGTGCGGGAGGGCATCGACTTCTTCCCGCTCACCGTGGACGTCGAGGAGCGCATGTACGCGGCCGGGCGCATCCCCGGAAGCTTCTTCCGGCGTGAGGGGCGTCCCACCGACCTCGCCATCCTCACCTGCCGGCTCATCGACCGCCCCCTGCGGCCGAGCTTCGCCGACGGCTACCGGAACGAGACCCAGGTGGTCGTCACCGTCATGGGTGCCGACGGCCAGAACCCCTACGACGTGCTGTCGATCAACGGCGCATCGGCGGCGCTCATGCTCTCGGGCATGCCGTTCGAGGGGCCGATCGGCGCCGTTCGCGTCGCCTGGTCGTCGGAGGGCACCTGGGTGCCCCACCCCACCTACGAACAGATCGACGACGCGACGTTCGAGCTGGTCGTCGCCGGTCGGCAGCTCGACGACGGCGACATCGCGATCATGATGGTCGAGGCGGGGGGCACCGAGCAGGCGTGGTCCCTCTACCAGGGCGGCACGCCGTTCGCCACCGAAGAGGTGATCGCCGGTGGGATCGAGGCGTCGAAGACCTGGATCCGGGAGTCGATCGAGGCCCAGCGAGAGCTGGTCGACGCCGCCAAGGCGGCCGGGACGATCACCCCGCTCGAGTGGGAGCCCCGGATCGACTACGGCGACGACGTGTACGAGCGCGTCGAGGCGGTGGGGACCGACCGGCTGGCCGAGGCGTCGCGCATCACCACCAAGGCCCAGCGCAACGCCGCGACCGACGAGGCGGTCGCCGCGATCGTGAGCGAGTTGGCCGGCGAGCTCCCCGAGCGCGAGAGCGAGATCAGGTCAGCCGCCAGGGCGCTGCAGAAGAAGCTGATCCGCCGGCGCATCCTGGACGAGGGCGTGCGCATCGACGGCCGCGGCACGACCGACCTGCGGCCGCTGTCGGCCGAGGTGGGCGTCGTCCCCACGGCCCACGGATCGGGGCTGTTCCAGCGGGGCGAGACCCAGGTGCTCAACGTGACGACCCTGGGCATGCCGAAGATGGACCAGCTCCTCGACAACCTCGGCAACCGCGAGCGCAAGCGCTACATGCACCACTACAACATGCCGCCCCACGCCAACGGCGAGACCGGCCGGGTGGGGTCGCCGAAGCGCCGGGAGGTCGGCCACGGCCTGCTCGCGGAGCGGGCGCTGCTCCCCGTGGTCCCCGACTCCGACGAGTTCCCCTACACCCTGCGCCTCGTGTCCGAGGTGCTGTCGTCGAACGGCTCCACCTCGATGGCGTCGGTGTGCGCGTCGACGCTGTCGTTGATGGACGCCGGCGTGCCGGTCAAGGCCCCGGTCGCCGGGATCGCGATGGGCCTGATCCACGACGACGGCGCGTACACGACCCTCACCGACATCCTCGGGGCCGAGGACGCGTTCGGCGACATGGACTTCAAGGTCGCAGGCACCGAGGACTTCGTGACCGCGCTCCAGCTCGACACCAAGATCGACGGTCTCCCGGCCAACGTGCTGGCTCGTGCCCTGCAGCAGGCGTACGACGCCCGCGTCGAGATCCTCGAGGTCATGGCCGGGGCGATCGCCGAGCCACGTCCCGAGGTGGGCGAGACCGCCCCCAAGATCGTCAGCTTCGAGATCCCGATCGACAAGATCGGCGAGGTGATCGGCCCCAAGGGCAAGGTGATCAACGCGATCACCACCGAGACCGGCGCCGACGTGAGCGTCGACGACGACGGCATCGTCGGCACGGTGACCATCGGGTCCAGCGACAAGGGTGTCGTCGAGGAGGCCCGGCGCCAGATCAACCTGATCCTCAACCCGCCGACGGCAGAGGTGGGCCAGACCTACCAGGGCAGGGTGGTGAACATCACCAAGTTCGGTGCGTTCGTCAACATCCTCCCCGGGCGCGACGGGCTGCTGCACATCTCGAAGATCGGGGGCGGCAAGCGCATCGACAAGGTCGAGGACGTGCTCGACCTCGGTGACGAGGTCGAGGTGCGCGTCGACGACATCGACCCCAACGGCAAGGTGTCGCTCAGCCTGGCGTCGGCGCCCGAGCCGAAGGCCGGTGCCGAGGCCGGCGGCCGAGCGCGCGGCGACGGGCGTCGCGACGGCGGCGGGTCGTCGGCCAGCGAGACGGTGTCGTTCGAGGACGCCTTCGACGCCGAGCTCAGCGGCGAGCTGGGTGACCTCGGCCCCGCGACCGCGGTCGCGACCAGTGGCGAGGGGCGTCGCAGCGACCGTGGCGGCCGCGGCCGCCGGCGTCGCTGATGGCCTGCGGCGCCCGCCCACCGGCGCACCGACCGCGCTGACCTGCCCACAGCGAAACGAGCGACGTGGCGTCCCCCTCCGGCACCGACCACATCCGGGACACCCGACTGGCCAACGGCATCCGCCTGGTCACCGAGCGCATGCCCGAGGCGCGGTCGGTGAGCCTGGGCGTCTGGGTCGACGTGGGCGGGCGCGACGAACCGGCGGAGATCGCGGGCGCGTCCCACTTCCTGGAGCACCTGCTCTTCAAGGGCACGTCCAGTCGCTCGGCGCGGGAGATCGCCGAGGCGGTCGACGCGGTCGGCGGGGAGATGAACGCCTTCACGAGCCGCGAGCACACCGCGTACTACACGCGGCTCCCCGCAGCTGCGGTGGACGTCGGCGTCGAGGTCCTCGGCGACGTCCTCACCGATCCCGCGTTCCGGCCGCGCGAGGTCGACGCCGAGCGCCAGGTGATCCTCGAAGAGATCCTCATGAACCTGGACATGCCCGAGGATCACGTGCACGCACTGCTCGCCGAGACGCTCTTCCCCGGCCACCCGCTGGGTCGTGAGGTCCTCGGCACGCGCGCCACCGTCGAGGCGGTCACCCGCGACCAGATCGCGGCCTTCTTCGGCGCCTGGTACCTGCCCCGCAACCTCGCCGTGGTGGCGGCGGGCGACCTGGACCACGACGGTCTCGCCGCAGCGTTCGACGCCGTGCTCGGGCATCTGGGCGGCGGCCGCCGGCCCGAGCGACGGGCGCCCGCCGCCCCGCCGGCGCCGCTGTCGGCGCTCGCCGACCGGACCGAGCAGGTGCACCTGGCCCTCGGGTGGCGGGGCGTCGACCACTGGGACGAGGACCGCTACGCCTTCGCCGTCGCCAACCAGATCCTCGGCGGTGGGATGTCGAGCCGGCTGTTCCAGGAGGTGCGCGAGGAGCGGGGCCTCTGCTACTCGGTGTACTCCTGGGTGTCGACCTATGCCGACTCCGGCACCGCCGGCATCTACGCCGGCACGGCCCCCTCGCGGGTGGGCGAGCTGGTGTCGGTGATCGACGACGAGATCGACAAGCTGGTGGCCACGGGCGCCACCGAGGCCGAGCTGAGGGTGGCCAAGGGGTTCCTCGAGGGATCGACGCTGCTCGCACTGGAGGACTCGGCGTCGCGCATGGCCCGGCTCGGTCGCGGCCTGATGGCCCGGGACGAGATCATCCCGGTGGACGAGCAGCTGGCGCGGATCCGTGCGGTCACCGCCGCCGACGTGGCCGAGGTCGCGGCCCGGGTGTTCGGCGGTCGCCGCTCGGCGGCGTTGATCGGGCCGGTCGACCCGACCGAGGTCGGTCTGGCCTGACCAGCTCAGGCGGGGGTGGTCACCGCGCCGGCGTCGAGCGCGATCGTCCGCCCGATCCCGACGGTGGACAACAGCCGCCGGTCGTGCGTGACCAGCACGAGCGTGCCGGTGAACGACGCGACCGCCGCCTCGAGCTGCTCGATCGCGGGGATGTCGAGGTGGTTGGTGGGCTCGTCGAGCACCAGCAGGTTCACCTGCCGGGCCTGCAGCACCGCCAGCGTGGCCCGCGTCCGCTCGCCGGGTGACAGGCTCGAGAGCTGACGGGTCACGTGGTCGGCCCCCAGCCCGAACTTGGCGAGCACCGTGCGCGCCTCCCCGGGTGCGGCGATCCCGGTGTCCCGCTGGAACGCGTCGAGCAGGCGGCTCCCGCCGGCGAAGGGATCGCGGTCCTGGCCGATCTCGCCGACGACGACGCCCGGGCCCAGCCAGCGGCCCCCGGTGGCCAGCGGCACGCGTCCGAGGAGGGCGTGCAGCAGCGTGGTCTTCCCCGAGCCGTTGGGGCCCACGATGGCCACCCGCTCGCCCCAGCCGATCTGGAGGTCGATCGGCCCCAGCACGAAGGGGTCGCCGTCGCGTCCGGGGGCGCCAGCGCCTCCCGGCCCGTCATCGGTGCCGTCCACGGCGAGCTCGACGACCGCTCCATCGAGCCGGGCGACGACGTCACCGCTCCGCCGGGCTCTGGCGATGCTCAGGCGGAGATCCCACCCCTCCCAGGGCTTCTCGACGGGGTCCAGGCGCTCGATCGCGCGCTCGGTGCGGCGAGCCTGCGCAGCCCGGCCCTCGGCGCGCTGGATGTGGCGGTGGCGGACGGACTTGTCCGGCTCGCCCGAGCGCTGCGCGCGGCGGACCCCCCGGGCCGCCCACGCGCGCTGCGTTCGCGCCCGCTGGGCGAGCGTGTCGCGCCGCTCGGCGACGGCGCGGTACCGCTCCTCCGCGTGCGCCCGGGCACGCGCGCGCTCGTCCAGGTACGCCTGCCATCCCCCGTCGTAGCGCGCCACGGTGGCGCTGTGGGCGTCGATCTCGGCGACGCCGGTCACCGTCCGCTCGAGGAAGGCCCGGTCGTGCGAGACGACCACCAGCGGCGCGGTCGTCGCCAGCACGAACCGCTCGAGGTGCGCCAGCCCGTCGAGGTCGAGATCGTTGGTGGGCTCGTCGAGGAGGAGCACGTCGTAGCGGGCGAGCAGCAGCGCGACCAGCTGGGCGCGCGCTCGCTGACCTCCTGAGAGCTCGCCCACCGGCCGGTCGAGCAGGTCGGCCGGCAGGCCGGCGCCGGCAGCGACGGCGCCGGTGCGTGCCTCCAGGTCGGGGGCGCCGAGGGCGAGCCACCGCTCGAGCGCGGTCGCGTAGCGGTCCCCGGCGCCGGCCTCCTCCCGGGCCAGGGCGGCGGTCGCCGCCTCGAGCTCGGCGGACGCGGCCGACACCCCGGTGCGCCGCGCGATGAGCGCCCGCACCGTCTCGCCCTCGCGGCCCAGCACCTCCTGGGGCAGGTAGCCGACGGTCGCGGTCGGGGGCGTGACCCGTACCTCGCCCGCCTCGGCCGGGTGCAGGCCTGCGAGCGTGCGGAGCAGGCTCGACTTGCCCGACCCGTTGGGACCCACCAGGCCGATGCGCATGCCGGGCGCGACGAGCAGGTCGAGCCCCGCGACGAGGGGTCGTGGGCCGGCGGCGACCGCGAGGTCGCGAGCGATCAGGGTGACGGATGAGGTGGACACGGCGCTCCAGAGACGTGGAGTTGGCGGGACGCTGGTGCGGACGTGTCACTTCATCGCCGGTGAGGCTAACGATCGGGCCGGCCGCAGCGCACTACATTTCGGCTGCATGACGATCCAGGTGGGAGTCTTCGGTGCCGGGGGCCGGATGGGGAGCACCGTCTGCGCCGCCGTTGCCGCCGACCCCGACCTCGACCTGGTCGGTGCGGTCGACCCCCACCACGCGGGGCTCGACGTCAAGCAGGTCACCGGCGTCGACGTCCCCGGGCTGCACGTCGACCGCGACCCGACGACGCTGCTCGCGCAACGGGTCGACGTGATGGTGGACTTCACGTTCCTCGACGCCTCGCGCGAGAACCTGATGTGGGCCAGCGACAACGGCGTCCACGCGGTGGTCGGCACCACGGGATTCGATGCGGACGACTACGCGCGCTTCCGCGAGGCGTTCACCCGCAGCAACTGCATCATCGCCCCGAACTTCGCGATCGGCGCGGTGCTGATGATGCGGTTCGCCGAGCTGGCGGCGCCGTACTTCGAGACCGGCGAGGTGATCGAGCTGCACCACGACCAGAAGGTCGACGCACCGTCGGGCACCGCGATGCTGACCGCCCAGCGGATGGCCAACGCGTCGCAGGACTGGAGCCCCGACCCGACCGAGAAGGAGCTGCTGGCAGGAGCGCGGGGGGCGACGGGTCCTGCGGGGATCCCCGTCCACTCGGTCCGCCTGCGCGGCCTCATCGCGCACCAGGAGGTGCTGTTCGGCACCACGGGTCAGTCGCTCACGATCCGCCACGACAGCTACGACCGCTCCAGCTTCATGCCCGGTGTGCTGCTGGCGGTGAAGCAGGTCGGCGACCGCCCGGGCCTCACCGTCGGCCTCGACGCCCTCCTCGGGCTTTGATCGGCGGGTGAGCCCCGTGCGCCCGTGTCCGGTGCGGCACCGCCGCGTCGCCGCGTCGCGTCACCTAATCTGACGCGTCGTCAGGGGTTGTGCGGGCCACCGGCCTGCCCGTGTCGAGGAGGGGGTCCACGGCCATGCTCGAGGCACGCAACATCTGGGACCTGATCGTGGCGCGGGCCGAGGCGACGCCCGGGCGGGAGATGGCGGTCGACGAGACCGGCCGCCGGCTCACGTTCGGCGAGTACCGCGAGCGCTGCGAGCGGGCGGCCGCCGGGTTCGCCGCGGCCGGCGTCCGGGCGGACGACGTGGTGTCGTGGGTGCAGCCGACCACGATCGAGGCGATGGTGCTGTTCGGCGGGCTGCGGCGCCTGGGGGCCGTCCAGAACCCCGTCCTCCCCATCTACCGGGAGCGCGAGGTGGGGTTCATCGTGCGCCAGGTCGAGCCCCGGGCGCTCGTCGTCCCGTCGGTGTGGCGGGGCTTCGACTACGAGGCGATGGCGCGCGCGCTCACCCAGGGCTCCGGCACCGAGGTGCTGGTGAGCGACCGGTCGCTGCCCGAGGGCGACCCGTCGACCCTGCCGCCGCCGCCCGACGACGACATGGACGGCGACCGGGTTCCGGTCCGGTTCATCTACCACACCTCGGGGACGACGGCCGACCCCAAGGGCGCCCGCCACGGCGACCGCACGCTGCGCGGCGCGTCGCTGGGCATGTCGGAGAGGCTCGGCCTCGCCGAGGACGACCGGTTCGCCTTCGTGTTCCCGATCACGCACGTCGCGGGCGGCGTCTACATCTACGCCGCCCTGGCGTACGGCCTGACCTTCATCCTCGACGAGGCGTTCGACCCCTCGAGCACCATCGACCTGCTGCGCCGGGAGGGCGTGACCCAGGCGGGGGCGGGCACGTACTTCCACCAGGTGTACCTTCGGGCCCAGCAGGCCCTGCCGGAGGGTGAGAAGCTGTTCCCGCACGTGCGGACGTTCCCCGGTGGCGGCGCACCCAAGCCGCCCAGCCTGCACCACGAGCTGGTCGCTGCGTTCGGCGTCGGGGTGGTGTCGGGCTACGGGCTCACCGAGGCCCCGATCCTCACCATGAATCACCGGGACGCGCCCGACAGGGTGCTGGCGGAGACCGAGGGTCCGGCGGTCCGGGGCACGACGCTGCGGCTCGTCACCCTCGACGGCAAGGAGGCCGGGGTGGCGGAGACCGGTGAGGTGCGGGCCAAGGGCCCCCAGGTCACGGTCGGCTACACCGATCCGGGGCTGGACGCGGAGGCCTTCGACGAGGACGGCTGGTTCCGCACCGGTGACCTCGGCATGCTCGACGCCGAGGGCAACCTCACGATCACCGGGCGCCTCAAGGACGTGATCATCCGCAAGGGCGAGAACGTCTCGGCGAAGGAGATCGAGGACCTGCTGTTCACCCACCCGAGGGTCGGCGACGTGGCCGTCATCGGCCTGCCCGATGTCGAGCGCGGCGAGCGGGTCTGTGCGGTCGTCGTGCCCGCCGAGGGTGAGGAGCCCGTCACCATGGAGGACGTCTCGGCACACCTGCTCGGCGCGGGCCTGACCACCCGGAAGCTGCCCGAGCAGCTCGAGATCGCGGACGCCCTTCCCCGCAACCCGTCGGGCAAGATCCTCAAGTTCGAGCTGCAGCAGCGCTTCGCCGGCTGACCGCGCTGCACGAGGCGCCCTGCGACGTCTCCGGCCGGTCCCGCCGACGGCTCAGCCGATGCGGGTGACGGGTGAGGTGCCGTGCACGGCGTGCATGCTCCTCTTCAGCCCGGCGATCCCCGAGCCTGCACCCGGCCGATGGCCGCTCACCAGTTCCCGCTGGCAGCGGCCGTCGCCCCGCCATGCGAGCGCGCAGCCGGCCGGGTCGACGTTGGCGAGCGCCAGGATGGCCCCGGTGCAGCCCATCGCCGCCGCCTGCAGCAGCACCGATGCGCTGCCCGTGTAGACGACGGGGAGCTCGTCGATCTCGAGGGCCAGCCGGGCGGGGTCGCCGGTGGAGTCCTTCAGCCCTGCGACCGGGAGCTCGCTCAGCACGTCCACGGGGATGCCGGGCGGCGACATGGTGGGGAAGTGGTAGGCGAGCACCGGCACGTCGACGCAGCCCGCGACGGCGTCGTAGTACGGCCGGGGGTCGGCGGCACCCGGGGGCGACAACACCAGCAGCGCGTCGGCGCCCCCGTCGGCGGCACGGCGCGAGAGCGCGCACGCCTGGCGGGCCGAAGGTGCGCCGGTGCCGGCGATCACGGGGACGCTCCCGCCGATCGCGTCGCGCACGGCGGCCAGCAGGGCGGACCGCTCGTCGTCGTCGAGCGCCGCCGCCTCGCCGGTGGACCCCGCCACCACCACGGCCCGGACACCCTCGTCGACCAGCCGCGCCGCATGCGCTGCGGTCGCCGGCGCATCCAGGCCGCCGTCGGCATCGAACAGGGTGACGAGCGCCACGCCGATGCCCTCGAACGGCGGCGTGGCCGCACCGGCGGGTTGCGTGTCGTGCTGCACCGCGAGGACGCTACCGCCCCGTCGACCGGCGGCGAGGGCCGGGCGCACGACCGCCCCCTCGACGACGGCTATTGTTGCCAGTCGAGCTGCAATGATCGGGGCACAGGGGGTTGCTCCGAGAGGGGAGCGTGCATGACGGGGGATTCGCAACGCCTGCGTGGGGCCCAGAACCGGCTCCTGCGGGGCTATGCACCGCTGGCGGTGATCGTCGTGGCGCTCGTGGCGATGGTGGCCGTCGTGCCCAGCCGAGTGCCCGACGACGTCGCCGCCGGCGACCAGAGCGAGGCGACCGAGGTCGAGTCCGGCCGGCCGGCCACGGGATGGGGTGAGACCGTCGAGGCGTGCGAGGATCGCAGCGAGCAGGTCGAGGGCTTCGGTTACTCGCCGCCCTGCTTCCAGTTCTCCGGCGACAACGGCGGGGCCACGGCCCCCGGTGTCACCGGGGACACCATCAAGGTCGCGTACCGGATCACGCCCGACCCCTTCATCCTCTACCTGCTCGGCACCTTCGGGAACATCGATCTGGGTGAGACCAACCAGGACATGGCGCGCACCGCCGAGGCGCTCGTCGAGTGGATCAACCAGAACTTCGAGCTCTACGGCCGCCGCATCGAGCTCGTCACCTACGACGGCCGGGGTCAGATGATCGACGAGTTCCTCGGCGCCGGGCAGGACGCCGCCACCAACGACAGCATCAGGGTGGCGAACGAGATCGGTGCCTTCGCCGATGTGACGGGGCTGACCCAGCCGTACGCCGACGCGCTGGCCCGCAACGAGGTCATCGCGATCGGGGCGCCCTACATGTCGCGCGAGTGGTTCGAACAACGGCGGCCGTACGCCTGGAGCAACTTCCCCGATTGCACCGTGACGGCGGAGGCCACCTCGCTGGCGGCCAACCAGCAGGTCCTCGGCTATCCCGCGGACTACGCCGGACCGGACCTGGCGGACGAGGAGCGCACGCTGGCGGTGATCGCCCCCAACAACGTCGAGTACCAGCGGTGCGTCGACACCTTCGAGGAGGGGCTGGCTGCCGAGGGCAACGAGCTCGCCCTCCGCCTCGACTACAGCATCGACGTCGCCACGATGCCGACACAGGCGTCCGGCCTGCTGTCGAGGATCAAGAGCGAGGGCATCACGTCGGTGTCCTGCGCCTGCGACCCGATCATGCAGATGTACATGGCCCAGGAGGCCGAGGCCCAGAACTATCACCCGGAGTGGCTCATCGCGGGTGTCGGGTTCATCGACCTCGACCTCGGTGGCCAGATCATCGCCGCCAACGCGCCCGAGCAGTGGCAGCGAGCGTTCGGCGTGAGCCCGTCGGCGGCGCAGGATCCGCCCGACACGAACGTCGCGTACCAGGCCTACCGGTCGGTCCGCGACGACGAGCCGTCGCAGCTCATCGACATCATCTTCCAGCAGCTCCTGATCCTGGCGCTCGGAGTTCAGATGGCCGGGCCCGAGCTGACGCCGGAGACGTTCGAGACCGGCCTGTTCTCGTACGGCCCCGGAACCGGTACGGCCGGCACGTGGGACTTCTCGCCGGGGCACTACACACCCATCACGGACGCCCGGGTGCTCTGGTGGGACCCGGACGCCATCTCCCCGTTCAACGGCGCGCCGGGGACCTACGTCGACAACGGCGAGCGCTACTCCCAGGAGAACATGCCCGAGGGCCAGCAGGAGGTGTTCCAGTGAGGCGGTCGCACGCAGTGGTCGCAGCCGTGGCGGTCTGCGTCCTCGCGATCACGCAGCTCTTCCCGGGATCGGTGCCCCTCGGCGTGGTGGCCAAGGGTGCGCTGTTCGGCACGGCCACCGGCCTCCTGGCGGTGGGCCTGGTGCTCATCTACCGCACGACGCGGATCATCAACTTCGCCTACGGCGCCATGGGGAGCCTGGGTGGCGCCGTGGCTGCGGGCCTGGCGATCGGCCAGGACGTGCCCTGGCTGGTCGCCGCCCCGATCGGGGTCGTCGCCGGGATCGCGGTCGGCGCACTCGTCGAGCGCGTCGTGGTGCGACGCTTCGCCGACGCTCCCCGCCTCGTCCTCACGGTCGCCACCATCGGCCTCGCCCAGCTCCTCGGTGGCCTGGCGCTCTACATGCCCGGCTGGCTGGACGCTCCCGACTTCGTCCCGCGGGTCGAGACCCCGCTGACCGACAACGAGTTCTCGATCGATGCCGTGGTCTTCACCGGCAACGACATCCTCCTGTTGGCGATCGTGCCGGTCGTGCTGATCGCGCTCGGGTGGTTCCTCCTGCGCACGGAAGCCGGCATCGCGGTGCGGGGGATGGCCGAGAACATGGACCGGGCCCGGCTGCTCGGCATCCCGGTGACGCGCCTCTCGCTCCTGCTGTGGTCGCTGGCCGGTGGGTTGGCGGCGTTGACCGTGGTTCTGCGGGCGCCGACCGAGGGGGTCCCGCTCAGCGCCGCCGCAGGCCCCGTGGTGCTCCTGCCCGCGCTGGCCGCGGCCGTGGTCGTCGGCATGGGCTCGCTGTGGGGCGCGTTCCTCGCGGGCGTGGGCCTCGGCGTCATCGATCAGCTCGTGCTGTGGAACATCGACCGCACGACACCGACGTCGGTGGTGCTCCTCGGGGTGATCGTCGTCGCCCTGCTGGTGCAGCGGCGCCCGATCAGCCGGGCGCTCGCCGGCGACAGCTCCTGGTCGATCGTGGGTGTGGGGCACGCACTGCCCCGCGCGCTGGCGCACCTGCGCGAGGTCCGCGCGGCCCGCGTGGCAGTGGGGCTGATCGTCGCCGCCGGGGTGCTGCTGCTCCCGGCGCTGGGCAGCGACTCCCAGGTCAACTTCGGCACGCTCACGCTGGCCTACGGGCTGGTGGCGGTGTCTCTGGTGATGCTCACCGGCTGGGGCGGCGCCGTGAGCCTCGGCCAGGTCGGCATCATGGGCGTCGGTGCCGTGGTGACGGCCAACCTGATCGCCGACGAGAACGCCGACCTGTTCCTGGCGCTGGGGCTCGCCGCGATCGCCGGCGGCATCGCCGCGCTGGTGCTCGGTATCCCCGCTCTCCGGGTCTCGGGGCAGTTCCTCGCAGTGACCACGCTCGCGTTCGCGGTGGCGATGGAGCTGTACGTGCTGAACCCGGCCAACCACGGCTCGCTGCTCCCGGCAGCCTACGAGCGGCCGGAGCTGTGGGGTGTGGTCGACCTGTCCGACGAGCGGTGGCTGTACGCGCTGGCACTCGTGCTGCTCGGCCTGGTGGTGTTCGTGGTGCGCAACCTGCGGGCGGCCCGGGCGGGCCGGGTCATCTCCGCCACCCGCGACAACGCGCGGGGTGCCTCGGCGGCCGGCATCAGCCCGGTGGCGGCGCGGCTGTCGGCCTTCGTCTTCGCCGGGATCGTCGCCGGCGTCGCCGGTGGGGTCCACGCGGTGGCGCTGCGGGGCATCGGCCAGTCGACCTATCCGGCGGCCACCAGCCTCCTGGTGTTCTCGATGGCGGTCATCGGCGGGGTCTCCTCGGTGGGGGGCGCGTTGGCGGGTGTGGTGGCCATCCAGTGGCTCGGCTACCTCTTCCCCAAGGCGCAGCTGCTGCTCACCGGTGTGGGCCTGCTGGTCATCCTCATGCTCGTGCCCGGCGGCTTCGCCCAGGTCTTCGAACGGCTGCGCGACCGCTTCGCAGGCCTCGCGGCGCGGCGTCACGGCATCGAGCTGAAGGAGGAGGTGGAGACGGTCGACCAGCCGGTGGACGACACGGGGTCGGGCGTCATCGTCCGCGATGCCACCAACGCCGGGATCGTGCTCGGCAGCGTGCGGCGTGAGCGCCTGGGGTCAGACCTGCTCGCCATGGAGGGCGTGGAGGCCGCGTACGGATCTCTGCAGGTGCTCTTCGGGGTGGACGCATCGGCCGAGCGCAACGAGCTGCTGGCCCTGCTGGGGACCAACGGCTCCGGCAAGTCGACGCTGCTCAAGACCGTGAGCGGCCTCTTGCCCCCGACGCACGGTCGGGTGGTGTTCGACGGCCAGGACATCACCGGCCAGCCGGCCGAGGAGATCGCCCGCCGGGGCTTGTCGATGGTGCCCGGGGGCCACGGGGTGTTCCCCGCCCTCACGGTCGCCGAGAACCTCCGCCTCGCCACATGGATGCTCCGCCACGACCGCGAGGCGGCCGAGCGCGGGATCGCCGAGGTGACGGCCATGTTCCCGGTCCTGGACGAACGCCGCGACCAGTTGGCGGGCGACCTGTCGGGCGGCGAGCAGCAGCAGCTCTCGCTGGCGATGGCCTTCGTGACCCGGCCGAAGTTGCTGCTCGTCGACGAGCTGTCGCTCGGCTTGGCCCCGACCGTGGTCGACCGCCTGGTCGAGAAGGTGCGTGAGATCCACGCGGCCGGCACGACGGTCGTGCTGATCGAGCAGTCGGTCAACGTGGCCCTGTTGCTCTGCAACCGGGCCCTGTTCCTCGAGAAGGGGCAGGTCCGGTTCCGGGGGCCGACGGCGGGGCTGCTCGATCGGCCCGACATCCTGCGCTCGGTCTTCATCGGCGACACCGCCGCGGTGCCCCGCCACGCCGGGGCGTCCGGCGACGAACGCCCGGCGGTCGAGCACGCCGCCCGGGGGCTGACGCTGGAGTGCCGGGGGGTCACCAAGCGGTTCGGGGGCATCACCGCTGTCGACAAGGTCGACCTGGTGGTGCCGCCCGCGACCACCATCGGGCTCATCGGCCACAACGGCGCAGGCAAGACCACGCTCTTCGACGTGCTCACCGGCTTCCTGCCCGCCGACGGCGGGAGGGTGACGCTCGGCGGGGTGGACATCACCAACTGGGCGCCCCACCAGCGGGCGATCGCCCAGGTCGGCCGCACCTTCCAGGAGGCGCTGCTCTACCCGTCGCTGCGGGTGTCCGAGGCCGTGGCCGTGGCGCTGGAGCGCCACCTGGCCAACCGCGACCCGCTGGCCGCGGCGCTGCGGCTGCCGGCATCGACCGAATCCGAGCTGTCCGCGTTCGAGCGGGTCGACCAGCTGATCGAGCTGCTGAACCTGGGTCCGTACGCCGACCGGCCGACGGGCGAGCTGTCGACGGGGACGCGGCGCATCGTCGAGCTGGCGTGCCTGCTCGCGCAGGATCCGGCGCTCGTGCTGCTGGACGAGCCGTCGGCGGGCGTCGCCCAGCGCGAGAGCGAGGCGCTGGGCCCGCTGCTCCGGCGCGTCCAGGAGGAGACCGGCTGCTCGATGATGGTGGTCGAGCACGACATCGACCTGCTCGCCACGTTGTGCGAGCGCTTCGTGGCGCTCGAGCAGGGTCGGGTGATCGCCTCCGGCACCCCCGACGAGGTTCTGGGCGATCCGGCCGTGATCGCGTCGTACCTCGGCACGAACGAGGATGTCATGCACCGGTCGGGGGACCGGCAGGCCACCACCCCGGGTCCCGGGTCGCCCTCCGTGTGAGCCCCGGCGGGTCGGGAGGGCGGTCCCGGGGGCCGTGCGGGGGCCGTGCCGGGGCGGTCCCATCGCGGCGCTCGGGCTGCGCCTCCCGCTCGCCGGGCCCGGGGACGCCGTCCGGCGTGCCCCGTCAGGCGTCGCGGTCGTCCGCCGGGGCGTCGGCCGGGCCCTCGTGGATCTCGCGGTCGACGTCCTCCAGCTCGTCGTCGAGATGGGCGAGCGAGGTCACCTCGGTCTCGCCCCGCCGCGCCTCGAGCGCCAGGGACACCAGGACGATCGTGATGGTCACCACCAGCAGCGGGATCCGGTTGTCGGCGATCCAGCCGACCACGTCGTCGATCGGCGCCTCGAACGCCTCGCCGAAGCGGCGGATCACGTAGAGCCGCACCAGCGTGCCGGCGAGGTTGACAGCGAAGAAGGCCCGCAGCGGCATGCCGGCGGCCCCCGCGAACAGGCAGATGGGGTTGTTCGGCGCGAGGAAGATCAGCGGGTACGCGGCCTTGCCGAACCCCCGCTCGAGCTGGCGCAGCAGCTGGCCCCAGGTGCGGGTGCGCCGCTCCATCCACCGCACGGCGGTGTCGCCGTACCAGTAGCCGAGCAGGAAGAAGAGAGGGTCGCTCGCGAGCAGCCGAAGCGTGGCGACGATGTAGTAGGTGGGGGCGTCGAGCGAGTTGGTGACCAGCGCCAGGTTGCGGTTGCGCGCGTTGAGGGCGATGAGCCACGCGGGATGGCGATCGACCAGCGACGGGGCCAGCGCGTCGCCCACGTTCGAGAGCACCACCAGCGCCACGAGCGGCATGGCGACGAGGGTCACGGCCCGGCGGGAGGGACGAGGCCGGGCCGGCGTCTGGGTCTCGATCGGGTCGGAGCTCATGGCGCGAGGTCGTGGGGGCTGGGTGTCGCTCGTCGGCGGCGATGGTCCGGCTGGGCCCGTTGCCTGCACGGACCGATCTGCCGGGCGCGCGCTGGCGACCCCGCCGATCGGCAGAGCATAGAGGCAGGGCGCCCGGGCCGATGGCGCCGGAGGCGCCGCCGGGGTCGGTCGCGCCCTCGGGCGGGCTGCGTGACAGCGGCGGAGGCGACCGCTGCCCGGATCCGGCCTACGCTGGGGGTGACCGCGAGCAGCCGACAGGGGGACCGATGCAAGGGCTCATGCAGGACTACCCGCTCACCCTCCCGCACCTGCATGCGCGGGCCGAGCGGCTGTACTTCGACAAGGGTGTGGTCACGGTCACCGCCGCAGGCAAGCAGTGGGTGACCTACGGCGACTGGGCCACGCGGACGCGACGGCTCGGAGGCGTGCTCGACCGGCTGGGCGTCACCGACGACGGCCGGGTGGCGACGTTCGGCTGGAACAGCGCCCGCCACCTCGAGCTGTACTTCGCGGCGCCGTGCACCGGGCGCGTGCTCCACGCGCTCAACATCCGGCTCTTCCCGCAGCAGCTGGCCTATGTGGCGAACCATGCCGAGGACGAGGTGATCTTCGTCGACCGGACGCTCGCCGCGCCGATGTGGCCGCTGCTCGACCAGTTCAAGACCGTGCGCCACGTGGTGATCATGGACGACGGGTCGGGCGAGGTGCCGGACGCCCCGGCCGGCAAGGAGGTGCACGACTACGAGGAGCTCCTCGCCGGCGCGACGCCGGTGGACTTCCGGGTCGAGGACGAGAACCGGGCGGCGTCGATGTGCTACACGAGCGGCACCACGGGCAACCCGAAGGGTGTCGTCTACTCGCACCGGTCGACGTTCCTGCACACGATGGGCGTGCTCACGGCCGGCGGGCTCGGCCCGGTGGAGTCCGACCGGGTGCTGCCCGTGGTCCCGATGTTCCACGCCAACGCCTGGGGGCTGGCCCACGCGGCGGTCGCGTGCGGTGCCGACCTGGTCATGCCGGGGCCCGACCTGTCGCCGAAGGGCCTGGCGTCGCTGATCGAGTCGGAGCGGGTCACGGTGGCGGCGGGGGTGCCGACCATCTGGATGGGCGTGCTGCCGGAGCTCGAGGGCCGGGACGTGTCGAGCCTCCGGGCCATCCCGTGCGGCGGCTCCGCGGTCCCGCGCGCCCTGTCAGAGGCGTACCGCGAGAAGGTCGGCCTGCCGATCATGCAGGCCTGGGGGATGACCGAGACCTCGCCGGTGGCCTCGTCGGGCCAGATCAAGTCGACGCTGGCCGCGCAGCTCGACGACGAGGGCAAGGCCGACCTGCGGACCACCGTCGGGCAGCCGCTGCTCGGGGTCGAGGCCCGGATCGCCGACCAGGTGACCGGCAAGGAGCAGCCGTGGGACGGCGAGTCCTCGGGAGAGCTGCAGGTGCGGGGCCCGTGGATCGCGTCCGCCTACTACAACGACGATCGCTCGCCGGAGTCGTTCACCGAGGACGGCTGGCTGAAGACCGGCGACGTCGCCACGATCGACCGCCACGGGTACATCCGCCTGCGTGACCGCACGAAGGACGTGATCAAGTCGGGCGGCGAGTGGATCAGCTCGGTCGAGCTCGAGAACGAGATCATGGCGCACCCCAAGGTGGCCGAGGCGGCGGTCATCGCCCTGTCGCACCCGAAGTGGGGCGAGCGTCCCCTCGCCGTCGTGGTGCCGGCCGAAGGCCAGTCGGCGACGAGGGACGAGATCGTGGACTTCCTCGACGGGCGGGTGGCCAAGTGGTGGCTGCCCGACGACGTGGTCTTCGTCGACGAGATTCCCAAGACGTCGGTCGGCAAGTTCTCGAAGAAGGACCTGCGGGAGCGCTTCGCCGACCACCAGCTGCCGACGACCTGAGGATCGGGCGGCGGCCGGATCCGGGTGGTCCCGGGGTCGGGCCGCCGCCGTAGCCTGGCGGGGTGGCATCCGCGCGCTTCCTGCTCCGCCCGCTGTGGCTGCTGTCGCACGCGCTGGTGCTCGTGCTGGTGGTCGCCATGGTCAACCTGGGGTTCTGGCAGCTCGACCGGCTCGACCAGCGTCGCGACCGCAACGACGTGATCGAGGCCCGGGAGGAGCAACCCGCCGTGCCGGTCGAGGACCTCGTGGCGCCCGCATCGGAGCAGGCCGAGGTCGACCGGGCGCGCTTCCGCACGGTGACGGCCGCCGGTACCTACGACCCCGCCGGCACCGTCGAGGTGCGGAACCGGACCCAGGACGGCGTGGCCGGGGCCTGGCTGGTGACCCCGCTGGATCTCGGTGGCGCCCGGGTCGGCGTCATCCGGGGATTCGTGGGGTTCGGCGCCGACGGGCAGGTCGACGATCCACCACCACCCGAGGGCGAGGTCAGGGTCACCGGCCCCGTGGTCGACCCGGGCAAGCTGGACGGCACGGCCCCGCGCGACCTGGCACCCCTGCTCGACGGGGAGGGGACGCTGCCGGTCGTCCTGCGCGCCGAGTCGTCCACGCCGCCGGAGCCGGGGGCCGGCGAGCAGGCGGCCGGCGAGCCCGCGGCGGGCACCGCGGGGATCATCCGGCCGGTGCCCGGGGCCGACCTCTCGGAGGGCCCGCATCTGGGGTACGCGGTGCAGTGGTTCATCTTCTCGGCGATCGCGGTGATCGGGTACCCGCTCGTGTTGCGCAACGTCGTCCGGCGGCGCCACGTCGACCGGGGCGCTGCGGCCGACGACCTCGACCGCGAGCTGGACGAGCTGCTCCGCCAGGGCGGGTGAGAGGCCGAGCGGATGGGCCTGGACGTGGACGCCGAGCCGTACGGGACCGTGTGAGGAGCGGGCGTGGCCGACGGTGCCTTCACCCGCGACCGCATCGTGACGGCGGCCTACGCCTGCATGGCCCGCGACGGCGTCGGCACGATCACCCTGGAGGCGGTCGCGCGGGAGGCGGGGGTGGCCCGTGCCACGGTGTACCGCTCGTTCCCCGGCGGGCGTGACGAGGTCGTCGGCGCCGCCATCACCCGCGGGGTGGGCGAGTTCTTCGAGCGGCTGCGGGCGGACCTCGGTGAGGTCCGCGACGCGGCTGCGTTGCTGGAGGGGTGGCTGCTCGCCGCTCACCGCCGGGTGGCGGAGAACACGGTGCTCCAGGGCGCACTCGTGAACGATGCCGGGCAGATCGTGCCCCCGCTGGCCCGGGCGGTGCCGATCGTCGCCGGGCTGCTGCGGGACGAGCTAGCCGCCCTGCTCCGCGAGGTCCCGCTGCGGCCGGGGGTCGAGGTGGGCGAGGCGGCGGACCTCCTTGCCCGAATGGCCCTGTCGTTCGCCGGGGCCGCGGGCTTCTGGGACCTCGACGACCCCGTGGCCGTGCGCCGGCTGGTCCGAGACCAGCTGCTCCCGGGCGTGATCGACACGTCCCGCTGACCCGGGCCGCTGACCCGGGCCACTCGCGGCGGCCCGCTCGCAAGAGCATGTGGACGATGAGACGAATCCATGCGTACTGTCTCAGGCATGAGCGTGACCTCTGGCACACGCCAGGCGGGAACTGCGCCCGCCGGGTGGGCGGCCACGTGGCTCGACGCCGGCCCGCTCGAGCGCCGCCTCGTCGACGCCGCGGTCCGCTGCATCGGCCGGTGGGGGCTGCGCAAGACCACGCTCGACGACATCGCCCGTGAGGCCGGGGTGGGTCGGGCGACCGCCTACCGCGCTTTTCCCGGGGGCAAGGACCGGCTGGTCGACGTGGTCCTCAGGCACGAGGCGGGCCGGTTGCTCCACGACATCGACGCCGATCTCGCCGCCTGCGACTCGCTCGAGGACCTGCTCACCACCGGCCTCACGGCCGTGCTCAGCCTGGTGGTCGACCACCCGGCGCTCCGCACGCTTCTGGAGCGGGAACCCTCGGCGATCATGCCCCACTTCGCGTTCGACCGGCTCGACGGTGTCATCGCCGTGGCGGTCGTCCTCAGCCGGCCCCACCTGGCGAGGTTCCTGCCCGACCATGCGGTCGCCCCCGCCGCCGACTGGCTGACGCGGGTGGTGGTCAGCTACGCGGGGACGCCGTCGCCGTCGGTCGATCCCCGCCGGCCGGCGTCGATCGAGCGCCTCGTCCGGACCTACCTGGTTCCGGGGCTCCGGCGCCTGGCCGCCACGGCGCCCTGCGGCGCCTCGCCCGCCACCGATCACCGATCCCCCGAGGAGGAGCCATGACCAGCGACGCACAGCAGACCGGCCGCACCGGTCCCGACGACCTCGCGGCGACCCTGTCGGTCGCCAACACCGACGTGCACGCGCTGGTCCACACGGTGAGCGACAACGCCGACGCCATCTTCACGTGGGACTACGAGAAGGGCGCTCGCCCCGCCCTCAACAAGCTCTACGAGAAGGCCAAGACGTCGCAGTGGAACGGCCAGACCGACCTGCCCTGGGACACCGACGTCGACCAGGAGGCCGTGGTCCTCAACAACGCGATGACCAACATGGGGGGCATCACCGGGGGGATCGACGAGGCGGCGCTCGCCGACACGCCGTTCGCCACGTTCGGGCCGAAGGAATGGATCCAGCTCGGCATCGAGAACCAGAACTGGACGCTGAGCCAGTTCATGCACGGCGAGCAGGGCGCGCTCATCTGCACGGCGAAGATCGTCGAGACCGTGCCGTGGATCGACGCCAAGTACTACGCGTCGACCCAGGTGATGGACGAGGCCCGCCACGTCGAGGTGTTCGCCAAGTACCTCGACGAGAAGCTGTCCGGCCACTACCCGATCAACGCCCACCTGCGGATGCTGCTCGACGACATCGTCAGGGACAGCCGGTGGGACATGACCTACCTGGGCATGCAGATCATGGTGGAGGGCCTCGCGCTCGCCGCCTTCGGCTTCATGCAGCAGCTGTCGACCGAGCCGCTCCTCAAGCAGCTCATCCGGTACGTGATGGCCGACGAAGCGCGCCACGTGGCCTTCGGCGTGCTGTCGCTCAAGGAGTACTACGCCGAGCTGAGCGATGCCGAGATGCGCGAGCGCCAGGAGTTCGCCTACGAGGCCGCGGTCCGCATGCGCGACCGGTTCCTGCAGCAGGAGGTGTGGGACCGGATGGGCCTGCGCGTCGACGAGGTGCTTCCGCTCATCATGGCCTCCCCCCAGCGTGCGGGCTTCCAGCAGCTCCTGTTCTCCAAGATCGTCCCGAACTGCAAGAAGCTGGGTCTGCTCGACGCCAACGGCGGCTGGCTGCGGTCGCGCTTCGAGGAGCTCGGCGTCATCCAGTTCGAGCACACCCCGGACACCGGCGACGAGTACTCGATGTTCCAGCTCGCGGCCAGCGACACCGCGAGCTGACCGACCCGGTCGGCACCCCGGCCCGTCGAACCGGGGTCACCGGCGACGTCCCCGGTAGTACCCTGCGGGACGATGGTGCACCGGTCCGACCCCCGCTTCCTGGTGCTGCACCGCCTGCGGGTGGCCGGCGTGGCCGACCCCGGCACGGTGGCGGCACGCAGCGGGATCGACGACGTCACCGTGCTCCGGATCCTCGACGAGCTCGCCTCGTCGCGCCTCGTCGAGCACCGGGCGAGCGGCCCGCTGACGGGCTGGTCGCTCACCCCGGCAGGCCGCGCGGAGCACGCACGGCTGGCGCGGCGAGAGCTCGACGTCTCCGGCGCGCGGCCCCTCGTGGCGGCCGCGTACCGGCGCTTCCGCGAGCTCAACCCTGCGGTGCTCGAGCTGGCGAGCCGGTGGCAGGTGCGTCCGATCGCCGGGCGGCTGGTGCGCAACGACCACACCGATGCCCGCTACGACGCCGCCGTGCTCGAGGAGCTGGTCGATGTCCACCGGCGGGTGGTCCCGCTGTGCGACGAGCTCGCAGGGGCGCTCCGCCGCTACCGGCCCTACCGGGCAGAGCTCGACGCCGCCCTGGAGCGCGCGCTCGCCGGGGACGGCGACCACGTCGCGAAGCCGGGCGTGCGCAGCTACCACACGGTCTGGTTCGAGCTGCACGAGGACCTTCTGGTCACCCTCGGGCTCGACCGCACCGCGGAGGCCGCGTCGTGATGCGCCGCCGCACCGTTCCCCGACCGGTCGGCCCCGCCGGCCCCGCATCGCCAGGAGGCGCGTGATGGGCATCGCTCGCTTCGGCAAGGTCCTGACGGCCATGGTCACCCCGTTCCACGACGACGGGGCGCTCGACCTCGAGGGAGCCGCGGCTCTGGCCCGGTGGCTGACCGATCACGGCAGCGACGGCCTCGTGCTCGCCGGCACCACCGGCGAGGCCCCGACGCTGACCGACGACGAAAAGGTGGAGCTGTGGCGGGCGGTCCGCGGCGCGGTCGACGTGCCGCTGCTCGCCGGGGCCGGGTCGAACGACACCCGCCACACCATCGAGCTGGCCCGTCGCGCCGCGTCCACCGGGGTCGACGGGCTGCTCCTGGTGAGCCCCTACTACAACCGGCCACCGCAGAACGGCATCGAAGCGCACCTTCGGGCTGCGGCTGCGGCGACCGACCTGCCCGTGGTCGTGTACGACGTGCCGTCCCGGACCGGGCGTGCGATCGAGGTGGACGTGATCGTCCGGCTCGCCCACGAGGTCGACACGATCGTCGGGCTCAAGGACGCACGCGGCCGGCCGGCCGACGCGGCGCACATCGTCGCCGCGACGCCCGACGACTTCGACGTCTACTCGGGCGACGACAGCCTCACGTTGTCCCTCCTGGCGGCCGGGGCGGTCGGGGTGGTCGGTGTGGCGACGCACTGGGCGGGCCTCCAGTTCGCCGAGATGATCGCCGCGTTCGACAAGGGAGATGTCCGCACCGCACGCGAGGTCAACGCCCGCCTCGGTGCGTCGTACGGCATCGAGGCGGGTGCCACCTGGGTGCAGACCAGCGCCGCCAAGGCGGCGATGAGCCTGCTCGGGCTGCCGGCCGGGCCGTGCCGGCTGCCGCTCCCCCCGCTCGACGACGCGGTCCGCACGGCTGTGCGGCGGGTCCTCGACGACCTGGGCGTCGCCGCCTGACAGGGGCTCCACCTCGTGCCCCGGACCGCACGGGGGGTGCGGCGTTGCCCCGGCGGTGCGCGAGGCTCCCGCGGGTCCTGAGCGTGCGGGCACTCACCGGATACCGCAGCGGCGCCGGCAGCCGATAGGTTCCCCTCCGCCATGCCCGAGCCGGTACGCATCACGTTCCTCGGCGGCCTCGGCGAGATCGGGCGCAACTGCGCCTGCGTCGAGGTCGACGGTCGCATCCTGCTGCTCGACGTCGGCCTCATGTTCCCCGACCTCGACATGCTGGGCATCGACCTCGTGCTGCCGGACTTCACCTACCTGCGCGAGAACGCCGGTCGCGTGGACGGGGCCATCATCACGCACGGCCACGAGGACCACACCGGGGGTCTCGCCTTCCTCCTGCGCGAGCTGTCGTTCCCGATCTACGGGTCCGCCCTGTCGCTGGGGCTGGCCCGCAACCGCATCGAGGAGGCGGGGCTGCTCGACCGGACGCAGCTGATCCCGGTGGCCGACGGCGAGCGGCGGCGCATCGGGCCGTGCGACGTCGAGTTCATCCCGGTCACCCATTCGGTGCCCCACGGGTTCGCCACCGCCTTCCACACGCCGCAGGGCACGATCCTGCACTCGGGCGACTTCAAGCTCGATCTCACGCCGGTCGACGGCCGCCTCACCGACCTGGGCCGCATTGGGGCCCTCGCCTCGGGCGGCGGTGTCCGCCTGCTGCTGTCCGACTCCACCAACGCCGACGAGCCCGGCCACTCGCGCAGCGAGGCCTCGGTGGGTCGGGTCCTCTACAACCTGTTCCACCAGCACGAGGGGCGGCGGATCGTCATCGCGTGCTTCGCCAGCCACATCCACCGGGTGCAGCAGATCGCCGACGCCGCGGTGGCGTTCGGGCGCACGGTGGCCACGCTCGGCATGTCGATGAAGAAGAACGTCCGCCTGGCGCGGGAGATGGGCCTTCTGCGGATCCCCGACCACGCGCTCGTCGACATCGACGACATCGGCGGCCTGCCTCCCGGGCAGGTGTGCATCATCTCGACGGGCAGCCAGGGCGAGCCGATGTCGGCACTCACCCTCCTGTCGACGCGCGACAACCGGTGGCTCGAGCTCGACAGCGACGACACGGTGATCCTCTCCTCGCACCCGATCCCCGGCAACGAGATGAACGTGTCGAAGGTGATCGACGGCCTCGTGCGGTTGGGCGCCGAGGTCGTCCACTCGGGCATCGAGGACGTGCACGCCTCGGGCCACGGCAAGCAGGAGGAGCTCAAGACCCTGCTGTCGATCGTGAGGCCCGAGTGGTTCGTGCCGGTGCACGGCGAGCACCGCCACCTCGTCGCCCACGCCAAGCTGGCCCGGAGCATGGGCGTCGTCGACGACGGCCACGTCCTCGTGTGCGGCGACGGCGACCAGATCGTGCTCGACGAGACCGGCCTGCGTCGCGACGCCACCGTCCCCGCGGGCTACCTCTACGTCGACGGCATCATCGGCGACGTGGGCCACGGCGTGCTGCGGGATCGGCGGGTCCTCGCCGAGGAGGGCGTGGTCGTGGTCGTGGTGGCCGTCGACGTCGAGTCGGGCGCGATCCTCACCGGGCCGGAGGTGATCACCAGGGGGTGGGTGTACGCGCCCGAGGCCGAGCCGCTGCTGACCGAGTGCGCGGACGTGGTCCGCCAAGCGGTCAAGGAGGCCGCAGCGGAGGGGAACGTCGACATCGAGTCGCTGCAGCGGACCGTCCGCCGTGCGGCCGGCCGCTACGTGTCGCAGGCGACCCGCCGGCGGCCGATGATCGTGCCGGTCGTGATGGAGGCCTGACCGTGCCCCCGGGCGGGGAGTGAGGCCGCCGTGCCGGAGCTCCCCGAGGTCGAGACCATCCGGCGGCAGCTCGAGCCGCTGGTCGTCGGGCGGTCGCTGCACGGCGCCTGGGCCTTCCCCCACGCGAAGTTCCTCCCGGCGCTCGACGCCGCCGGCGCGGCCGTCGAGGGGCTCGGCCGCCGCGGCAAGTACCTGATCCTCTCGCTCGACGACGGGCGGGACCTGGTGATCCACCTGGGCATGACCGGGTCGCTCCGGGTGCGCCCGCCGGGCGACGAGGGGGACGGCCACGTCCGGGCCTGGTGGGCGCTCGACCAGGTGGACGGCGATGCGCTCGAGTACCGCGACATCCGTCGGTTCGGCCGGCTGGCGGTCACCGAGCGGGGCCGCTACCGGGGCACGCTGGCCGCGCAGGGCCCCGACGCCCTCGACCCCGCGCTGACCGCCGACGACCTGTGGCGTGCCCTGCGCCGCAGCCGCCGGGCCGTGAAGACCCAGCTCCTGTCCCAGCGGCCGGTTGCGGGCGTGGGGAACATCTACGCCGACGAGGCGCTCTGGCGTGCCGGGGTGCACCCTGCGCACCGGACCGTGACCCGGCGGCAGGCGGCCGACCTGCTCGCGGCCGTGCGGGGGGTGCTCGACGAGGGGATCCGCAACGGGGGGACGACGGTGCGCGACTACCGGGCGGTGGACGGCCGTCCGGGCCGCAACCAGTCCCGCCTCGACGCCTACGGGCGCGCCGGGCTGCCCTGCCGGCGGTGCGGCACGCCGCTGCGGTCGACCGTGCTCGACGGGCGCACGACCACGTGGTGCGCCCGCTGCCAGGCGCGCTGAGACGACGGGCGCCGGTGTACCCGAGGGCCGACCCGGCTGCTGGTACCGTCGCATCACTGTGACGGCTCGCCAACGTTCAGTCTCCCCCTCCCGAGCAGGCGCGGGCCGGTCCGCGACCAGGCGATCGTCCACGTCGCGATCGTCCCGGTCCCGGCGGTCCGCGGGTCGGCGGCGCGCGAATCGGCCGTCGCTGGCGTCACGTGCGGTCCGGGGCGTCGGCCGCGTCCTGGCCGACAACGCGGGCGACGTCGCCGGCCTGCTGCTCGTGGCCGTCGGCGTGATCGTCGGCCTCGGGATCTACGGCGGGGCCGGCGGTCCCGCGGGGCGGCGGCTCGCCGACGTGAGCGAGCTGGGGCTCGGCTGGCTCCGGCTGGCGCTGCCCGTCGGGCTCCTCGTGTTCGGTGGCACGTTGATCTGGCGGCGCGAGCCACGGCAGGCCGCCGGCGCGCGCGACGGCACTGCCACCGGGGCGCACATCGCGGTGGGGACCACGCTCGCGGTCGCGGCCGCGGCGGGCCTGCTGCACGTCGGGGCCGACAACCCGCCGCTCTCGGGCGCCGAGGGCGAGCTGCGCGAGGGCGGGGGCTACCTCGGTGCGGTGGTCGGGCGTCCGATGATCGACTTCCTGGGCACCTGGGGGGCGGTTGCGGTGCTGGGCCTGATCGCGGTGGCCGGGCTGGTCGTGCTGACCCGCACCCCCATCCGCGTCGCCACGGAGTCCACGGTCGCCGGGGTGCGGCCGCTGGCCGAGGTGGTCAACCAACGCCTCTCGGCCCTGTTCCGGCTGCCGTACGACGACGATGAGCCGGTTCCCGCCACGGTGGCGGCGCCGGCGACCGTGAGCGACACCGACGACACGCTGGTCGAGGACGATCGGACGCTCCGGGAGCGACGCCCGGCGCCCGAGATCGTCGTCCCGGGGGCCGGTGCGGAGCCCGATGCGGAGCCGCCCGAGCAGCTCGCGATCGAGCTCGGCCCGACGGCGAAGGGCTCCTCGTGGAAGCTGCCGCCGGTCACGCTCCTCGACCGGGCCGGCGCCCAGCAGCTCGATCGCGCCGCGGTGGAGGAGACCGGGCGCACGCTCGAGAAGGCGCTGGCCGATCACGGGGTGGAGACGCGCCTCGTCGGCATGGTGGTCGGGCCCACGGTCAGCCGCTTCGAGCTCGAGCTCGGCCCGGGGGTGAAGGTCAACCGGGTCACGAGCCTGCACAAGGACATCGCCTACGCGATGGCCACGCCCGACGTGCGCATCCTGGCGCCGATCCCCGGCAAGCAGGCGCTCGGCGTCGAGGTGCCCAACGTCCGCCGGCAGATCGTGGCCCTGGGCGACCTGCTGGTCACCGAGGAGGCCCGCAAGGCGACCCACCCCCTCGAGGTGGCGATCGGTCGCGACATCAACGGGCGGACGGTGATGATGCACCTGGCGGCGATGCCGCACGTGCTGATCGCCGGTGCGACCGGGGCGGGCAAGTCCAGCTCGCTGCACACGCTGCTCACCTCGATCCTCATGCGGTCGACTCCCGACCAGGTGCGGATGATCCTCATCGACCCGAAGCGGGTCGAGATGGGCCAGTACGACCGGCTCCCGCACCTGCTCACCCAGGTGGTGACCAACCCCAGGAAGGCGGCCAACGCGCTGGCCTGGGCGGTCAAGGAGATGGAGCGGCGCTACGACCTGCTCGCCGAGGTGGGGTTCCGCGACATCACCGGCTACAACGCCGCGGTCGACCGGGGCGACCTCGCCGCCGACACCGATGCCGCCGGCGACGTCGTGCGCGAGTTCCCCCGCCTGCCGTTCGTCCTGGTGGTGATCGACGAGCTGTCCGACCTGATGATGGTGGCGGCCCGCGACGTCGAGGAGTCCATCGCGCGGCTCGCGCAGATGGCCCGGGCGGTGGGCATCCACCTGGTGATCGCCACGCAGCGCCCGTCGGTCAACGTGATCACGGGGCTCATCAAGGCCAACGTGCCGGCGCGCATCGCCTTCGCGGTCTCGTCGGTCACCGACAGCCGGGTGATCCTCGACCAGGCCGGGGCCGAGCGCCTCATCGGCAAGGGGGACATGCTGCTGCTCGAGGGAGGGTCGTCGGTGCCCCGCCGCATCCAGGGGGCGTGGGTCACCGAGGACGAGGTCCGGAAGGTGACCTCGGTCTGGAAGCGTCAGGCGCCGGACGTGGTGTTCGACGAGTCGGTGCTCGGCAGCGACGACGAGGCCGCCGGCTCCTCCGGGGGAGCGGGTGACGAGGACGACGACCTGCTCTGGCAGGCGATGGAGCTGGTCGTGCGCAGCCAGCTCGGGTCGACCTCGATGCTGCAACGCAAGCTGCGGGTGGGCTTCGCCCGGGCGGGCAGGCTGATGGACCTGCTGGAGCAGCGCGGTGTCGTGGGGCCGTCCGAGGGATCGAAGGCACGCGCCGTGCTCATGTCGGTCGAGGAGCTCGACGAGATCTCCGAGCAGCGCCGCTGACGGGCGGCGCTGCTCGGGGAGTCCAGCTGGTGTCTCCGCCGACCCGCCAACGTTGGGTACGGGCGTGGCCGCTCAGCGTAGGATCATCGGCGTGGCCGTTCGGGGCATCACCGGGGGAGGAGCCGATGCGAGCGCGGCCATCGAGGGTGGCGACGCGTGGCATGCGTTGGTCGAGCGCCATGCGGTCCTCGTGGAGGGGATCTGCCAGGTCCACGGGCTGACTCCCGGCGAGGCGGAGGCGGTCCACACGATGGTGTGGCTGCGGCTGGCCGAGCGGCTGCCGCGCCTCCACCACCCCGAGGCGGTCGGGGCGTGGCTGGCGGCCACCACCCGCCTGCAGTGCCTGCACGCGCTGGCTCGCCGAGAGGACGGCCACGGGCGGGAGCCGGTGGAGGAACCGGACACCGGCGACCGCCAGCCTGGGCTGGAGGTCGCACTCGACGGCCTCGACCCGGTCGAGCGCGACGTCCTGCGCCTGCGAGCCATCGTGCCCCGACCGACCGAGGTGGAGGTCGGTGCCGCGCTGGCGCTGTCGCCCGCCGAGGTTCTCGCCGCCGAGCAACGGGGCGCGGCGCGGCTCCGGGCGCGGACGACACCGGGAACCGTGTGGCACGTCGAGGTCCGGGCGCCCGGGAGCGCCGCCGGCGACGGGGCCGGGCGCAACGGGGTCGCGCACGGCGGGATCGGGGCGACCCTCGGCGGCCATGGCCGCTGACGACCGGCCGGGGCGGTCCCGGGACCGGCTCGACGGCGACGCCGGCCCCGCCGGGGGACACGACGCGTGGTCGTCGCTCGGTGCCGATCCGCGGGCGGCGGCGGCTGCGCTCGCCGCGGGGCGCGACGGCACGATCGAGAGGATGCTCACGCACGTGCGGCAGGCGCTGGCCCTCGACATGGCGCCACCGCCCGCGGCGCGGGCGGCCGCGGCCGCCGCCGGAGCGTGGCTCGCCATCGAGGCCGACCTGGCGACGGCGGCGTACGACGCGACCGGCGACGAAGACCGGGGCTTCTCGGGCCTGCGGAGCGCCGGCACCGTCCTCCGCCAGGTGAGATTCGACGCCGGGGGCGAGTCGCTCGACATCGAGATGGCGGTGACCGGCGACCAGGTCCGGGTGCTGGGCCAGGTCGACCCGGTGCGACCGGTGGGCGTTCACGCGCTGTGGCCGGGCGGCTCGCAGGAGACGCAGGCGGACGACACCGGGGTCTTCCGGTTCGCCGACCTCCCCCGTGTTCCGATCAGCTTCCACGTGGCGGGCGACCCAGGGTTCAAGACCTCCTGGATCGTGGCGTAGCGGGATGCGCGGCCGGGGTAGGGAGCGCGGTTCGCCCGGGAGGGTGTTTCCCGCTCGTGGTGGATGGGAGGGTGCCGGGCGGGGGCAAGTACCCTGGCCGGGTCATGTCCCGCACCTTCTGGGTCGAGACGTTGGGCTGTCCGAAGAACCGGGTCGACTCGGACAAGCTGGCCGGAACGATGCTCGCGGACGGGCTCGTGCCGGCGGACGCGCCCGATGCGGCCGACCTGGTGGTGGTCAACACCTGCGCCTTCATCGAGCAGGCCCGGCAGGAGTCGGTCGAGGTGATCCTCGATCTGGCCGACCGGAAGCGGACTGCGGCCGAGCTGGTCGTCACGGGCTGCCTGGCGGAGCGCTATGGCGACGAGCTGGCGGGCGCCCTGCCCGAGGCCGATGCGGTCGCCGGCTTCGGCGTGCCGGTGACCCTTGGCCGGGCGCGCGACGAGGCGGGACCGCCGGTGCCTGCGCTCGACCTGCTCGAGCTGCCGCGCCCGCCGGTCGATGCGCCGTGGGCGTACGTGAAGGTGGCGGAGGGCTGCGACCGGGCCTGCGGGTTCTGCGCGATCCCCAGCTTCCGGGGGCCGCAGCGCAGCCGCCCGCTCCCCGCAGTGCTCGGCGAGGTGGACGCCCTCGCGACCGGCGGCGTTCGCGAGGTGGTGCTCGTGGCCCAGGACCTCGCGGCGTACGGTCGCGACCAGGGACGCGGCGAGCGGCGGATCGTGGATCTGGTGAAGGCGGTGGCCGAGCGGGTCGAGCGTGTGCGGCTGCTCTACCTGTACCCGTCCGATCTCACCGACGAGCTGGTCGACGCGATCTGCGCCACGGGCATCCCCTACTTCGACCTCTCGCTGCAGCACGTGTCGCGGCGGCTGCTGCGCCGGATGCGCCGCTGGGGTGACGGCGGGCGCTTCCTCGACCGCATCGAGCGCATCCGCGGCCTTTCGCCGGCGGCGGCGTTCCGGTCGAGCTTCATCGTCGGGTACCCGGGCGAGACCGAGGACGACCACGACGAGCTGCTGCGCTTCCTGGAGCTGGCGCAGCTCGACTGGGCCGGGTTCTTCGCCTACAGCGCCGAGGAGGGCACGTACGCGGCCGGACTCGGGGACGCGGTCGACCCGTCGCTCGTGGCCGAGCGCCTCGCCGAGCTGGGGGAGCTGCAGGACGGCATCACCGCGCGCCGCCGCGCCGCCCTGATCGGCGAGGGCGTCGAGGTGCTGGTCGATGCCCCCGGGCGCGGCCGTGGCCACCGGGAGGCGCCCGAGATCGATGGCATCGTGGTGGTGCCGGACGACCTTCCGGTCGGGGAGCTGGTGAAGGTGCACGTGGTCGGTGCCGTGGGGCCCGATGTCGACGCCGTGCCGGCGTGATGGAGGCGTCGTTCGGGCCGTCGGCCCTGGCAACGCCGGCCAACGCGGTGACGATCGGCCGCCTGGTGGGTGCCCCGCCGCTCTGGATCCTCGTCGCGATCTCCGGACCGTCGTACGTGGCCCTCGGTCTCTGGGTCGCGCTGGCGGTGACCGACGGGCTCGACGGGTGGATCGCCCGCCGGATGGGGACCACGCGGTCGGGGGCGTTCCTCGACCCGCTGGCCGACAAGGCGCTGGTGATCGGCGCGATGTGGGCGGTGGTCGTGGCCGGTGGCTTCTGGTGGCTGCCGGTCGCGCTGATCAGCGTGCGGGAGGCGGCGATCTCGGTCTTCCGGACGTACTGGGGGCATCGCGGCCTGGCCGTGCCCGCCACCGGCTGGGCCAAGCTCAAGACCGTGGTGCAGTCGGTCGCGGTCGGCTTCGCCCTGCTGCCCCCGGTGGCCGAGCAGCAGGAGTGGCTGGTCGCCGGTGCGCTGTGGGTCGCCACCGCCCTGACGCTGGTGACCGGTGTCCAGTACCTGGTCGAGGGCAGCCGGGCCACCGCACCCGGCGGCGTGCGGGCGTGAGCCCCCCGGCCACGGGTCGACGGGGGGTGGGCGATGCGCTGTGAGATCGTGGCGGTGGGGACCGAGCTCCTGCTCGGCCAGGTGGTCGACACGAACTCGTCGTGGTTGGGTGAGCGGCTTGCCCTGGCCGGCATCGACTGCACGCACGGGCAGCGGGTGGGCGACAACCTCGAGCGCATCGCGGGCGCCCTCGAGCTCGCGCTGTCCCGCGCCGATGCGGTGATCGTGTGCGGTGGGCTGGGTCCGACGCAGGACGACATCACCCGCGACGCGATCGCACTGGTCATGGGCGTGCCCCTGGTGCACGACGACGAGGTCGCCGACCGCATCATCGAGCGCTTCGCGTCGCGGGGCCGGCGCATGCCGGCCAGCAACATGCGCCAGGCGCAGGTGCCCGAGGGGGCGGCCGCGATCGCCGATCCCCAGCCGGGCACGGCGCCGGGCCTGATCTGCCCGGTGGACGGCAAGGTCATCTACGCGGTCCCCGGGGTGCCCTACGAGATGCGGGAGATCGTGACCCACGCCGTGCTCCCGGACCTCCGGCGCCGGGCCGGCAAGCTGGCCGTGATCCTGTCCCGGGTGCTGCGGACGTGGGGCGAGAGCGAGTCGGGTCTGGCCGAGCGCCTGGGCGAGCACATGGCGTCGCTCGACGCCGAGGGTCCGGAGGCACCGACCCTGGCGTTCCTCGCCAGCGGCATCGAGGGCATCAAGGTGCGGATCACCGTGAAGGCCCCGGACGAGGAGACCGCGGCCGCCCGGCTCGACGCCGAGGAGGCGACGCTGCGCGGCGTCCTCGGCGACCTCGTGTTCGGCGTGGACGGCCAGAACATGGAGCACGCAGTGGCCGCGCTGCTGGCTGAGCGCGGCCTCAGCCTGGCCGTGGCCGAGTCGCTCACCGGCGGGCTGGTGGCATCGCGGTTGGTGGCCGTTCCCGGCGCGAGCGCGTGGTTCCGTGGGGGGATCGTCGCCTACGACCGGGAGGTGAAGCACTCGCTGCTCGGCGTGCCACCCGGCCCGGTGGTCACCCGCGACGCGGCGGCCGCCATGGCGGAAGGGGTGCGTCAACGCCTGGGCGCCGACATCGGCCTCGGCGTCACCGGGGTGGCCGGGCCGGACGAGCAGGAGGGCCGGCGACCGGGGACCGTCTTCCTCGCGGTCGACACGGGGGAGGGCGAGCCGGTCGCCGTCCAGGCCATGCTGCCGGGCGACCGTGATCGGGTCCGCCAGTTCGCGTGCATCTCGCTGCTCGACCTCCTGCGGCGCCGGCTGATCGACGACCGGTCGCTCGAGGTGCGGTGAGCCGGTGCGGCTCTTCGTGGCGGTCCAGCCGCCCTCGGCCGTGCTCGACCTGCTCGAGGCGCTTCCCCGGCCCGAGCGCCCGGGCATCCGCTGGACGAAGCGGGCGCACTGGCACGTCACGCTGCGGTTCCTCGGCGAGGTCGCCGACCCGGCGCCCGTGGTGGAGGCGCTGGAGGGTGCGCCGCTGCACCGGTGCGTCGCCCGGCTCGGACCGGGGGCCGAGGTGCTGGGCAGGAGCGTGGTGTCGGTTCCGGTGGCCGGGCTCGACGACCTCGCCACGGGTGTGGCCGCCGTCCTCGGGGGGATGGGCACGGCGAACGACGACCGGGGGTTCCGGGGGCACGTGACCCTCGCCCGGATGGCACGGGGTGGGGCACGGGGCGCGGCCCGGGCCGTCGTGCGCGAGCTCGCCGACCGGCCGGTGGGCGCCAGCTTCGACGTCGACGAGGTGCGGCTGGTGCGGAGCCACCTGGGTGGTGGGCCGCCCCGCTACGAGGACCTGCACGTCCGGCGCCTCCGCTGACGGCCCGCAGCGGCCGTGGTGAGGACGACACGGCTGCTTGAACGAACACAGGTTCGAAACTACAGTCGTGTCGTCCGGGTCCCCCAGACTGTCACACCGGCTTCCTAGTGTGCTTCCTACGTGGAGGAGCCGCAGTGCCCGACAGACCACAGCTCGACCACCAACAGGCCAACGGGTCACGGGAGGGCGGGCCACGGCCCGGCCGAACGGCTCCATCGGATCGCGATGCGCTCCCGGGCTTCGGAGCGCCCGCCGCCAACCCTGCACCCGCATCCCAGGAAAGGACCACATCGGTGGACCGACAGAAGAACCTCGACGTGGCGCTCGGTCAGATCGAGAAGCAGTTCGGCAAGGGCTCGGTCATGCGCATGGGCGAGAAGGGCACGATGGCCGTCGAGGCCGTGTCCACCGGTGCCCTGGCGCTCGACCTGGCCCTCGGCATCGGCGGCCTGCCGCGGGGCCGGATCACCGAGATCTACGGCCCCGAGGCGTCGGGCAAGTCCACGCTGGCCATGCACGTGGTGGCCGAGGCACAGCGCAACGGGGGCATCTGCGCCTACATCGACGCCGAGCACGCGATGGACCCCGTCTACGCCCGGGCCATCGGGCTCGACGTCGACGAGCTGCTCATCTCACAGCCCGACACTGGCGAGCAGGCGCTCGAGATCGCCGACATGCTCATCAGGTCCGGTGCGCTCGACGTGGTCGTGATCGACTCGGTGGCGGCGCTCACCCCCCGGGCCGAGATCGAGGGCGAGATGGGCGACAGCCACGTCGGCCTGCAGGCGCGGCTCATGTCGCAGGCACTGCGCAAGCTCACCGCCAACCTCAACAGGTCGCACACCATCGCCGTCTTCATCAACCAGCTCCGCGAGAAGATCGGCGTGATGTTCGGCTCCCCCGAGACCACACCCGGCGGCCGGGCGCTCAAGTTCTACTCGTCGGTGCGCCTCGACATCCGGCGCATCGAGTCCATCAAGGACGGTGTCGAGGTCATCGGCAACCGCACCCGGGTGAAGGTCGTGAAGAACAAGGTGGCGCCGCCGTTCAAGCAGAGCGAGTTCGACATCATGTACGGCAGGGGCATCAGCCGTGAGGGCTCGCTGCTCGACGTCGGCGTCGACCTGGGCCTGGTGAAGAAGTCGGGCGCCTGGTACACGTACGACGGCGAGCAGCTCGGGCAGGGCCGCGAGAACGCGAAGCAGTTCCTGGGCGAGCATCCCGAGCTGATGGTCGAGATCTCCGAGCGGATCCGCTCACAGCTCGGCATCGGTGGTCAGCCCGACGCCGGAGACACCATGTCGGTGGCCGACGGCGAGCCGATCACCCTCGAGGAATGAGCCGGGGCCGTCCAGCCGACGGCTATCGTCCCCCGGGCACACGATCGATGTAGGGGGAGCCGATCATGAGCGTGGTCCGCCGTCGTCTCGGTGACCACGAGGTCGACGAGGCGGGGGAGGCGCTCGCGTCCCGGGAGCGCTCGCCCGTCGTGTCGGTGGTGCGCTCGCTGGCCCCGGCCGGCGCCATCATCGTCGCCCAACAGGTGATCTTCCCGGCCCCGAGCGGCATCGTCGTGCGGGGTCTCGTCGTCGGGGGCCTCACCGCCCTGGTGGCACTCGGGATGGCGCTGGTCTTCCGGGCCAACCGCATCATCAACTTCGCACAGGCCGACCTCGGGCTGGCACCCACCGTCCTCGCGTTCCTCCTCATCGAGCGCTCGGGACTGCCCTGGGCGGCCGGGCTGGCGATCGGCCTGGTGGCCGCGGTCGCGCTCGGTGCGCTGACCGACCGGCTGCTCATCGGGCGCCTGGCCCGGTCGCCCCGGCTGCTGGTCACGATCGCGACCATCGGCCTCAGCCAGCTGCTGGTGGCGGCGGGGATGCTCATCCCCCGCGCCTGGGACATCACGTTCGTGTCCGGCCGCCTGGCACCGCCGTTCGACGTCACGCGCCAGATCGGCGGGGTCACCTTCGGGGCCAACGACCTGATCGCGCTCCTGATGGTCCCGGTCGTGCTGCTCGCCGTGGCCGCGTTCCTCCAGCGCAGCGACGCCGGCGTCGCGATCAGGGCGAGCGCCGACCGGCCCGACCGGGCCGCCCTCGCAGGCGTCCCCGTGCGCCGCCTGCAGACGCTGGTCTGGGCGGTGGCCGGGGGGCTGGCGTTCCTGGCGGTCTTCGCCCGCAGCGGAATCCTCGACGTGCCGACGGGCTCGGCGCTCGGGTTCGGGGTGCTCCTGCGGGCGCTGGTGGCCCTCCTGCTCGGGCGGATGACGAACCTCGTCACGATCGTGAGCGCCGCGGTGGCGCTCGGTGCCCTCGAGCTCGGCATCGACTGGAGCCACGGCGACCGGCTGATCGACCCGGTGCTCGCCGCGATCGTGGCGCTCACCCTGGTGCTGCGGCGCCGTCCCGACCTGCGGGGCACCGACGCCGACACCGAGTGGAAGGCCACCGACGAGGTCCGACCGGTCCCGGGCCGGCTCGCCGGCCTCACCGCCGTGCGCGCGGCCCGGTGGGCCTGGCTCGGGCTCCTCGCTGCCGGTGCGCTCGCGCTGCCCGTGCTGCTCGACATCGACCAACAGTTCAAGGCCGCCGCCCTCGTCATCTACGCGATCCTCGGCCTGTCGCTGGTGCTGCTGTCGGGCTGGCTCGGCACGATCTCGCTGGGACAGATCGCGTTCTTCGCGCTGGGGGCCGCGGTGGCCGGCTGGTCGATCGGCGAGCGCGGCTTCGACCTGGTCCCGGCGATGGCGCTGGCGGCCGTGGTGGGAGCCGCGGCCGGGCTGGTGGTGGCCGTGCCGACGCTGCGCCTTCGCGGCCTCTACCTGGCCATCACCACGTTCGCCTTCGCCCTGGCCACCACGTCGTACCTGCTGGACGCCCGCCGCTTCGGCTGGGTGCCGACCGAGCGCATCGAACGGGTGCCGCTCCTCGGCGGCTTCCGGGTGGAGTCGGAGCAGGCCGTCTACTACGTCGCCCTGGCCGTGCTCGCCATGGTGCTCGTCGGCCTGCGCAGCGTGCGGCGCAGCCGCTTCGGCCGTGTGCTCGTGGCGCTGCGGGACAACCCGCAGTCGGCCGAGGCCTATGGCGTCGACGGCCGGCGGGTGCGGCTGGCAGCGTTCGCCCTCTCCGGTGCGGTCGCGGGGCTGGCGGGTGCCCTGTTCATGCACCACCAGCAGGTGCTCGACTCCAGCTCGTACGGGCCCCTCGAGAACCTCGTGGTGCTGACGATGGTGGTCATCGGGGGGCTGACCTCGCTGGCCGGTGCGGTGCTGGGTGCGCTGTTCCTGCTCGGCACGCGCTGGTTCCTCGCCACCGAGTGGCAGTACATCAGCGTCGGTGGCGCCGTGCTCGTCATCCTGCTCGTCGCGCCCAACGGGATCGCGGGCCTCGCGTACGGACTTCGCGACCGGGCGCTGCTCGTGCTCGCCCGCCGCCGGGGTGTCGAGGTGACACCGGCGGCAGGGGACGAGGCTGTCGAGCAGCCGGCCGCCGAGCGGGCGACGACCGAGACGGCAGCCGGGCAGCGCGAGGTCGCCGAGGGGGAGGTCACCGAGCAGGGCGTCTCCGAGCGCCCCGTGGCCGGACCGGTCGGCCACCGGCCGGCGGGGGCCGACGCGCCCGCAGCGCGTGGGGAGGACGGGCGCAGCGCGGCGCCGCCGACGGCACTCGAGGTGCGCGACCTCTGCGCCGGCTACGGGGGAGCCCCCGTGGTGGCGGGGGTCGACCTCGTTGTCGGCCCGGGCGACGCGGTGGCGCTGCTCGGCACCAACGGTGCCGGCAAGTCCACCGTGCTGCGGGCGATCTCGGGGATCGTGCCCCCGGAGGCGGGCACGGTGCGCCTCGGGGGGCGGTCGGTCACCGGCGTGCCCGCCCACCGCATGGCGGCCATGGGTCTGGCGCTCATGCCCGGCGGTGCCGGCGTGTTCCCGTCGCTCACCGTCGACGAGAACCTCCGGGTCGCGAGCTGGATCCGGCGTCACGACCGAGAGGGGCAGGAGGCCGCCATCGCAGAGATGCGGGCGATGTTCCCCGTGCTCGCCGAGCGGGCGTCGTCGCCGGCCGGTGATCTCTCCGGTGGGCAGCAGCAGATGCTCGCACTGGCCATGGCCGTCCTCCCCCGGCCGAAGGTCCTGATGATCGACGAGCTCTCGCTCGGGCTCGCCCCCGGCGTGGTGGCCGAGCTGCTGGCCATGGTCGACCGCCTCCGGGCCGAGGGCACCACGCTGGTCGTCGTCGAGCAGTCGGTGAACCTCGCGCTCGAGGTCGCCGACCGCGCCGTGTTCCTCGAGCGCGGACGGGTCCGCTTCTCCGGGCCCGCCAGGGAGCTGCTGGACCGGCCCGATCTCCTGCGGTCGGTCTTCCTGGGCACCGCCGGTGGCGACCGGCAGCTCCCACGGCCCGAGGCGCTCGGTGGGCCCGAGCCGGCCGGTGGCCCGGCGGCGCCGTCCGAGAGCCCTGCGTCCCCACCCACCCCGGTCCTCGAGTCGATCGGCCTCAGCGTGCGGTTCGGCGGCGTGCACGCCGTGCGGGACGTCTCGCTGGCGTTGGAGCCGCACGAGATCCTCGGCGTGATCGGGCCGAACGGCGCCGGGAAGACCACCCTGTTCGATGCCCTCAGCGGGGTGGTGACGCCCACCGCGGGCCGGGTGGTGCTCGGGGGCCACGACATCACCGGCCTCCGGCCGCCGCAGCGGGCCCGCCGGGGCCTGGGGCGTTCGTTCCAGGACGCCCGTCTGTTCCCCTCGTTGACCGTCGAGGAGGCGATCGCCGTCGCCTGCGAGCGGTGGGTGGAGGTGGGCGATCCCCTCTCGGCGGCGTTCCGCCTGCCCAACGCCATCGACAGCGAATGGGCGATCGCGCGCCGGGTCGACGAGCTGGTGGAGCTCCTGAACCTGGGTGACTACCGCTCGCTCTTCGTCCGCGAGCTCTCCACCGGCACCCGGCGGGTTCTCGACCTCGCGTGCCTGCTGGCGCACCGACCGAGCGTCGTGCTCCTCGACGAGCCGGCGTCCGGCCTGGCGCAGCGCGAGGTGGAGCAGCTCGGGCCGCTGATCCGCCGCATCCGCGACGAGACCGGAGCGAGCCTGGTCGTCGTCGAGCACGACATCCCGCTCGTGGCCGCAGTGTCCGACCGTCTCGTCGCGATGGACCGGGGGCGGGTGATCGCCGTCGGTCCACCGGGGGACGTGCTGACCGAACCCGCGGTCGTGACCGCCTACCTGGGACCCCGCGACGCCACGGTGCGACGATCGGGCGCGAAGGTGCCGTGAGGCCGTCCCCGTCCCGTCCCCATCCGCCATCACCGAAGGATCAGACATGCAACCGGCTCAGGACCCCGCCGACCGTCCCCGTCGCCGTGCCCTCTGGCGCTACGGCCCTATCGCGGTCGTGGTGCTCGTCATCGCCGCGGTGGTCGCGGTGTCGGTGCTGGGCGACGACGACGAGCCCGACGCCCCGGCGGCCGAGACCGCGGCCGACCCGGGCGAGCTGCCCGAGGGCGTGATCACCTGGACCGTGGCGCAGGAGGAGGGCCTGGACGTCGACTGGCCCGACACCTGCGACACGTCGACCGGCAGGATCGCGATCCCGTTCTTCTTCCGCACCGAGTGCTTCGCACCGGTCGACGACAACGGCGGCGCCACCGGGGCCCAGGGCGTCACCGGCGACACGATCACGGTGGTCGCATGGCTGCCCAGCGAGAACGACCCGGTGTGGGCGATCGTCCGGCAGGGCCTCGGCATCGACGACACGGTCGAGGAGGTCAAGGAGACCTACGAGGGGCTCGTCGAGATCTTCCAGACCTACTACGAGACCTACGGTCGCACGGTGGAGCTCGAGTTCGTCGAGGCCTCGGGGGCCATGCTCGACCCGGTGACGGCGCGGGCCGACGCCGTCGAGGCGGCCAGCCACGAGCCGTTCCTGGTGCTCGGCGGCCCGTTGCTGTCGGGCACCTGGACCGAGGAGCTGCACGCCCGCGACATCATCTGCGTCGCCTGCCCGGGCGCCTCCGGCACCGAGCCGACGGCGTTCGGCATCGTGCCCTCCGAGTCGCAGACCCGCCGGCACGTCGTGTCGTACGTGTCGGCCAAGCTGGCGGGAAAGCCGGCCGACTTCGCCGGTGGTGACCTGGCCGAACGCGAGCGGGTCTTCGGCCTCCTCTCGCTCGCGCAGAGCGAGGGGGACGAGGAGCAGGCCGCCGACCTCCGGGACGACCTGGCCGAGGAGGGTGCCGAGGTCGCGCACGTCTCGACGTTCCCGCTCGATCCGGGCCGAGCCCAGGAGCTCGCCGTCAACGAGATCGCCAAGATGAAGGACGCCGGCGTCACCACGGTGATCGTGGAGGCCGACCCGATCACGTTGCCTGCCTTCACCCGCGAGGCCACCAAGCAGGGCTGGTTCCCCGAATGGTTCCTCGCCGGCTTCCCGTTCACCGACACCACCACGTTCGGGCGCACGTTCGATCAGGAGCAGTGGCAACGGGCCTTCGGCCTGAGCTACCTGCCGCCCGCCGCACCGCCGAGGCTGAACCCCGCCTACCAGCTCTACGAGTGGTACCACGGCACCCCGCCGCCGGCCGACGAGAGCCTGCTCCTCACCTATCCCCAGGTCGCGCTCACGTTCACCGGGTTCGAGTACGCAGGCCCGAACCTGACGGTCGAGACGTTCCGCGACGGCCTGTTCGCGTTCCCTCCCACGCCGAAGGCCGTGACGCAGCCGTCGGTCAACTACGGCGACGAGGTGTGGGACGAGCCCGAGTACCAGGGCATCGACGACATGGTCGAGTTCTGGTGGGATGCGGACGCCACGGGTCCCGACGAGACCGGCGAGGAGGGCACCGGCATGATCCGCTACGTCGACGGAGGCCAGCGCTACTACCACGACGAGTACACCGACGAGCTGAAGGTGTTCGAGGAGGAGGGCTCGGTGACCGTGATCACCGACCCACCCCCGTCCGAGGTCCCACCCGACTACCCGTCGCCGGCCGGCGGGGGATAGCGCCCGGCATCCGTCGGGCGCTCGCCTAGCCTGGGCTGGTCCACATGTCGACCGCCACCACCGACGGGATCGGCTGCCGATGAGCGCGAAGAGCTACATCGTCCGCACCTTCGGGTGCCAGATGAACGAGCACGACTCCGAGCGGATCGCCGGCCTGCTCGAGGCCGACGGCCTCCGGCCGGCCAGCCCCGGCGACGATCCCGACGTGGTGGTCCTCAACACCTGCTGCATCCGCGAGAACGCGGACAACCGGCTGTACGGGAACCTCGGCCACCTGAAGGCCCTCAAGCAGCGCAAGCCGGACACCCAGATCGTGGTCGGGGGGTGCCTGGCCCAGAAGGACCGGGACCTGATCGTGCAGCGGGCGCCGCACGTCGATGTCGTGTTCGGGACCCACAACGTGCACCGTGCCGCCGACCTGCTGCACGAGCAGCGGGAGGCGGGGCGGTCGCTGGTCGAGATCCTCGAGGAGACCGCGGCCGCCGACGCCGAGGCCTTCCCGAGCGCCCTGCCCGTTCGCCGGGAGGTGCCCTACGCCGGCTGGGTGACGATCCAGATCGGGTGCGACAACTCCTGCGCCTTCTGCATCGTGCCCTCGGTGCGGGGTCGCGAGATCAGCCGCGGGTTCGACGACATCGTCGGCGAGGTGGAGGCCCTCGCTCGCGACGGTGTCAGCGAGGTGACCCTGCTCGGGCAGAACGTCAACAGCTACGGCCGCGACCTCACCGTGGCCCGGCGCCGGTCGGGTGAGCGGGTGCGCGTGCGGCCGCTGTTCGCCGACCTGCTCCGGGCGGTCGGCGCCGTCGACGGCATCCGGCGCGTTCGCTACACCAGCCCGCACCCGAAGGACCTGCGCCCCGAGACCATCGATGCGATGGCCACCGTTCCCGCGGTGTGCGAGCACCTGCACCTGCCGCTGCAGTCCGGCAGCGACCGGGTGCTGGCGGCGATGCACCGCGGGTACACCGCCGAGCGCTACCTCGAGCGCCTCGCCGCGGCGCGGGTGGCCATGCCCGAGCTGGCGGTCAGCACCGACATCATCGTGGGCTTCCCCGGGGAGACCGACGAGGACTTCGAGCGCACGCTCGAGGTGGTCGCGGAGGCCGGGTACGACAGCGCCTACACCTTCATCTTCAGCCCGCGGCCCGGCACCGAGGCCGCCGAGCGCGTCGACGAGTTCGTGCCCGGCGACGTGGCGGCCGAGCGGTTCGAGCGCCTGCGCGTCGTGGTGGAGCGGTCGGCACTCGCCCGGCACCGCGCCCGGGTGGGCCGGGTCGAGGAGGTGCTGGTCGAGGGGCCGTCGCGGAAGGACCCGGCGGTGACGACCGGGCGGACCGAGCACAACAAGCTCGTGCACTTCCGGTCGGCCGAGCGCCTGCGCCCGGGCACCTACGCCGAGGTGCGGATCACCCGGGCGGCCCCCCACCACCTCGGCGGAGAGCTCGTCCGCGTCACCGCACCCGCCCGCCACCGCACCCGCATCCCGGTCGCCGCCGTGTGACGGCCGCCGGTCCCGGTGGCCGGCGGTCAGACGTGCAGCGACACCGAGTGCCCGAGCTTCGACTCCAGGGTGTCGGCCGCCGCGCCGACGAGCTGGTGGGACAGGTCCGACAGGGCCCGCGCGACGGCCAGTTCCTCACCGATGATGGGGACGTTGGGGTCCTCGGGGTTGCGCCGTGCCCGGCCCCAGGCGGCGAAGTCGCGATCCCGCACGCGCAGCCGGGCGACGGCCTCCGCGTGCTGCTGGTCCTCGGTGATCGTGACGTCGATCCGCATCGAGGTGCGGGCCAGGTCGCCACCCCGGCCCTCGATCCGGACGTCGGAGCCGGGTGCGAGGAGCGTCTCGTGCCCGCCCTGGTCCCACCGGACCCGGTAGCGATCACCGCCCGCGCCGTGGAGCACCTCCAGCACCTCGCCGCGCCGTTCGCCCTCGCCCACCTTGTGGGCGTCGACCACCACGCGGTCGCCCACGTGCGCTTCCATGACGACCTCCTCTCGCCGGCGTGCCGACCGAGGTTGCACGCTCTGCGGTCGAGGGTATGTCCGCCGAGTTGCCACGAAAAGGGGTGTCGCGACGACGGCCGGTGGCACCCCGGCTGGTGGCACGACCGGGGTGGTGATCCGCCGGGGGCGACCCGGGCGCGCGCCCGGGCGGGGGGTGTGGCGACGGCCGGCGGTACCGTGCCCGACCGTGTCGGAACCAGCCGCCGAGCCGCGTGACCCACGGGACGACCGCCCCCCGCCCCGGCACGCCGCGCTGGTGGGCACGACCGCGTCCGGCAAGAGCGCCGTGGCGCTCGCCCTCGGCCGCGCGGACCCCACGATCGAGATCGTGACCGCGGACTCGATGCAGGTCTACCGGGGGATGGACATCGGCACCGCCAAGCCGACGCCCGCCGAGCGGGCCGACGTCCCCCACCACGTGCTGGACGTCGCCGAGCCCTGGGAGGACTTCACCGTGTCCGCGTACCGGGAGCACGCGGCCGCCGCGCTGGCGGCGATCGAGTCGCGTGGCCACCGGGCACTCCTGGTCGGGGGAACCGGCCTGTACGTGCGCGCGGTGGTCGACGACCTGCGACCGCCGGGCCGGTACCCGGACGTGCGGGCCGAGATCGAACAGGAGCCGGACACCCGGGCGCTCCACCAGCGCCTCGTGCGCCTGGATCCCACGGCCGCCGCGCGGATGGAACCCACGAACCGCCGCCGGGTCGTCCGGGCGCTGGAGGTCACCGTGGGCAGCGGGCGGCCGTTCTCGTCCTACGGGCCGGGGCTCGAGACGTACCCCCCGACGCGGTTCCGCCTCGTCGGGATCGACCTGCCCGCCCCGGTGGTGGCCCGGCGGATCCGCGACCGCTACCACCGGCAGGTGGCCGGCGGCTTCGTCGACGAGGCCCGCCGGTTGCTCGCCGACCCCCGCGGCGTGTCGCGCACGGCCCGGCAGGCGCTCGGCTACAAGGAGCTGTTTGCGCACCTCGAGTGCGAGGGCACGCTCGACGAGGCGCTCGAGCTGGCCATCCGGCGCACCCGCCGGTTCGCCCGCCGCCAGCGAGCCTGGTTCCGGCGCGACCCGCGCATCGTGTGGGTTCCCGGCGGCGACCCGGCCGACGACCCGGGCGCGCTCGTTGGCGCGGTCGGGTCCGCCATCGGATGGCGGCGGGACAACGCCTGAGGTCGACGGACCGGCGGAGGCGATGGTGGCCGGGGCGGGGATCGGATATCGAGCCTGCCGCGGCGCCCGCCCTGGCAGACTGAGGGGGACATGCGGCTCACCAAGCACCACGGCCTCGGGAACGACTTCCTCGTCGTGCTCGACGCCGGCGGCGACCGTCCGATCGGGCCCGCAGAGGTGCGCCGGCTCTGCGACCGGCGCACCGGCGTCGGTGCCGACGGCGTCATCCGGGCGACCCCCGGCGGGGCGATCGGTGTCGCGGGCACGAGCGACCACGCCGTGGCGACGATGGAGCTCCTGAACGCCGACGGGTCACGCGCCGAGATGAGCGGCAACGGCATCCGGTGCCTGGCGCAGGCGCTGGTCCACGCCGGTTGGGCTGCCGGGGACCACATCCCGGTCCTCACCGATGCGGGCCTGCGAACGGTCCGACGCGGCGACGACGTCGATGCCGTCACGCAGACCTTCGACGTCGACATGGGCGGCGTGCTCATCGGTGCCGACGCGCCGGAGTGGGCCGTGCCGGGTGTCGCCCGTGCCGTCGCCGTCGACGTCGGCAACCCCCATCTCGTGCTGGAGCTGGTCGGCCCGGACGCTGCCGTACCGGACCTGGTCGAGCTCGGGGAGCTGGCGAATGCGAAGATCGCCGGCGGTGCGAACGTCCACCTGCTGCGTTCCCTCGGGACCGACGCGGTGAGCATCCGGACCTACGAGCGCGGCGTCGGCCCCACCCCGGCGTGCGGGACCGGGGCGTGCGCCGCCGCTGCCGCGGCCCACCACTGGGGCATGGCCGGCCGAACCGTGCGCGTGGCCATGCCCGGCGGCGACGTGGTGGTGACGCTGCCCGAGCCCGCCCGAGCCGGCGCAGAGGCGGGCGCGGTGGCCGAGGCCGGAGCGGACGCCGGGCCCGGCAGTCCGTCCCCGGGTGAGGGGGCGGTGCTCCGGGGCCCGGCGACGTTCGTCGCCACGATCGACACCGATCCGCCGGGCAGGGTCCCGGCCGGCACGGGCTCGGGCGACGCGGCCGTGGGCCGGGGGCCGGGGCGAACCGAGGAGGCGCCGTGTCGCTGATCGAGCGGACGTTTCGCGAGAAGATCGTGCTGGTCGGGGTCACGCTGCCGCCGGAGAGCACCGAGCAGACCGAGGTGTCGGTCGACGAGCTGTCGCTGCTCGTCGACACGGCCGGCGCCGACGAGGTCGCCCGCGTGTTCCAGCGGCGGGACGCACCCGACCCGCACACCTTCGTCGGCCGGGGCAAGGCCGAGGAGCTGCGCGAGGTGGCCGAGGCCACCGACTGCGACACGGTCGTGTTCGACAACGAGCTCACCCCGGCGCAGCAGTTCAACCTCGAGAAGCTGCTCGGCCGCACTGCGATCGATCGGACCGCTGTGATCCTCGACATCTTCGCCCAGAACGCCCACAGCCAGGAGGGCAAGTCCCAGGTGGAGCTCGCGCAGCTGCGCTACCGGCTGCCCCGGCTGCGCGGTCGGGGCCGCGCGCTCTCGCAGCAGGCGGGCGGGATGTCGGCTGCGGGCGGTGCCCGGATCGGCACCCGGGGCCCGGGTGAGACCCAGCTCGAAGTGGATCGCCGGCGCATCGAGCGACGCATCCACAAGCTCGAGGCCCAGCTGCGCGACGTCGCCCGCCACCGTGACACCCAGCGCAAGGCCCAGCGACGCGGCCGGCTGCCGCGGGCGGTTTTCGTCGGCTACACGAACGCCGGCAAGTCGACGCTGCTGAACCGGCTCACCGATGCCGGCGTGCTGGTCGAGGACCGGCTGTTCGCCACCCTCGATCCCACCACGCGTCGCCTGAACCTGCCGGGCGGCGAGGCGGTGCTGATCACCGACACCGTCGGGTTCATCCGCAAGCTGCCCCACCAGCTCGTCGAGGCCTTCAAGTCGACGCTCGACATCACGGTCGACGCCGACCTCCTCGTCCACGTGGTCGATGCCAGCGCACCCGACCCGGCGGGCAACATCGCCGCGGTGCGGGCCGTGCTGACCGAGATCGGCGCCGGCGACGTGCCCGAGCTGCTCGCCTTCAACAAGGCGGATCGGGCACCCGTGGCGGCGGAGCGGCTCGCCGACGCCTGGGAGGGGGGTGTCGCGTTCAGCGCCCGCACCGGTGACGGGGTCGACGCGCTCGTCCGGCGGCTGGGCGACCGGATCCGCTCGCTCACCGCGGTCGTCGAGCTGCTGATCCCGTTCGACCGGGGGGACCTTCTGGCGGCGGCGCACCGGGCCGGTGAGGTGCTGCGGGAAGCACCGGGGGAGGGCGGCATGCACATCCGCGGGCGGTTCGACGACGCGACGGTCGGCCAGTTGCGCGAGTACCTCGTGTCGTAGCTTTGCGGTAGGCAGGGAGGGTCGACGTGTCAGAGTCCCGCGGCTTCGTGCCGCCCCCGTATCCGTACGACCGGCTCGACGAGCTGCGCGCGGTCGCCGGCACGCTCCCGGGCGGTGCGGTCGACCTGTCGATCGGCACCCCGTGCGACCCGCCACCGGGCATCGTGGTCGAGGCCCTCGCCCGGTCGGGGGCCGAGCGCGGCTACCCGCCCTCGATCGGGACGGCGGCGTTCCGGGAGGCTGCGGCCGGGTGGCTCGGCCGGCGGTTCGGCGTGACCGTCGACCCCGGGGCGGTGGCGGCCTGCATCGGCACCAAGGAGCTGGTGGCCGGCGTCCCGCAGTGGCTGCGGCTGCGGGCGCCGGCGCGCGACACCGTGCTCTACCCCGAGATCAGCTACCCGACGTACGAGATGGGGGCGATCCTCGCCGGGTGCCGGGCCGTTCCGTACGCCCGCCCCGAGGAGATCCCGGTCGCCGAGGCCGAGCGGGCGCTGTGCCTCTGGGTGAACTCGCCCGCGAACCCCACCGGCGAGGTGACGGACCTGGCCGCCGCCGCGGCATGGGGTCGGCGTCACGGGGTGCCGGTCCTGTCGGACGAGTGCTACATCGAGTTCACCTGGGACGGTCCCGGCCGGACGATCCTGTCGGAGGGTGTCGACGGCGTCGTGGCCCTGCACTCGCTGTCGAAGCGCTCGAACCTGGCGGGTGCCCGGGTCGGGTTCTACGCCGGTGATCCCGAGCTGGTCCGCTACCTGTCGGAGGTCCGCAAGCACGCGGGGTTCATGGTGCCGGGGCCCGTGCAGGCGGCCGCCACCGTCGCCCTCGGGGACGACGCCCACGTGGAGGCCCAGCGCGAGCGCTACCTGCGGCGGCTCGACCGGCTGGCGGCGGCGCTCACCGCGGCCGGCGTGCCGAGCCATCGACCGCCCGCCACGTTCTACCTGTGGGTGGCGGCGCCCGGGGGCGATGCATGGGCGCTGGCGTCCCGGCTCGCGGCCGAGGCGGGCACGGTGGTGTCGCCCGGGGAGTTCTACGGGGAGGCCGGTGCCGGACACGTGAGGATCGCGGTCGTGCAGCCCGACGAGCGGCTCGATCTGGTGGTCGAGCGCCTGGAGGGGGCTGCCGCGACGGCCCGCGGACGGTCGCGCCATCCGGTGCGGGGAAGCGCCGGGTGACCTCCCTCCCCGCCGCTGGGGTCCCACCGCCGCCGGTGCTCCCGGCCGAGCGCGTGCGCCCGTCCGCCTGGTGGTTCCTGGCGGCCGCCGGCATCGCCGTGACAGGGATCGTGGCCGCGATCGTGGTGGCGGTCATGGGTGTGGTGCGGATGTACGAGAGGATCGACGACTTCGCCCGGGCGGCGGTCCCGGCGACGTTCGACGTCCGGATCGACGAGCCCGGTGGCTACACCATCTACGTCGAGCACGACATCGGTCCGATCGGGCGCACGCGCGCGCCCGACGTGGAGGTCACGGACCCGGCGGGGGAGCCGGTGCGACTGAGGCCCTACGTCGGCACGGTGACCTACACGACGGGGGACCGTGACGGTACGGCGCTCTACTCGTTCGACGCGGACCGACCGGGTCCATACACGGTGGAGGCATCCGGTGAGCCGGGGATCACGGTGGCCGTCGGTCGCGGCTTCGGTCACGATCTCACCCGGTCGTTCGCGGTCGCCGGTGCCCTGGGGCTGGCGGGTGTGGTCGGCGGTGTGGTGACTGCGATCGTCGTCGGTGTGCGCCGCAGTCGCGCCCGCCGCTCTGCGTGGAGACCGCCTCCCCCGGGCGGAGCCCCGCCGCCGGGTTGGGGCGGTCCGCCGGCGGGCTGGGGTGGACCGCCGCCGGGTTGGGGTGGCCCGCAGCCGGGTGCTGCGCCGTCGCCTCCGGGGTGGGCCGGCCCGCCTGGGGGCGCTCCGACGTCCCCCTGGTGACACGCCGCGACGCGCCCGGTCAGTCGTTGCTGTGCAGAGCCTCGTTCAGCGCCACCGCGCCACCCTCCCGGTTCAGCGTCTCGACGGCGCCGCTGACGCTGTTCCGGCGGTAGAGGAGCCCGTTCCGGCCGCTGAGCTCGCCGGCCTTGACCACCGCACCGTCGGGCAGCGTGACCCGCGTCCCGGCGGTGACGTAGAGGCCGGCCTCCACCACGCAGTCGTCGCCGAGCGAGATCCCGATGCCGGCGTTGGCCCCGATGAGGCACCGGCGGCCGACGCGGATCACCTCGGTGCCGCCGCCCGAGAGGGTGCCCATGATGGACGCGCCGCCGCCGACGTCGGAGCCGTCGTCGACGATGACCCCTTGGCTGATGCGACCCTCGACCATCGAGGTGCCGAGGGTTCCGGCGTTGAAGTTGATGAAGCCTTCGTGCATCACCGTGGTGCCCCTGGCGACGTGGGCACCCAGCCGGACGCGGTCGGCGTCCGCGATGCGGACGCCGCTGGGTACGACGTAGTCGGTCATCCGGGGGAACTTGTCGAGGCCGTGCACCTGCACGGACTCGCCCGCGGCGCGTAGCGCCGCCCGCACCCGCTCGAACCCCTCGACCGGGCAGGGACCGGCGCTGGTCCACACCACGTTGGTGAGGACCCCGAAGATGCCCTGGAGGTTGGCTCCGTGGGGTGGGATGAGCCGGTGCGAGAGCAGGTGGAGTCGGAGGTACGCGTCGTACGGGTCGGTGGGGGGCGCGCCGAGGCTCTCGACGAGCGTGGCGACCGCGACGCGATCGACGCCCCGCCGGTCGTCGGGTCCACAGGCACCGGTCACGTTCAGGTCCAGCAGCGACGCGGCCGCGGACGGGTCGAGGCGGGTGGCGCCGCCGGCGGGGGCACCGGTGCTGTCGGCCGCGCGCTGCAGCTCGTCGGGTCCGGCGAGTGCGGGCGACGGGTACCATGCGTCGAGCACCTGCCCGTCCGGGTCGAGGGTGGCCAGCCCGACGGCCCAGGCGCCAGGGGAGTGATCGGTCGACTCGGTCACGGGGTGCACGCTAGTTCCCTGGCCGGCCACGCCGGGGACGAGGCGGCGCGTGCTCGGCGTTGACGGCGGCACCTGGCCCGGCGACGACGCCCGAACGACCGGCCCGCCTCTAGTCTGCCGCCCGTGCCAGATCTGCTCGCCCTGACGGCCGAGCTCGTCGACATCCCGTCGGAGAGCTTCGAGGAGGCCGCCATCGCCGATGACGTCGAAGCACGGCTCCGTGCCCTGGGCCACCTGGAGGTCCATCGGGTCGGCGGGAACGTGGTGGCGCGGACGGCCCTGGGCCGGCCGGCACGGCTGGTGGTTGCCGGCCATCTCGACACGGTGCCGGCCAACGGCACGGCGGCGGCGCGGGTGGACGGGGACGTCCTGTGGGGGCTCGGGGCGACCGACATGAAGGGCGGCCTCGCCGTCATGCTCGCGCTCGCCGAGTCGGTGGCCGAGCCGGCGATCGACGTGACATGGGTGTTCTACGTGGGCGAGGAGGTGGCGGCCGTGCACAACGGCCTGGCGCACCTGTTCGCCGAGCACCGCCAGCTCGTGACCGGTGACGCAGCGGTGCTGGGCGAGCCCACCGGGGGCGTGATCGAGGCGGGCTGCCAGGGCACGATGCGGGTGCGCGTCCACCTGGCCGGTGCTCGGGCCCACACCGCCCGCCCGTGGATGGGCGAGAACGCGATCCACCGGGCGGGCCACCTCCTGGCCGCGGTGGGCACCTACCGTGAGCGACGGCCGGTGATCCACGGGTGCGAGTATCGGGAGGCGCTGCAGGCGGTGGCGGTGGAGGGCGGTGTGGCGGGCAACGTGGTGCCCGACCGCTGCACCGTCACGCTGAACCATCGGTTCGCGCCCGACCGGACGGTGGAGCAGGCTCGCGCCCACGTCCAGTCGGTGCTGTCGCCGTACGTGAGCACGCGCGACGAGGTCGAGGTGGTCGACGTTGCCGGTGCGGCCGCCCCCGGCCTCGATCACCCGCTCCTGGCCGCGTTGCGGGACCGGAACGGTCTCGCGGTCCGAGCGAAGCTCGGATGGACCGACGTCGCCCGGTTCGCGGCCGAGGGCATTCCTGCCGTCAACCTCGGCCCGGGCGACCCCACGCTGGCCCACACCGCACAGGAGCGGGTGGAGAGGCAGACCCTCGAGACGGTCTACGCCGCACTGCGAGAGCTGCTGGTCAGAGGCGCCGCATGACGGTGACCACGCGCCCGTAGATCTGCACGTCGGCGGGGTCGTTCACGATCGGCTCGTGCTGCTGGTTGGCAGGCACGAGCACGATGGCGTCGTCGCGTGTGGTGAACGTCTTGACGGTGGCCTCGTCGCCCGGGATCCCGGCCACGACGACGTCGCCCTCGTTCGCCGTGGGCTGCGCCCGGCACACGACGTAGTCGCCGTCGAGGATGCCGGCCTCGATCATCGAATCGCCTCGCACCCGGAGCATGAACAGGTCGCCGTCGCCGGTGAAGTCGGCGGGGAGCGGTAGCACCTCTTCGACGTTCTCCTGCGCCAGCACATCGGTGCCGGCGGCGACATCGCCCACGAGGGGCACGTGGCGAACCGGCCGCCGGTCGATCACGGCGTTGGAGGTCGGGTCCCATCGCACCTCGATCGCCCGGGGCTTGGTGGGGTCGCGACGGAGGTAGCCGCGGCGCTGGAGCGCTGCGAGGTGCGCGTGCACGGTGGAGGGTGAGGTGAGGCCGACGGCCTGGCCGATCTCGCGCACCGACGGCGGGTAGCCGTGCTCGCGCATGTGCACCTCGATGATCTCGAGGACCTCTCGCTGGCGGGGTGTCAGGACGGTGGTGTCGGGCATTGCAGTCTCCTCGTCGTCCGCACGCGTCGGATGACGTGTGGGGTTGGCAGGCCCGGGCCACCGGGCGATCCGGGCCGGCAACGTGCCGGCGAACGTGCGTTCCGTGCGGACGATACCAGGGGCGGGCGCGGATGGCAAACATCCGTTCGCAAGAGGCTTGACGCCGAACGGCAGTTCGTGCTTCCCTCGCGACGAACGACTGTTCGGTGCTCCGGCGGCGTCGCCGGCGTCCCCCGTGGCTCCGGGCTACGAGCCCCCGGAGGCGAGCGGCGCCCACCGCCCACCGGAGCGCCCAGAGTGTCACACCCCGCGAGGAGACTCCCACCATGGTTGCGATCCAGACGCTCCCCCCGGTCGCCGAGCGGCCGTACCCGCACCCGGTCGCTGCACCGGGTGCGGTCGGGAACGGCCGGCTCCGGTCGCGCCCGCTGCCCGATCGCGACGCTCGCATCCGGCGGCGCCGTCTGGCGGTCCTGGCCGCCGCAGCGGTGCTGGCCCTCGGCCTACCGGGTGCCGCGGCGTTCGCCGCCGATGTCACGTCTCCCTCACCGCAGGCCGGTCCCGTGCCCCTGCGCGCTGCGCCCGGCGACACCTATGTCGTGCAGCCGGGCGACACGCTCTGGACCATCGCCCGCCGGATCGCTCCCGAGAGCGACCCGCGGCCGGTGGTCGACGCGCTCCGGTCGGCGAACGGCGGTGCCCAGCTCGAGGTGGGCGAGGAGCTCGTCCTGGTCAGCGGGTGAGCTCCCCGGTGGGGCCACACCGGCCCGGGCGTGCGGGCGGTGGGCCGGCGCCGGATAGCGTGCGGGGCGTGCGGTGCGCGGCCTGCGGGGAGCTGGACTCGAAGGTGGTCGACTCGCGGCAGTCCGAGGACGGGACGGCGATCCGTCGGCGGCGGCAGTGCCTGGCGTGCGGCCAGCGCTTCACCACGTTCGAGCGGCCAGAGGTGGCCGGGCTCGCAGTGGTGAAGCGGTCGGGAGCGCGCGAGCCGTTCGACCGCTCGAAGGTCGTCGCTGGCATCCGGGCCGCGCTGGCGGCCCGGCCGGTGGGGGCCGGCGAAGCCGAGGCGCTGGCCGCCGCGGTGGAGGACGAGATGCGGGCCCTTCCGGGGAGCGAGGTGACGAGCGAACGGGTGGGTCGCGCCGTCCTCGACCACCTGCGCGAGCTCGACGCGGTGGCGGCGGTGCGGTTCGCCTCGGTCTACAAGGGCTTCGACGACCCGTCCGACTTCGCCCGCGAGGTGACGCTGCTCACCAAGCGCACGGCGCCCAAGCCGACCTGACGCCGGGGCCTCAGCCGCGGGTGCGGTCGCGCAGGTAGCGGAGGAAGAGGAAGCCGTCCTCCTCGAGCACGCGGTCGAGCCGCAGCGGCCGCAGGACACCGGGCGTGGGCCCCCGTGCGATCCGGGAGGCATCGCCGCCGACGACCACGGGCGAGAGCGTGAGGCACACCTCGTCGACCAGGTCGTCGGCGAGGAGCTGCCCGTTCGAGAGCGGCCCGCCCTCGACGAGGGCGACGGCGTGGCCCTCGCGCCGCAGCTCGGCGAGCGCCAGGCGCCAGTCGAGCGCGCCGGGGACGCCGGCGTCGACCTCCACGATGTCGGCGACCTCCGTGAGCGCAGCGCGCCGGGCCGGATCGGGGTGGCGGCACGTGAGGACGAGCGGCCGTGCGGAGGGGTCGCTGAACAGCCGGCTGGCCGGGTCGAGCGCGAGCGATCCGGAGACCACGGCCAGGCGGGGCCGCGCCGACCGGCCGTCGGCGCGGCGGCGGCGCTGGACGGCGGTGGGTGTGCGAGGGGGCCCGTAGTCCTCCACGAGCACGGTGGCGGCGCCGGCGACGATCACGTCGGCGACGGCGCGGGTGGCACGGAAGAGCCGGCGGTCGGCGGCCCCTCCCAACCCTCCGGAGCGACCGGCGCTGTCGGTGGCGGCGCCGTCGACCGTCGCGATCATGTTGGCCAGCACCCAGGGTCGGTCGGCGTGCGGCGGGCGTTCGTCGCCGAGGAGCAGCGCGTCCGGGTCGACGTCATCGACCGCGGCCGGCCAGATCATGCGCACGATCGGACCGTATCGGAGCCCGACTGTGGACGGCGTCGACGGTAATCCACCCGGAATTCACAGGATGTCCCTCTAGTCGTCCACAAGGCCCGGACCGTAGCTTCGCGGGCGTGCACTGTGCCCCGGCGCGGACGAGCGGAACGGTGGCTGTCGCTGCCATGCATCTGTGGTGGGCTGAGCGACTCCTGAGGGGCTGACCGGAGCCTCGTCGCCATCCACTGGCGGAGGCGGGGTGTGTCTCTCGACCTGCGAGTCCGCGCCGGGCCGGGCACCCGGGCGCGGGAGAGGACCTCCCGGTGACGACCGTGCTCGGGCGTGACGCGACGGGGGGCCATCGATCACGGTGACATCGATCGCGGTGACCTCGATCGCGGCGGCGCAGCCGAGGGCGGCGAGCTGGGGCGTCGCCACCGGCGGCCCCCCGGTGGCAGCGCCGGGGCGGACCGGTGCGGTGGGTCTCGTCCGATCCGGGAGCGGGTAGGCCGTTGACACGGCTGTAACTACGGTGGTGTAATTACCGCTACATCTTGTGGTCCGAGGGCATCGGGCCGGGTGGTTCCCACAATCTCTTGTGGTCCACGGGGTGGCAGAGCCGAGCCAGCCGGGCAAGCTGCCACTCGGTGGTCGCACCGATCTCCGGCCCCCCGCCCCCGGCGCTTCTCCCCGCACACGGCACGACCCCTTGGAGGAACCCCCTCATGGCTCTCGCTCCCGAGCAGGCCGGCATCGGCATCCGGCGTCACTTCACCATCGAGGGTGTGCACCCGTACCACCAGGTCGACTGGGAGCGTCGCGACGCGCGCATCAGCAACTACCGCGACGGGTCGATCGCGTTCGAGCAGACGGGGGTCGAGTTCCCCACCACGTGGTCGATGAACGCCACGAACATCGTCGCCCAGAAGTACTTCCGCGGCACGCTCGGCACCCCCGGGCGCGAGTCGTCGCTGCGCGACGTCATCGACCGGGTCGCCGACACGATCACCCGGTGGGGTGTCGAGGGCGGCTACTTCGTCGACGATCGTGAGGCGCGGGTCTTCAACGAGGAGCTGAAGCACCTCCTGGTCACCCAGAAGGCCGCCTTCAACAGCCCGGTGTGGTTCAACATCGGGGTGACGGGCGTGCCGCAGCAGGCGAGCGCGTGCTTCATCCTCTCGGTCGACGACTCGATGGACTCGATCCTCAACTGGTACCGGGAGGAGGGGATCATCTTCAAGGGTGGCTCCGGCGCCGGCGTGAACCTGTCGCGCATCCGCTCGTCGGCCGAGCCGCTGCGGGGCGGTGGCACGGCCTCGGGTCCGGTGAGCTTCATGCGCGGGGCCGACGCCTCGGCCGGCACGATCAAGTCGGGGGGCAAGACCCGGCGCGCCGCGAAGATGGTCATCCTCGACATCGACCACCCGGACGTCGAGGAGTTCATCTGGTGCAAGGCGCTCGAGGAGCGCAAGGCCCGGGTGCTCGAGCAGGCCGGCTTCGACATGGATCTCGACGGCAGCGACGGTCACTCGATCCAGTACCAGAACGCCAACAACTCGGTGCGGGTGACCGACGAGTTCATGCAGGCGGTCGTCGACGACGCCGACTGGGCGCTGCGCGAGGTCACCACCGGCCGTGTCGTGCGGACCGTGCGGGCCCGCGAGCTGTTCCGGCAGCTGTGCCAGGCGACCTGGGAGTGCGCCGACCCGGGCATGCAGTTCGACACCACGATCAACCGCTGGCACACCGCCGCCGAGACCGGCCGCATCAACGGCAGCAACCCCTGCTTCACGGCCGACACGCTCGTCCACACCGACAAGGGGCTCGTCCGGTTCGCCGAGCTCTTCGACAGGGCGAACCGTGGCGAGCCATTCGGCGTCTACACCCACGACGTCACGAACCCGGATGCGCCGCAGGCGCAGTCCGTGCTGACAACCCCCGACGCCTTCATGATCACCGGCCGGAACCCGATCGTCCGGTTGCGGTTCGACAACGGGATGGAGCTGCGTTGCACGCCAGACCACCGGGTCTTCACGGCGAATCGCGGATACGTCGCAGCGCGTGATCTCACGACCGACGACCAGGTCCGCACCCTCGACGTTCCCACGCCGCCGATCAATGCCGATCCAGTGCTGCCGGTCAGCAGCGATCCCGACACCTACCGCCAGAAGGGCGACCACGGCGACCTGTTGCGCCTGCCGGACGTGTGGAGCGACGACTTCGCGCACTACGTGGGCTGGCTCATCGGCGACGGCTCGACCTCGGGCCGGAGCACGGTGACGACCTACGGCTCCGCCGACGACCGCTCCGAGATCCTCCCGCAGCATGCCGATCTGCTCAGGTGGATCAACGGCGACCGCCCGCTCAAGGTGTCAGAGCAGCCGAACGGCACCGCCCAGCTTCGGCTCACCCGCCGGCCGTTCAAGCGGTTCCTCGAGGCTCTCGGCGTCCGGTCGGTGACGGGCGAGCACAAGGTCGTCCCGTGGGCGATCGAGCAGGCGCCGGCCGACGCCGTCGCTGCGTTCCTCCGGGGGCTGTTCGACGCGGACGGGTGCGCCGTTCACAACCCAGACAAGGGCTCGTATGTCGGGCTGAGCTCGATCTCGCCCGAGCTGCTCCGCGGCGTGCAGCGGGTGTTGAGCACCTTCGGCATCACGAGCCGCATCTACCGCGCCAACGAGGCGGGCCCGTCGCAGTTCGCGTACACCCGACGCGACGGCCGCGACGCGAGCTACGAGCGCAAGGCCTCGTACGACCTGCGGATCACGTCGGGGTCGATCGATCGCTTCGCGGCCGAGATCGGGTTCGGCCTGGCGGCCAAGCAGGACGTGCTGAGCGCCATCATCACGGGGCGTTCCCGCGGGACGTACGACGTCGACACCACCGCTCGTCTCGTCGAGCGGACCGACGAGGGCATCGAGCTCACCTACAACCTGAGCGAGCCGCGGAACCACTCGTACGTGGCCAATGGCGTCGTGGTGCGCAACTGCTCCGAGTACATGCACCTCGACAACTCTGCCTGCAATCTGGCCAGCCTCAACCTGCTCGAGTTCCTCGACGCCAACGACGTGTTCGACGTCGACAGCTTCCGCCACGCGGTCGAGGTGATCTTCACCGCGCAGGAGATCCTGGTGGGCCGGGCCGACTACCCGACCGAGGCGATCGCCGACACGTCGCGCCGGTTCCGGCAGCTGGGGCTGGGCTACGCCAACCTCGGCGCCATGCTCATGGCGCTCGGGCTCCCGTACGACAGCGACGCCGGCCGCGCCTACGCGGCGGCCGTCACGGCGCTGATGACCGGGCATGCCTACGAGGTCTCGGCCCGCACGGCCGCCCGCATGGGCCCGTTCGCCGGATACGCGGAGAACCGCGAGCACATGCTGCGGGTGCTGGCCCAGCACCAGGAGGCGGCCGCCGAGATCGACGAGGAGCTGGTGCCGCCCCACCTGCTGTCGGCCGCGCAGGAGAGCTGGGACGACGCGTGCGAGCTCGCCGACCAGTACGGCGTGCGCAACAGCCAGGCCTCGGTGCTGGCGCCCACCGGCACGATCGGGCTGATGATGGACTGCGACACCACCGGCATCGAGCCCGACCTCGGCCTGGTCAAGCTCAAGAAGCTGGTCGGCGGCGGCACGATGGCGATCGTCAACCAGACCGTGCCCCGTGCCCTCGAGAAGCTGGGCTACAGCCAGAGCCAGATCGACGAGATCGTCGCCTACATCGACGAGCACAAGTCGATCCTGGGTGCCCCGCACGTGGCCTCCGAGCACCTGCCGGTGTTCGCATGCTCGATGGGCGACAACCCCATCCACTACACGGGACACGTGCGGATGATGGCGGCGGTGCAACCGTTCATCTCGGGAGCCATCTCCAAGACTGTGAACATGCCCGAGGAGGTGTCGGTCGAGGACGTCGAGCAGATCCACATCGACGCCTGGCGCATGGGCGTGAAGGCCATCGCGATCTACCGCGACAACTGCAAGGTCGGCCAGCCGCTGTCGATGGCGAAGAAGGAGGCCCGCTCCGATCCGGATGCCGGCGACGAGGTCGCCGCCGCGATGCCCGGCGAGGTGGTGACCAAGGTGGTCGAGAAGGTCATCAAGGTGCCGGTGCGCGAGAAGCTGCCGCGGAACCGCACGTCGAAGACGTTCGAGTTCCGGGTGGCCGACTGCAAGGGCTTCGTGACGGTCGGCGAGTACACCGACGGGCGACCGGGCGAGATCTTCCTCCGGGTGTCCAAGCAGGGCTCGACCCTGGCCGGCATCATGGACGCCTTCTCGATCTCGGTGAGCTACGGCCTCCAGTACGGCGTGCCGCTCCGCCACTTCGTCGAGGCGTTCACCAACACCCGGTTCGAGCCGGCCGGGATCACCGACGATGCCGACCTGCGCATCGCCACCTCGATCCTCGACTACATCTTCCGCCGCCTGGCGGTCGACTACCTCAGCTACGAGGAGCGGGCCGAGCTCGGCATCCTCACCACCGGTGAGCGCACCCAGCCGACCCTGCCCGGCGTCGAGGAGACGGTGGTGCAGACCCGCCAGGGTCAGGACGTGGCCGCCGACCCGCCGTCGATCGACTCGTCGTCGCCGTCGCTGTTCGACACCGACGCACCGAAGGAGCCGTCGCTGCTCGAGCGGGCCGGCGTGACCGAGCCGGACCGGCCGTCTGCGCGGCAGAACCCGGCGCTCAACCCGGTGCAGGCCACCAGCGCCGATGCCCCCTACTGCATGCAGTGCGGCGTGCAGATGCAGCGTGCGGGCTCGTGCCACGCCTGCCCGAGCTGCGGCAGCACGAGCGGCTGCAGCTGACGGCGGCGAGCACCGTTGTGCTGACGACGAGGGGCGAGGCCACCGCATGGTCGCCTCGCCCCTCGCTGTCCGCTCGCCGTCGTGCCAGGGGTCGATGCTGACGACCGGACCTGCGGAGCTCCTCGCGGGACAGAATGTGGGCACGAGACTCCCGGAGGACGACGTGCAGCTCTCCCGCTTCGACGCCAATGCCGCGGCCGACGAGGTCGCCGCGGCGCTGGACCGCCACGGCAGCGCCATCATCGAACGGCTCGTGCCCGCCGACGTCTGTGACGCCGTGGCCGCCGAGCTGGACCCGTGGATCGGCCGCACCCCCACCGGGGGTGACGACTTCACCGGCCGGCGCACCCGGCGCACGGGTGCGCTCCTCGCCCGGTCGTCCGCGTCGGTGGGGTTGATCGCCCACCCGCTCGTGCTCGACGTGGTCGACCGGGCGCTCGGCTCCGACAAGACCACGTTCCAGCTGCACCTGACGCAGGCGATCGCCATCGGCCCCGGCGAGGCCGCCCAACCGCTGCATCGCGACCAGTGGTGCTTCGACTTCCACCGCTTCCCGCCGGAGCTGACCGTCGAGGTGTCCACCATGTGGGCGCTGTGCGACTTCACCGAGGAGAACGGCGCCACGCGGGTGGTGCCCGACAGCCACCGGACCACCGGGATGCCGTACACGGACGGTGATGTGCTCCGCGCCACGATGCCGCGCGGTTCCGTGCTCCTGTACACGGGGGCGACCGTGCACGGCGGCGGCGCCAACACCAGCGACGAGACCCGGATCGGCGTCAACGTCGACTACACGCTGGGCTGGCTGCGCCAGGAGGAGAACCAGTACCTGTCGGTGCCCCGCGAGGTGGCCGCGGCGCTGCCCGAGCGCGTCCAGCGGCTGATGGGCTACGCCATGGGCGGCTACGCCCTCGGCTACATCGACGACGTCCGCGACCCGATCTGCGCACTCGACCCCGACCGCGACGAGGGATCCACCTTCGCGGTGCGCTGAGACAGGCGGTTCCGGCGGGGTGACCACGCCGGCCGCTCAGCCGGCCGCCGTCGGCTCGGAGCCGTCATGGTCTAGTCCGCGACCCGGTCGGCGACCTCGAGCATCTGGCGTCCGACCGGTTGCAGGTCGACCTTCGTGCAGAGAAGCCCGGTCGAGACTCGCTCGATGGCACCCCATTCCCAGATGGCCGTTGCGTCGAGGCCGGAGCGCGTTGCCAGCCACCGGGCGCGTTCGTGGGGGTCGCCGGCGAGGAGATCGAGGGGGTCCTCGCGCATGAGGACGCCGAGGTCGTACTCGGCCTCCGCGAGGAGACCGTCGGGGTCGACGAGCTTGAACCCGCCGTTTGCCTCGAGCGCGTTCCATTGGTGGACGTCACCGTGGACCAGCACGGCGCGCTCATCGTCATGAGCGGCGATGCGACGCTCGGCGGCGGCGAGCGCGTGGTCGACCGCTCGCTCGGAGCACGGGCGATCGAGCTCGTGCCACGTCTCGATGATGAGCTCGGTCAGCCACCGGCCCTTCTGCGCGCCACTGGGGAGGCCGGATCCGGGCGCCGGGCGCCACACCCGGGCGGCCGTGGCGCAGAGGAGCTCGAGTCGCCGGCCCACCGGAATGGCCAGCTCGTGCATCGACCGGCCGAGCCGCTCGAGGAGCATCGCGCCGCGCGCCGGGTCGTCCCGGAGCAGCCGGACACAGCCTTCGCCCTTGGTGAGTCGCAGCACCGTGATCTCGTTGCCGGCTGCGTCACCGGCACCGGCTTGCGGCACGACGAGCTTCAGCACAGCGGGTGTGCCGTCCCCGAGGGTCGCCTGCGCGACGAACGCCTCTGTTGCATCACCGAAGGGGCGACCCACCGTCACCCCCCACTCCCGTTCGAGCCCTGCAACCAGCGCGGGCAGGTCGTCGAGCCACGTCCCGGCGCCGACGGCGAGGGCCTTGTTGCGCACGACCGCGGGGACATCGATCACCATCGGAACTCTCGCATCCGGCAGTCACTTCGGGCCGGCCTGACCGGGGGCTCTGACGATCAACGGGGTCCGCGGCTGGGGGGTCACCCGGCCAGAGGGCGGCCTCGTCGAGCCGTCTCCAGGTCCGAGTCATCGCGGTCGCGGACGGCAGGCCACTGTCCGGGGTCAGACGTGTCGCGGCTCATGCGCGCGGCGCCTTGGTGGCGGCCCATACTTCGCGAGCGTGGGGAACCAGGCTCGGCCCGCCGGCGTCAAACACGCATGCGGTCACGGGCGTTCGTGTTGGGCGCCGCGGCGTGCGGCGCACTCGCGGGTCTCGTGCTGCACGGCCATCGTGCTGCGGCACTTTCGTGCGCAGACCACCCGGACGGATCGCCGCGGGCGATCGCGGCCGGGGACGAATCGCTCTCGACCGGCGACCGCTTCCTCGAGCGGTACGACTTCGCGGTCCTCGGCACGGTGACGCACATCGACACGGTCCGCGAGGGCGGCCCCGACCACGGGGCGACCACGGTGACGATGGATGTCACCGCCGTGCTCGGACGGCGGGAAGCGCCAGACACGCTCGCGCTCAGCTCACCCGATCCCGGCGGGCTCGCCGGGTATCCCTACCGGGTCGGGACCGGCTATTTCATCCCCGTCCAGGCCCGAGGACCCGGCGGGGAGCGCAACTACACGTTCCTGTGCGATCCGATCACCGAGGTGGACGACGTCGACGCGCTCGCCGACGGGCTGGCTCCGTTGGCCGCCGACGCGGGCATCACGTTCGCGGTCGCCACCGAGGCGTCGCTCGAGCGTTCCTCCGGCCAGGACGTCGACGAGACCGTGGAGCGGCAGGCCACGGCGTCAGCTTCGCAGGCGACCGACCGAGCGCCAGTGCTCCTCGTCGGGCTCGCGTCTGCGGCGCTCGGTCTGGCGGGCGGGGGCTTCTACATGCACGCGCGACGCCGGCGGCGCCACGGCAGCTGA
>JBKHJZ010000205.1:0-5686 GCA_046537875.1 Acidimicrobiia bacterium | reverse complement strand
GGGTTCGACGCCCCGTGGAGCCATCTGGCCGCCGAGGTGCCGGGCCTCCGGGTCCACCGGCTCTTCCTCGGCGCCGCCTACCTGGCGATCGGGATCACCCGAACCGCTGACGGCTGACCCGGCTCGGCCCGCACGTCGGCGCCGGGCCGGCGGGTGCCGGCCATCGACACGCGACCTCGGCGGCCACCGACGACCATGTCACCGTGACCCGTCCAGGAGAGGGCCGCTACGCCCACATCGAGCGGGAGCAACGCTGGATCGCATCCCGGCTGCCCGCCGACGCCCGTCACGCCGCCGAGATCGTCGATCGCTACATCGACGGGACCCGCCTGCGTCTCCGCCGGATGGAGCGAGCGGACGGCGTGGTGGCCTACAAGCTGGGCCAGAAGATCCGCCGAGCCCCGGCCGACCCGGAGCTCGTGAGGATCACGACCATGTACCTGTCCGGCGACGAGTACGCCGTGATGGTGGCGCTTCCCGCCCGCGTGGTGCACAAGTCCCGCTGGTACACGACGTGGCATGGCCACACAATGGCGATCGACCGGCTCCACGGTCGCCTCGACGGGCTTCTCCTGGCGGAGGCCGAACTCCGCCCCGATGATTCACCTCTCCCTTTGCCCCCCTTCGCCGTTCGGGATGTCACCAACGACGACCGGTTCTCGGGCGGGGCACTGGCGTTCGCGTCTGACGCGGAGGTCGGCGCACTGCTTCGGCACGCCGGCTCACCGTGAGGCCGGCCGCCCGCTGGCGGTCCGGGCGCCCGCCTGGGGGTCAGCGAGCGCGATGGACCTGGATCGGTGCTGGATCCGGACGACGTTCACGGTCCGAGAGTCCGCATCGGGCCGGTCGATGACCCGGTACGAGCACCGCCGGGCCGAGTGATAGCCGTCGGCGGCGGACGCCCTGACCGGTCGCCGCTGTCAGCCGTCACCCAGCTCGTCGGCCCAGCACGCCGGGTCGCCACCCTCATCCGGGTCGACGTCGTGGCTGGGTGAGAACCCGGCATCGCGCAGCACCCTCGTCGGACCGAGCCCGATGCCGTCGCGGTGCCGGTGGACGGTCAGGTAGGCCAGGCCCTCCGGCCCGGCGGTGATCGACCGCCGGGTTCCCTTCGGCACATGGGCGACGACCTCGCCGATGAGCGGCAGGTCGACGCCGTCGACGCGCAGCGTCCCGCTCCCGGAGATGGCGACGATCAACACGTCGACCTCGGCGTTCAGGTGGTCGCCGATCGAGCCCCCCGGGCCCAGGCGCACCAGGTTGGCGTGGAGGTCGGCCGAGGAATCCAGCGCCCAGTGCACGCCGTCGCCGCGGACAGGTTCCGCGAGGACCATCCCCAGGTGAGCGACCGTGGGGCGCCGTTGGCGACCGTCGGACGTCGACACGGCGATCAGGGTGCCATCAGGGCGCCGCGCGGGTCCGGGCGAGCAGGACTCCCGACTCCAGGCGGGCCTGGCGCGTGAGCAGGCGGCTCAGCTCGGCCGACCGCTGGAGGCACCGGCACTGGTGGTCCGGGCGGGACGATCCCGCTGCCGACGCCTCGAGCAGCTCGTCCAACAGCGCGACCAGCTGCCGCTGGCCCCGGGCGACCACCTCGGCCGTGGGCTCGGTGAGCGACGCCAGGTCGGTGACCTCGTCGCGGATGTGGTCGGCGAGGGCGCTGCGCAACCGGCAGAGCTCGGTGTGCAGCGCGTCGATGTCGTCGGCGGCTGCGGCGAGCCGCACGCGCTCTGCGGTGGCGAGGAGGTCGAGGTGCGATGCGATGGCGATGATCCCTCCCGACCTGGTCGTTGCAGCCCTGGTCGCTGCAGCCCGGGTCGCTGCAGCCCTGGTTGTTGCAGCCCTAGTTGTTGCAGCCTTTGCTAGAAGTATAGGTCGACGCCAGCGACGCCGACAGGCAGGTTGGCGGCCGTCCGGGACGCGGCGACCGGGCTCACGGCGCGCCGGGCAGGAGCGCCAGGACCAGGGCGGCCTGTGCGACCGGGTCGCCGTCCTCCGGCGTCAATCGCAGCTCGGGACCGTCGGGAGGCTCGTACGGGTCGTCCACGCCGGTGAAGCCCCTGATCTCGCCGGCACGCGCCCTGGCGTAGAGGCCCTTCGGGTCCCGCGCCTCACACACGTCCAGCGGCGTGTCGACGAACACCTCGACGAAGGGCAGGCCCGCGCGCTCGTGGATCGCCCGCGCCCGCTGGCGGTCGGCCCGGTAGGGGCTGATCACCGGCACCAGCGCCACCACACCGGCGTCGGCGAACAGGCGCGCCACCTCGCTCACCCGCCGGATGTTCTCGGTGCGGTCAGCCGGCGAGAACCCGAGGTCGGCGTTCAGGCCGTGTCGCAGGTTGTCGCCGTCGAGCAGGTAGGCCGCCCGGCCGCCGGCCACCAGCGCCCGCTCGACCTCGACGGCGACCGACGACTTGCCGGAGCCCGACAGGCCGGTGAACCACACGGTCGCCCCCGGCCACGGTCGGTCGCCACGCGCCACGGCACCGGCGTGCCACACGACGTCGCCCGGGCCGCTCACCGCCCCGGTCCGCGTCACGTGCGTCACACCGGACCCGTGCCGCCGAGGATCATCCCGGCACCCACCGTGTTGTGTGTCCTCTCGTCGACCAGCACGAAGCTCCCGGTCATGCGGTTGCGCCGGTACTCGTCGAAGAAGAGCGGGACGGTGGTGCGCAGCCGGATCCGCCCGATCTCGTTGAGGGCCAGCGACGAGGCGTCCTCGTCACGGTGCAGCGTGTTCACGTCGAGCCGGTACTCCAGCTCCTTCACGAGGGCCCGGCCCCACCGGGTCGTGTGCTTGAGCGCCAGCTTGGCCCCCGAGCGAAGCTCGCTCTCGGGGGTGAGCCAGCACACCATCGCCTCGATGTCCTGGCCCACGTGCGGGCGGTTGCGGAGGCGGGCGATCATGTCGCCCCGCGACACGTCGATGTCGTCGGCGAGCCGCACGGTGACCGCCATCGGCGCGAACGCCTCCTCGACGGGACCGTCGGCCGTGTCGATCGCGGCGATCGTGGTGGTGAACCCCGACGGCAGCACCACGACATCGTCACCGGGCTTCAGCACCCCGCCTGCCACGGTCCCCGCGTACCCGCGGTAGTCGTGCAGTTCGCCGTCGGTCTGGTGCTGGGGCCGGATCACGTACTGCACCGGGAAGCGGGCGTCGATCAGGTTCCGGTCGCTCGCGATGTGCACCTCCTCCAGGTGGTGCAGCAGCGACGTGCCCTCGTACCAGTCCATGTTTGCGGAGCGCGTCACCACGTTGTCGCCGTGGAGCGCCGAGATCGGCACGAACGTGAGGTCGACCACGTCGAGCTTCATCGCGAACGAGCGGAACTCGGCCTTGATCTCCTCGAAGCGGGCCTCGGACCAGTCGACGAGGTCCATCTTGTTGACGCACACCACCAGGTGGGGGATGCCGAGCAGCGAGGCGAGGAACGCGTGCCGGCGCGACTGCTCGAGCACGCCCTTGCGGGCGTCGACGAGCACGAGCGCCAGGTCGGCGGTGGAGGCGCCGGTCACCATGTTGCGCGTGTACTGGATGTGGCCCGGGGTGTCGGCGATGATGAACTTGCGCTTGGGGGTGGCGAAGTAGCGGTAGGCGACGTCGATCGTGATGCCCTGCTCCCGCTCGGCCCGCAGGCCGTCGGTGAGCAGCGCGAGGTCGGTGTACTCATCGCCCCGCTGGAGGCTCGTGCGCTCGACCGATTCGAGCTGGTCCTCGAAGATGGCCTTCGAGTCGTAGAGCAGGCGTCCGATCAGGGTCGACTTCCCGTCGTCCACCGACCCGGCGGTCGCGAACCTCAGCAGCTCCATCTCCGCTCCTCGCTGGCGGTGCCGGGGCGCCCGACGGCGCCCCGCATCAGAAGTACCCCTCGCGCTTGCGATCTTCCATGCCCGCCTCGCTGATGCGGTCGTCGGCGCGGGTGGCACCCCGCTCGGTGATGCGGGTCACCGCGGTCTCCTCGATGACGAGCTCGACGGTGTCGGCCGCCGATTCGACGGCCCCGGTGCACGTGGCGTCGCCCACGGTGCGGAACCGCACCATGCGCTCCTCCACCACCTCGCCATCCAGGGAGGTGATCCACGGGCTCTCGGCCAGCAACATGCCGTCGCGCTGGAAGACCCGGCGCCGGTGGGCGAAGTAGATCGACGGCAGCTCGATGCCCTGGGTGGCGATGTACTGCCAGATGTCGAGCTCGGTCCAGTTGGACAGCGGGAACACGCGGATGTGCTCGCCCTTGCGGTGCCGGCCGTTGTAGAGGTTCCACACCTCGGGACGCTGGTTCTTCGGATCCCACTGCCCGAACTCGTCGCGGAAGCTGAAGACCCGCTCCTTGGCGCGCGCCTTCTCCTCGTCGCGACGGGCGCCCCCGAACACCGCGTCGAAGCCGTGCTGCTCGATGGCCTCGAGCAGCACGGCCGTCTGCAGCCGGTTCCGGCTCGCTCGGGGTCCCGTCTCCTCGACGACCCGGCCGGCGTCGATGGCGTCCTGCACGCTGGCCACCACCAGCCGGACCCCGAGCTCGGCGATCCGCCGGTCGCGGAAGTCGAGCACCTCGGCGAAGTTGTGGCCGGTGTCGACGTGCATGACCGGGAACGGGACGCGCGCCGGAGCGAACGCCTTGGCGGCCAGGTGCAGCATCACGGCCGAGTCCTTGCCGCCCGAGAAGAGCAGCACCGGCCGCTCGAACTCGGCCGCCACCTCGCGGATGACGTGGATGCCCTCGGCCTCGAGGGTCTCGAGGTGGGTCAGCTCGTAGCTCGTGGAGGATGACATACGACCTCCCAAAGCTAAGCCCGGCCGGACACGTGGGCAATACGGGCACGGCGGGCTGCTAAGCATGGTCGATGCCCGGCGTCGCTGTCGACGATCATGGCGTCGCGTCCCGCGTCGCGGCCGCGGCGGGCCGGATGCTGACCGCAGAGCGGGCACGGCTCGCCGCATCGGGTGTCGCCGGGCGGGAGCTCGGGCGGGCGGGTGACCGCGCTGCACACGACCTGCTGGTGCGGCTCCTGGCCGAGCTGCGGCCGGACGACCCCGTGCTCTCGGAGGAGGGTGCGGCCGACCACGCCCGGCTGGACGCCCGCCGGGTGTGGATCGTGGACCCGCTCGACGGCACCCGCGAGTTCTCGGAGATCCCCCGGACCGACTGGGCCGTGCACGTGGCGCTGGTGGTCGACGGTGATCCGGTCGCGGGGGCCGTGGCCTTGCCGGCACGCGACCTCACCCTGGCCACCGATCCCGCCCCGGTGCCGCCGCCCACCCGCACGGGCCCGCCGCGCGTGGTGGTCAGCCGCAGCCGTCCCCCGGCCGAGGCGGACCGCATCGCCGACCGGCTGGGCGGCGAGGTGGTCACGCTGGGCTCCGCCGGCGCGAAGGCCATGGCCGTCGTGCTCGGGGAGGCCGAGGTGTACCCCCACAGCGGCGGCCAGTACGAGTGGGACTCCGCGGCGCCGGTGGCCGTGGCCCGGGCCGCCGGCCTCCACGTGTCGCGGCTCGACGGCTCGCCGCTCGTCTACAACCGGCCGGACCCGTACCTCCCGGACCTGCTCGTGTGCCGCCCCGAGCTCGCCGGCGCGGCGATCGAGGCCGCGTGCGGTCCCTGACGGTCGCCCCGCGGCTCGCTCCCGACGCCGGTCAGGTCTGATCGAAGATCACCCCGGATCGCCCGGTGCCCGCCAC
>JBKHJZ010000204.1:0-5691 GCA_046537875.1 Acidimicrobiia bacterium | reverse complement strand
ATCGCTCATGTGGACGATCGCGCCGGTCCGATGGTTCGGTGCCGGCCGAAAGTGGACCGTCGACCGGGGCGCCGACTCGCACGCCTGCGGGCCCGTGGGCGAACCTGGTGGCGATGGCCGACCTGATCCTGGGCATCGAGACGTCGTGCGACGAGACGGCCGCGGCCGTGGTGCGGCGCGCCACCGAGGTGCGCTCGTCGGTTGTCGCGAGCCAGGTCGACCGGCACGCCCGCTACGGCGGCGTGGTGCCGGAGATCGCCAGCCGGGCGCACGTCGAGCTGCTGACGCCGGTGGTGGCCGAGGCGCTCGTGGAGGCGGGTGTGGCCGACCACGAGATCGAGGCGGTGGCGGCGACGAGCGGCCCCGGCCTGGTGGGATCGCTGCTGGTGGGCGTCAGCGCCGCGAAGGCCCTGGCGCTGGTGTGGGACGTGCCGTTCGTGGCGGTCAACCACCTGGAGGGCCACCTCTACGCGGGGTTCCTCGAGGAGCCCGACCTCGAGCTGCCGCTGGTGGTGCTGCTGGTGTCCGGCGGCCACACCCTGCTCGTCCACATGGAGGACCACGGCCGCTACCGGCTGCTCGGGTCGACGATCGACGACGCGGCGGGCGAGGCGTTCGACAAGGTCGCCCGGTTCCTGGGGCTCGGCTACCCGGGCGGCCCGGTGATCGACAAGATCGCCAGGGAGGGCGATCCCCACGCCATCGCCTTCCCGCGGGCGATCGCCGAGCGCGGCCACGACTTCAGCTTCAGCGGGCTGAAGACCGCGGTCGTCAACCACGTGCGCCGGCACCCCGATGTCGACACCGCCGACGTGGCCGCCAGCTTCCAGGAGGCGGTGGTCGACGTGCTGGTCACCAAGGCCCGCCGGGCGGCACGTGAGGTGGGGGCCCGGGGGCTGGTCCTCGGCGGCGGCGTGGCGGCCAACAGCGTGCTGCGGGCCCGGTGGGTGGAGGCGTGCGAGGCCGAGGGCATCCGCCCGTTCGTGCCGAGCCGGCACATGTGCACCGACAACGCGGCGATGATCGCCGCCGCCGCGTGGTGGCGCCTGCGCTCCGACGGCCCGTCGCCTCTCGACACCGGCGCCACCCCCAACCTTGGCCTTCCCGTCCTCGCCGGGTGACGGGGCGCAGGCCGGCGCTGGCAGTCGGGGGTTGCGACTGCTAAGGGCAATCGCCTACCGTTAGCAGTCGACATAGGGAGAGTGCTAACCCCGGCCGGGGGTCGGCACGGCCGAGCCAGCGCCAACGGAGGCGACACGCACATGAACCTGCAGCCCCTCGACGATCGCATCGTCGTCAAGCCCGGCGAGAGCGAGGAGACCACCGCGAGCGGCCTCGTCATCCCCGACACCGCGAAGGAGAAGCCGCAGCAGGGTGAGGTCCTGGCCGTCGGCCCGGGCAAGCGCTCCGAGCAGACCGGTGAGCTCATCCCCCTCGACGTCAACGTCGGCGACACGGTCGTCTACAGCAAGTACGGCGGCACCGAGATCACCGTCGACGGTGACGATGTCCTGATCCTCTCGGCACGTGACGTGCTGGCCATCCTGAAGAAGTGAGCTGAATGACAAAGATCCTCAAGTTCGACGACGACGCCCGCCGCGCCCTCGAGGAGGGCGTGAACAAGCTCGCCGACGCGGTGAAGGTCACCCTGGGCCCCCGGGGCCGCAACGTGGTGCTCGACAAGAAGTGGGGCGCCCCGACCATCACCAACGACGGCGTGTCCATCGCCCGCGAGATCGAGGTCGACGACCCCTTCGAGAACATGGGTGTCCAGCTCCTCAAGGAGGTCGCCACCAAGACCAACGACGTCGCCGGTGACGGCACCACCACCGCCACCGTGCTGGCGCAGTCGCTCATCCACGAGGGGCTGCGCAACGTGGCCGCGGGCGCCAGCCCGACCGGCCTCAAGCGCGGTGTCGAGAGGGCGGTGGCCGCTGCCGTCGACGCGATCGCCGAGCAGGCCCAGGAGATCGACGACCGCTCGGAGATCGCCCAGGTCGCCGCGATCTCGGCGGCCGACCCGGCCATCGGCGAGGTGCTGGCCGACGCCATCGACAAGGTCGGCAAGGACGGCGTGGTCACGGTCGAGGAGTCGAACACCTTCGGCATGGAGCTCGACTTCACCGAGGGCATGCAGTTCGACAAGGGCTACCTGTCGCCCTACTTCGTCACCGACCAGGACCGCCAGGAGGCCGTCCTCGAGGACGCCTACGTCCTGCTGACCCAGGGCAAGATCAGCTCGGTCCAGGAGATGCTCCCCGTCCTCGAGAAGGTGATGCAGGCGGGCAAGCCGCTCGTGATCATCGCCGAGGACGTCGAGGGCGAGGCCCTCGCCACCCTCGTGGTCAACAAGATCCGCGGCACGTTCAACAGCGTCGCCGTCAAGGCCCCCGGCTTCGGAGACCGCCGCAAGGCCATGCTCCAGGACATGGCCACCCTCACCGGTGGCCAGGTCGTCGCCGAGGAGGTCGGCCTGAAGCTCGACAACATCACGCTCGACCTGCTCGGCCGGGCGAAGAAGGTGATCGTCAGCAAGGACGACACCACCATCGTCGACGGTGCCGGCACCGAGGACGACATCAAGGGCCGCATCGCCCAGATCAAGCGCGAGATCGAGGAGACCGACTCCGACTGGGATCGCGAGAAGCTCCAGGAGCGCCTCGCCAAGCTGTCGGGTGGCGTCGCCGTGGTCCGCGTGGGTGCGGCCACCGAGGTCGAGCTCAAGGAGAAGAAGCACCGCATCGAGGACGCCCTCTCGGCCACCCGTGCGGCCATCGAGGAGGGTGTTGTCGCCGGCGGCGGCACCGCCCTGGTCCGCTGCCGCGAGGCGGTGCGCAAGGTGGTCGACGGGCTGAAGGGCGACGAGGCCACCGGCGCCCGTACGGTTCACCGAGCGCTCGAGGCCCCGACCAGGCTCATCGCCGACAACGCCGGCCTCGAGGGTGCCGTGGCGGTGCGGCAGGTCGAGGCCGAGACCGGCACGATCGGCTTGAACGCACTCACCGGTGAGTACGAGGACCTGTTCAAGGCCGGGGTGATCGACCCGGCCAAGGTCACCCGGGCGGCGCTGCAGAACGCGGCGTCGATCGCCGGCCTGGTGCTCACCACCGAGTCCCTCGTGGCCGACAAGCCCGAGCCGCCCGCACCGGCCCCCGGTGGCGCCGACGCCATGGGCGGCATGGGCGGCATGGGCGGGATGATGTAGCAAAGCCCTGCCCGCTCAGCGACGCAGTCACGCAGATCGGCCCGCCACACCCGGAGTGGCGGGCCGATCCGCGTGCGGGCGCCACGCGGCGCACCACCCAGCGCGCGACTTCGCGCGCGACCCGGCGCGACCGCTCGCCCGCCCGTTCGGCCCGGTCACCCGGGTGCCATGATCACGGGATGGCCGAAGCGCCCCCGCCCGACCCTCCGCCCGGGCCGTCGACCGAGCCCGATGCCGGCGACGGGCCGCCACCGGGCGCCGGGGACGGGTCGCCGCCGGGCGCCGGGTCACGACGCCGCCCCGAGCGATCGTTGGTGATCGGCGGGGCCGTCGCGGTGGTCGTCGTGGCGGTCGGTGCCGTGGCCATCAGGGCCGTTGCCGGCGGCGAGGCCGTGGGCGACTGCCTCCCCAGCCTGGGGGTGCCGGAGCAGGTCGAGTCCGGCATACGGGGCGCCGATCTGGGGCGTGCTCGGGCGCTGGTCGACGAATCCCCGGGACCGGAGCTGGAGGATGCACAGGACTTCGAGCGCGAGACGGGGTTCATGATCGACCCGCTCAGCGACAGGGTCAGGCACGACTTCCACGAGGACCCACCGGGTGACCTGTTCTACGGCTGGACCGATGTCGAGTGCTGGGTCGGGGAGTTCAGCCACTTCGTGGCCCGAGGTTCGTTCGACGAGGCGCGCCTGGCCGAGTCGCCGGCGCTCGCCGGGCAGGTCGCGCTCGACGGCGATGTGATGACGTACACGGAACCCCCTCGCGACGGGCCGACCCGGGACCGCCCCGAGGTACCCCCGGTCGACGAGCTGCTCGAGGTGCTGTACCGCAACGACGTCGTGGGCTTCGGCGCGTGGGCGGACGCACGTGAGAAGGGGCGCGACGCCGTGTGGTTCGCCTCGGGCACGGCGCAGGGCGAAGGGCCCGAGATGCTCCTGGTGTGGGCCTTCCCCAGCGAGGACGGCGCCGTGGCGGGCGAGCCCGAGGCGCGCCGCGTGCTCGGCGGGGAGAGTGCGGTCGGTGACTTCATCGAGGGTGATCCGGCCGAGCTGCTCCAGCGCGACGGGTCGACGCTGATGCTCCGGGCCCCGCTGCGCGCCGACGGTCCGGCGGCGCCCCGGCCAACCGACGGTCCGGACCCGATCGTCGAGCTGTTCCGCGACTGAGCGCCGCTGCCCGCCGGGCGATCGCCCGGCCGCTCGAGAGCGGTTCCGGAGCACCGGAGCCGGTCCCGGTGGCATGATCCCGGGATGGGCACGCCGTCACCGCCCGGGCCGCCGGCCGAGCCCGACGTCGGTGACGGACCGCCGCCGGGTTCCGGATCACGCCGCCGCACACGTCGTCCGGTCGTGATCGCCGGCACCGTTGCCGTGGTCGCCGTGGCCGCGGGGGCTGCGGCCATCGCCGTCATCGGCGGCGACGAGTCCGCGGCCGGGTGCCTGCCGAGCCTCGGGCCACCGGTGCGGGTGGACGACGGCCCCGTGGTGGGCAGCGATCTCGCGCGTGCCCGGTCCCTGGTGGACGATCCGCCGGGGCGGCGGTGGGATGACGTCCTGGATTTCAGCGCCGAGACCGGCGCCGCCGTCGACCCGCTCAGCGTCGGCGCGCAGGCGGTCACGTTCGACGACCCGTCGGAGCACCTCGGCTACGACTGGACCGACGTCGACTGCTGGATCCAGGGGTCGAGCCGCATGGTGGCCCGTGGGTCGTTCGACGACGAGCGGATGGCCGCGGCCGACGAGCTCGGGTTCGACGTGGCGCTCGACGGGGACGTGTTGACCTACACGAACGTGCGGGACGATCAGGCGCCGGACGAGGGCGGAGATGAGCTCCCACCCCAGGTCACGGAGCTGCTGGAGGTCGTGTACCGCAACGAGGCCGTGACCTTCACGGCCTGGCCCGATGGGTCGGAGCCGCCCAGCGACGGCGTGTGGCTCGTGACCGGCGTGGCCCACGGCGAGGGCCCGGAGCTCCTGCTGGCGTGGGCCTTCCCCACCGAGGACGAGGCGGTGAGCGGCGAGGGCGAGCTGCGGGAGGTGCTGGCCGACGACAGCGCCGTCGGCGACGAGGTGGACGGCGACCCCGCGGAGCTTCTGGCGCGGGACGGCTCGACCCTGGTGCTCCGGGCGCCCTTCACGGGTGAGATCGCCTCCGGTTCCGACCTCCTCTACGAGCTCGACCCGGCGCTCGTTCTGTTCTGGGACCTGCCGGATCCTCCCCCCGGGGCCCTGCAGGAGGGTTAGCTGGGTCGTCCGGCGGCCACTGCCTCACCCGGTGCGCCGCAGACGTCCCGAGCCGGCGCCCTCAGCGCGCCTCGGCCCGGCGGGCGCGTGCGATGTCGAGGGCCTCGACCCAGAAGGCGAGCCCGCTGAGGGCGACACGCGCCTTGCGGGGCGGGAGGTTCCCGGCCAGCTCGGCCAAGCGCTCCTGCACTGCGGCGTCGCCCTTCTCCAGCGCCGCCCGCCCGGCCGGGGTGAGGGCGTGCGTGA
>JBKHJZ010000203.1:0-5706 GCA_046537875.1 Acidimicrobiia bacterium | reverse complement strand
CCCCAACGCCGTTCACGCGTTCGCCACGAGCAGCGCGACGCCCGACACGCCGAACAGGACGCCCGATCCGATGCGGGTGGCCCGTTCGGGGAGGCGGGCGCCGCACACCCGCCCGAGGAGGACGCCGATGCTCCCGGCCAGGACGATGCCCAGCGTGGCGCCCAGCCAGACGGGCACCGGTGGACCCTGCGCGGCGAGCGTCGCGGTCGCGATCATGGTCTTGTCGCCCAGCTCGGCCACCACCATCGCCGCGGCCACCGAGATCACCAACCCGCGTGTCCCGGTCGAGCTCGTCGACGGGCCGGCGCCGTCGCGGCCACCACCGTCGCCGGGATCACCACCGTCGCCGGGATCACCGGTGCCGCCGGGATCACCGGTGCCGGGACGGTGGGGCACGAGCGTCCAGCCGGCGAAGCCCAGGAACAGTGCACCACCGGCGAGGCCGACGGCCCGGGTGGGCAGGGTCACGCCGAGCAGCCCGCCTGCCGCCACGGAGACCAGGGTGGTGATCGCGTAGCCGGCCACGACGCCGGCGATCACGGGGCCGACGCGGTGGCGGGCGCCGAAGCCGAGCGCGACGAGCTGGGTCTTGTCGCCCAGCTCCGCGACGAAGACCAGTCCCAGGGCGGCGAGCAGGGAGTTCAACGGTCGTGCGCTCCTCGGTCCTGCTGACCGGGGGCGGGGCGCCGGACCTCGACCCCGGACAGCGCTCTGTCCAGTGCCGAAGGTCTCGCCCACCCGCCGTGGCGGGCCGACCGCCCGGGCGTCGTCGCCAGCGTGTCGAGCGGCCGTGAGGGGGCTACTCCCCTTCGCGGCTCACGCTACGGCGTGGGCACGAGCGGGCACAACATGGCGCTTCGCGACCGGCACCGGGCTGCCCCGCCGGGATCGCCCCGGCCCGGGAGACCTAGCCTCCCGGACGTGGACGACCGGCCGATCGGCATGTTCGATTCGGGATTCGGGGGCCTGACGGTCGCCCGGGCGGCCATCGACCTCCTCCCGTCGGAGCGGCTGGTGTACGTGGGCGACACGGGGCGCTACCCGTACGGCCCGCGGCCGCAGGCCCAGGTGCGCGCCTTCGCCCTCGGGATCGCCCGCCACCTGGTCGACGACCACGGTGTGAAGGCCCTGGTCGTCGCCTGCAACACGGCGTCGGCGGCGGCGCTGGACGACCTCGCCGAGACGTTCCCGGCCGTTCCCGTGGTCGGGGTGATCGATCCGGGCGTCAGGTCGCTGGTCACGGCCACCCGCTCCGGGCGGGTGGGGGTGATCGGCACGGTGGGCACCATCGGGTCGGGCGCGTACCAGCGGGCGGTCGCCCGCCTGCGTCCCGACGCCGAGCTCACCTGCGCCGCCTGCCCCGGGTTCGTCGAGTTCGTGGAGAAGGGTGAGACCAGCGGCGACCAGGTCCGGGTGCTGGCCGAGCGCCTGCTCGCCCCGATCTGCGAGGCCAAGGTCGACACCCTGCTGCTGGGCTGCACCCACTACCCGTTCCTCGCCCGCACGATCTCCGATGTCGTGGGTCGTGACGTCGTGCTGGTGTCGTCCGCCGACGAGACCGCGTTCGAGGTGCGCCGGCGCCTCGCGGAGGAGGGGTTGGCGAACGGCGGGCCCGCCACCAGGGGGCTCGCCGACGCCACCCCGGGCGCCGTGGGCGACGCCGCGCTCCTGCCGGCCGCTGCCAGCGGGCGGCCCCCACGGGACGCCTCGCGGCACCCTCCGCGCCCGTCAGGCGCCCCGGGGCCGTACCGCCACCGGTGGCTGTCGTCGGGCGACGTGCGGGTGTTCCGTGAGCTCGGGCGGCGCCTGCTCGGGCCAGAGCTCGACCACGCCGAGGCGGTGCCGTGGGCCTGAGCGTCACGGTGCTCGGGTCCTCCGGCAGCTACGCCGGCCCGGGGGAGGCGTGCAGCGGCTACCTGCTCCGGTCGCCGGGCGCCACCGTGGTGGTGGACCTCGGCTCGGGGACGCTCGCCAACCTCCAGCGGCACGTGGCCCTCGCGGACCTGGATGCGGTGATCCTCACCCACGAGCATCCCGACCACTGGCTCGACCTCCCGCTCCTCCGCAACGCCATGCGGTACTTCCTCGGGATCGAGGGACTGGCCGTGCACGCCACGTCGGGCACGCTCGAGGCCGCCCGCGGCCTCCAGAGCGAGCTCGAGCCGACGTTCGCCTGCTCGCGCCTGTGCGGGGGGTCGTCGGTGGTGGTCGGCGATCTGGTGCTGCGCGCCGGCCGCACCGACCACCCGGTCGAGACGCTCGCCGTCCGGGCGGAGTCGGGCGGGCGCACGCTGCTCTACAGCGCCGACACCGGCCCCGACTGGGACCCGGGCGGCCTCGGCGCCGGCGTCGACCTGTTCCTCTGCGAGGCCACGCTGCCGGTGTCCGAGGAGGGTCGGGTGCAGCACCTGTCCGGTCGCCAGGCCGGCGAGCTGGCGCAGCGGATCGGCGCGGCCCGGTTGGTGCTCACCCACATCGGTCCGGGGGTGGACGTCGCCCGGCAGCGAGACGACGCCTCGGCGGCGTTTCAAGGTCCGGTGGACGCGGCGCACACGGGGGCGCACCTCGAGGTCTGACACCCGCCCGCGCCCGCCCGGTGCCTCGGGCGGCCCGGGGCGCGCGACGGGCGCCGGCCGGGGGCGGGACGGGGCGGGGACGGGTCGGGCGACTGTTACCGTGCGCTGCGATGCGAGCTGACGGACGAGCACCCGACGAGCTGCGCCCCATCACGTTCGAGCGCGACTTCACCGAGATGGCGGCGGGCGCCTGCCTGGTGAGCTTCGGGCGCACCCGGGTGCTGTGCACGGCCTCGATCGACGAGGACGTGCCGCGGTGGATGCGGGGGCGGGGCACGGGGTGGGTGACCGCCGAGTACTCGATGCTTCCCGGCAGCTCACCCGAGCGCATCCGCCGCGAGGTCAAGGACGGTCGCCCCGCCGGACGCACCCAGGAGATCCAGCGGCTGATCGGGCGCGCGCTCCGGTCGGTGTGCGACATGGCGGCGCTCGGCGAGCGCCAGGTGACGGTCGACTGCGACGTCCTGCAGGCCGACGGCGGCACCCGGACGGCGGCCATCTGCGGCGGCTACCTGGCCCTGCACGACGCGCTTGCGCGCCTCGTGCAGCGGGGGGTGGTGGCGGCCCACCCGCTCACCGCCTTCTGCGCCGCGGTCTCGGTGGGCGTGGTGGGCGGCACCCCGCTGCTCGACCTGCCCTACGTCGAGGACGCGCGGGCAGACGTGGACATGAACCTCGTCATGACCTCGGAGGGTCGCTTCGTCGAGGTGCAGGGGACCGCCGAGGGTGCCGCGTTCACTCGCTCGGAGCTCGACCAGATGCTGGCGCTGGGCGAGAAGGGCGTCGCCGAGATCATCGAGCTCCAGCGGGAGATGGTGGCCGTGCCCCCGGCCCCCCGCCCGGTGCCGCCGGCCGACCGGTGAACCGGCCCCGGCGCCGGAGGGGCGGACGCGCGGGGTGGGCGGGGTGACCGTCCGGCGGGTCGTCCTCGCCACCGGCAACCCCCACAAGGTCGACGAGGTGCAGGCCATCCTGGGCGACGCCTGGCACGTGGTGGGCCGCGAGCCGCGGGTGGAGGAGACCGGCGGGACGTTCGAGGAGAACGCGCTGCTCAAGGCGCGCGCGGTCGCCGGGGCGACCGGCGAGCTGGCGATCGCCGACGACTCCGGCATCGAGATCGACGCGCTCGGCGGTGCCCCGGGGGTGGCCTCGGCGCGCTGGACGGCGGAGGGCGACTGGATCCCGCGGGTGCTGCGCGAGCTCGCCGGGACGCCGCCCGAGGCGCGCGGATGCCGTTACGTGTGTGCCGCGGCGGCCGTGTGGCCGTCGCCCGGCGCACCGCCAGAACCAGCGGCGGGTGACCGTCGTGGGGGCGGCGAGGTTCCCCCCGCCCACGGCGGCCGCGAGATCGTGGTCCGGGGGGTGGTCGAGGGGCGGGTCGCCGAGGCTCCCCGGGGGACGGGCGGCTTCGGCTACGACCCCGTGATGATCCCGATCGAGGGCGACGGGCGCACGTTCGCCGAGATGTCGGCGGCCGAGAAGCACGCGCTGAGCCATCGCGGCCGGGCGTTCCGCGAGCTCGTGCGGCACCTGGCCGGGCGCTGAGGCCACGGCCGGCCGTCGCCGGCCGGGCATCCCGGCGAGCCCGCCGAGGTCATGCGGCCGGCTGGGCGAGGTGCTGGCGCAGCACGTACTGGAGGATGCCGCCGTGGTGGTAGTACGCGGTCTCCATCGGGGTGTCGAGCCGGGCCACCACGGGCACCTCGGTGCCGCCGGCGTCGACGCTGAGGCGGGCCCCGAGCAGGTCCGACGGGTCGGTTCCCGCCAACCCCCGCACCGTGAACACCTCGGTGCCGTCGACGCCCAGCGGCTCGAACGTGGCCCCGTCCGCCAGCTGCAGGGGCAGCACGCCCATGCCGATGAGGTTCGACCGGTGGATCCGCTCGAAGCTCTCGGCGACGACCGCCTTCACGCCGAGCAGCGCCGTGCCCTTGGCGGCCCAGTCGCGTGACGAGCCGGAGCCGTACTCCTTACCCGCAAGCACCACGAGCGCCACGCCCTCGCTGCGGTAGCGCACGGCGGCCTCGTAGATCGACATCTCGTCGCCCGAGGGCTGGTGCCGGGTGACGCCCCCCTCGGTGCCGGGTGCGAGACGGTTGCGGATCCTCGGGTTGGCGAACGTGCCGCGGATCATCACCTCGTGGTTGCCCCGCCGCGAGCCGTAGGAGTTGAAGTCCTGCGGCTCGACACCCTGGGCGATCAGCCACTGCCCGGCCGGGCTGTCGGGGCGGATGGCGCCCGCCGGCGAGATGTGGTCGGTGGTGACGCTGTCGCCGAGCACCGCGAGGGCGCGGGCGCCCTCGATGTCGGCGAGGGGCGGCGGGTCGTCGGGCATCCCGTCGAAGTAGGGAGGCCGCCGCACGTAGGTGGACGTGTCGGACCACTCGTAGGCGCCGCTCTCGGGGACCGGCAGGGTTCGCCAGCGCTCGTCGCCCTCGAACACCGCCCCGTAGGCGGTCCGGAACATCTCGGACTCGAGCGCGCCGGCGATCGCGGCGCTCACCTCGTCCGACGTCGGCCAGATGTCGCGCAGGCGGACGGGACGTCCGTCCGGGTCGGTGCCGAGCGGGTCGTCGACGAGGTCGATGTCCATGGTCCCCGCCAACGCGTACGCCACCACGAGCGGCGGCGACATCAGGTAGTTCATCCGCACGTCGGGGTTGATGCGGCCCTCGAAGTTGCGGTTGCCCGACAGCACCGACACCAGCGCGAGGCCGTGCTCGTGCACGGCGTCGGCGATCGCCGGCGGCAGGGGCCCGGAGTTGCCGATGCAGGTGGTGCAGCCGAAGCCGACGAGGTTGAACCCCAGCTCGTCGAGGGCGGGGGTGAGGCCCGCCCGGTCGAAGTAGTCGACGACCACCTTCGATCCCGGGGCCAGCGAGGTCTTGACCCACGGCTTGCGCCGGAGCCCCCGCTCCACCGCCTTCTGGGCGAGCAGGCCGGCGGCCATCATGACCTGCGGGTTCGACGTGTTGGTGCAGCTCGTGATGGCGGCGATCGCCACGTGGCCGTGGTCGAGCTCCGCCTCGGTGCCGTCGAGCCGCACCGGCACCCGCTGGTGGGGGCGGCCGGTCGCCTCGTCGCTCGCGTCGGGCGCCGCCGCGCCCTCGGCCCGGGCGCGGGCGAGGAA
>JBKHJZ010000202.1:0-5728 GCA_046537875.1 Acidimicrobiia bacterium | reverse complement strand
CCGCTAGGTGGTCAGCGCAGTGCGGAGGCGGCGGGCGGCGGCCACGCCGAGCACCAGGGCGAAGGCGGCGAGCACGGCGAGCTCCACGGCGATCGCCCCCACGCCCTGCCGATCGAACACCAGGGCGATCCAGGCGTCCATCGCCCAGGCATGCGGTCCCACGTGGCCGATCACGCGCATGGCGTCGGGCACGATGTCGAGCGGCCACATGCACCCGCCGAGCATCCCCAGGCCGATGGCGACGGGGATGGCGATCGCGATCGCCTGATCCGGCTCCGACACCGTCGACCCCACCAGCAGCCCCACGGCGGTGGCCACCAGGGCGAACAGCAGGATCACGAGCGCGCCGCCCACCGGGTCACCCCAGTCGACGCCGAACACGAGGGCGCCGATCACGACGATCAGGGCCGACTGGACCAGCGCGAACAGCAGCTTGGCCGCCCCGATGCCCGCGAGGATCGTCCCCGTGCCGTGCGGAGTGCCGAGCAGGCGGCGGGTGATCCCCTGGCGGCGGTCCTGCGCGAGCACCGCCCCGACCGCCAGTGTGTTCACGAAGACGAACAGGGTCAGGTTGGCCGGGGCCGTGTAGTCGAACGTGCCCAACTCCCGCTCGCGCCCGCCACCGACCGGCACGGTGCGCACGGCGACGGTGGGCAGGTCGTCCGCGGCGCGCTCGACGGCCGCCGCCGCGTCGCCGTAGCTGCCGGTCCCGTTCTCGGCGACGAACCGCGCGGCCGCCGTGCGGACGGCCTCGTCGGCCACCGCTCCCCGCACGGTCTGCTGGACGGCGGCGGCCGAGGTCGACGTGGGGTCTGCCACCAGCTCGACCGTCGCCTCCCGGCCGTCGTCGACGGCGGCCCCGTACCCCTCGGGCACCACCAGCCCGGCCGCGACGCTGCCGGTGCGGATGTCCCGCTGGAGGGCGTCGAGCGAGCCGTAGCGCTCGACCGCCACGCGCTCGGCCGCCCCGAGCCCGTCGACCAGCTCCGCGGCCCGGGGCGAGCCGTCGTCGTCGAGGACGCCGACCTCGAGGTCGTCCTCGCCCCCGAACGTCGTCCCGATGATCACGATGATCACGACCGGCAGCGCGAGCGCGAAGAACAGGGCGGTCCGGTCCCGGGCCGTCCGGCGGAGCTCGTTGAGGGCGATGGACGCCACCGCTGCGGCGGCGCCCCTCGGCACCCTCACGAGCCGGCCCCGAGTCGGCGGGGGAGCAGCACCGCCGCCACGATCCCGGCGACGAGCGCCCAGCCGAGCAGCACCGCGGCGTGAGGCACGACGTCCGCGGCCGAGCCGCCGCCCACCGACAGCTCGGCGAAGCCCTGCAGCGCCCAGCCGTTCGGCGTGAGCAGCGAGAGTCGGCGCAGCACGTCCGGGAGCTCGCCCGGCCCGATGAAGTTGCCGCCGACGAGCGCGAACACGAAGGCGACGACCGCGGCGAGGATGTCCGCGGACTGCTCGGTCCGGGCCACGGCGGCCACCACGCCGGAGATCGCCGCCACGGCGAGCGCCACGGCGGTGACGAGCACCACGACGCCCACCGGATCGCCCCACTCGGCGCCGAGGCCGACCGCCGTGACCGCCCAGATGACGCTCAGGCTCACGACCCCGATGGCGACCACCGAGACCGCCTTGCCCGCGAGGAGGGTGGCATCGCGGACCGGCGCGGCACGCACCCGGTCGACCAGCCGGGTCCGCCTCTCGGCGAGCAGCTCGCGGGCCACCGTGCCGACCGCGAGGAACAGGAACAGCAGGCCCATCGACGGGCCGAAGTAGGCGGCGGGGGACACGTCGCCGCCCGTGCCCCGCTGCTCGACCTCGACGGGCAGTTCGATCGCGGCGAGCGCGTCGGCGGGCGGCAGCGGCTCGCCGGCGGCCAGCGTGGCCGCGGCCCCCAGGCGGGCCGCGTCGACCCGTGAGGTGAACCCGCTCGCCACCGACCGTGCCACCTCGGCGGCGACCGGCCGGTCGGTGTGGCTGACCGCCTCGACCGCGCGGGGATCGCCGCCGCCGGTGAGCGACGCGGCGAACCCCGCGGGCACCACCACCGCAGCGTCCAGGTCACCGTCCTCCACGCGGGCGCGGGCCTCGGCGGGGGTGCCCACCCGCTCGAACCGCAGGCCACCCGCGCCGGCCTCGGCCATCCCCCTGGCGAAGCCCTCGGTCACCGGGGTGCCGTCGGCGTCGACCACGCCGATCGTGGCGTCGAACCCGCCGGTGCTGCCGAACGCCAGGCTGATGATCGTGGCCAGCACGATCGGCCCGACGATCGCCTGGATCACGAACGACCGGTTGCGCACGCGCCGGCGCAGGTCGACCGCGGCGATCACCCGGGCGGCTGCGAGCTGGCCGGCCACGTCAGTCGCGCAGGGCCTTGCCGGTGAGTGCGAGGAACACGTTCTCGAGGTCGGGCCGGCTCAGCTCGATGCCTGTGACGGTCACCCCGGCCCCCTCGGCGGCGGCCACGATCCCGGCCAGGGCCGTGCGGCCCTCGGTCACCCGCACCGCCACACCCCCGTCCCGGCGGTCCACGTCGAGGGCACCCGGGACGTCGGCGCACGCCGCGGCGAAGGCGGCGACGTCGCCGGTGGCGCCGACGTCGACCCGGTCGCCCGCCCCGATGCGGGACACCAGCTCGTGCTGCGTGCCCTCGGCCACCAGCCGGCCCTCGTCGATGATCCCCACCCGGTCGCAGAGCCGCTCCGCCTCCTCCATGTAGTGGGTCGTGTAGAGCACCGACATGCCCTCGCGGCCGAGCGCCTCGACGCTCTCGAGGATGGCGTTGCGGCTCTGGGGGTCCACGCCGACGGTGGGCTCGTCGAGCACCAGCAGCTCCGGGCGGTGGAGCAGCCCGGCCGCGATGTTGGCCCGGCGCTTCATGCCCCCCGAGTAGGTGTCCAGGCGTTCGTCGGCCCGGTCGGCCAGCCCCACCACCTCCAACACCTCGTCGACCCGCCGGCCGAGGTCCCGGCCGCGCAGGCCCTGCAGCCGGCCGAAGAACCGCAGGTTCTCGCGGGCCGACAGGTCGTCGTAGAGCGCCACGTCCTGCGGGACCAGCCCGATCGCCGCCTTGGCGTCGGTGGCCTCCGGCCCCATCGGCCGGCCGGCGACCGTGACCTCGCCGCCGTCCCTGGCGAGCAGGCCGCACACGATCGAGATCGTCGTGGTCTTGCCGGCCCCGTTCGGCCCGAGCAGCCCGTAGGTCTCGCCGGGCGCGATGGCGAACCCCACGCCGTCGACCGCCACCCGGTGGCCGAACGCCTTGCGCAGCCCCCGGCACCACAGCACGGGCGGCGCCTCGGTGCTGGGAGACGGGCTCGCCACCGGGGCCACGCGCCGCACGCTAGCGCCGCGAGCGTCGACGCGGCCCGGCCGCTACAGGCGCTCGATGATCGTCACGTTGGCCTGGCCCCCGCCCTCGCACATGGTCTGGAGGCCGTACCGGCCGCCGGTGCGCTCGAGCTCGGCGAGCAGGGTGGTCATCAGGCGGGCGCCCGTGGCGCCGAGGGGGTGGCCCAGCGCGATCGCGCCACCGTTCACGTTGACCTTGGCGAGGTCGGCGCCGGTCTCCTCGGCCCAGGCGAGGACGACCGAGGCGAACGCCTCGTTGATCTCGACCAGGTCGATGTCGTCGAGGGTCAGTCCCGTCGCGGCGAGGGCGCGGGCGGTCGCGGGGATCGGCGCGGTCAGCATCCACACCGGATCGTCCGCCCGCACCGACAGGTGGTGGATGCGGGCCCGCGGCGTGAGGCCATGGGCGGCGAGGCCCCGCTCGTTCACGATCAGCAGCGCCGCCGACGCGTCCGAGATCTGCGAGGAGCAGGCGGCCGTCACCCGCCCGCCCTCGCCGAGCGGCGGGAGCGAGCGGATCTTGTCCCAGTCGGGCTCCCGCGGCCCCTCGTCGGCCACGCAGTCGCCGAGCGGCACGATCTCCCCGTCGAAACGGCCCTCGGCCCGGGCCCGGAGTGCCCGGGTGTGCGACTCAACCGCGAACGCCTCCATGTCGTCGCGGCTGATGTCCCACTTCGTCGCGATCATCTCGGCCGAGCGGAACTGGCTGACCTCCTGGGTGCCGTAGCGGGCGACCCAGCCCTCCGAGCCGGTGAACGGGTCGTCGAAGCCCAGGGGCTGGCCGGCGGTCATCGCCGCGGAGATCGGGACCTGCGACATCTGCTGCACGCCCCCGGCGACGACGACGTCCATGGTCCCCGACAGCACCGCCTGGGCGGCGAAGTGGACGGCCTGCTGCGACGAGCCGCACTGCCGGTCGACGGTGGTGCCCGGCACGTGGTCGGGCAGGCCCGCCGCCAGCCAGCAGGTGCGGGCGATGTCGCCCGCCTGGCCGCCGATCGTGTCGACGCAGCCGAGCACCACGTCGTCGACCGCCGCGGGATCGATGCCCGTCCGCTCGACCAGCGCCGACAGCGCGTGGGCACCGAGATCGGCGGGATGGACCCGGGACAGCCCGCCGCCCCGCTTGCCCACCGGGCTGCGGACTGCGTCGACGATGTAGGCCTCGGCCATGCGGGCGTCTCCTCGGGACGGTGCGGTTCTCGGGGCGGCGGGGTTCTCGGTGACGATCGTGCGCGGATCAGACGCCGATCGCCGTGCCCACCCGGTCGCGGTGCCACGCGGCGTCGCCCCACGCGGCCGCCAGCGCCCAGGTGCGCTTCAGGTAGAGGTGCAGGTCGTGCTCCACGGTGTAGCCGATGGCCCCGTGGCACTGCAGGGCCCGGCGCCCCACGAAGCGGGCGGCGTCCGACGCCATGGCCTTGGCCATCGACACGTCGCGGGGCCGGGTGTCGGCGCCGGTCGCCAGCGAGTGGGCCGCCCGCTGCACGGCGGGCCGGGCGAACGACAGCTCGGTCAGGGCGTCGGCCAGCTGGTGCTTGACCGCCTGGAACGACCCCACCGGCACCCCGAACTGCCGGCGCGCGCGCACGTGGTCGACGGTCGCATCGAGCATCCGCTGGCCGAGCCCGACGAGGAGGGCCGCGGTGGCCCAGGCGCCCCGGTCGTGCGCCAGCGCGATCGCCGCCGGGTCGTCGGTCACCAGGGTGGCCGGGGTGGGCTGCCAGTCGACGGTGGCGGCGCGCCGGGCGCCGTCGACGGTCGCGGCCGGCGTGAGGACGGCGGCCGCGGGGTCCACGAGGTGCAGCGCCCCGGTGGCGGGCTCCCGCAGCAGCAGCCAGTCGGCGTCGGCCGCGCACGGCACCAGCGGACCCCCGAGGTCGGTGGCCACCATGCCCAGCCCGTGGGCGTCGGGCGGCCCGGCCGGCCCCGGACCCCGGCCTGCTCCCGTCTCCGCCACCAGCGGGGCCGCCACCGCGGCGGTGTCGACCAGGGGATGGGGGAGCCCGGACCGCCCCGCCTCCTCCAGCACCAGCACCAGCCACCGCTCGTCGAGGCCGAGGCCGTCGGCGGGCTCGGGCACGAGCGTGCCGAGGACGCCCATCTCGGTGAGCCGGTCCCAGATCGTGCGGTCGAGCCGGCCGGCCGGGGCATCCCAGGCGGCGCGCACGGTCGCCGGCGTGCACTCCCGCTCGAGCAGGTCGCGCAATGCATCGCGGAACGCCAGCTGGTCGTCGTCGAAGCCGAAGAACACTGCGCCCCCTACCGCCCCGACGTGCTCGACGTGCTGGACGCGCTCGACGTGTTCGAGGTGCTCGACGCATTCGGTGCGCTCGACGGCCTCGACGTGCTCGACGGCCTCGACGTGCTCGACGGC
>JBKHJZ010000038.1:0-22326 GCA_046537875.1 Acidimicrobiia bacterium | reverse complement strand
GCTCGCACCGTCGAGGGTGAACGAAACCTGGTCCGCATCAGGACGAGCCGTAGCGATGAAGACGACCTGGGCGATGGCGACCACCTGATCCGACCCCGACAGGTCGGCGAACTCCTCCCTCAGGTCGACGATGGCGACGCCCCCGTCGACCTCCACGTCGCCCACCGCATCGGTGTCCGGGAGCACGCGTCAGCTGAAAGGTCTCGGCAGCCAACCCGGCCGACAGCACCAGCGCAAGAGCCGCCCACGCTCCCGTCGGCCCGGGCCCGCAACCCAAATCGTCGGTTCCCACACACGACCCGCACCACCGTACAACCCGCTCGACAATGGACCCTATGGACCCAAGCCAACCTGAGCAGCCGGGGCGGCGATGACGCTCGCGGCCGAGGGGCGAACAGAAGCGACCCCTAGTGTCGCGTCAGTGGTCGTCGGTCGCACGGTCGAGATCAAGGCGCTCGATGCGGCGCTCGGGCAGGCGCTTGCGGGACGGGGACGGCTGTTGCTGCTCGAGGGCGAGGCCGGGATCGGAAAGACCACCATCGCGCGCGTCGTCGCCGATCGGGCAAGCGAGGCGGGGGCCGTCGTCCGCTGGGGCGCGTGCGGTGAGGACGACACCATGGCCTTCAGCGTGTGGCTCGATGTCCTGCGCCAACCGGGTGGTGACGCGTGCTCGACGGCTGCGGAGCAGCTCGAGCGCGGCGATCTCGACATCGGCGACGACGCCCCGGGCGCTGAACGGGCCCGTGCCCGCTTCTTCGACACGGTCGTCGACGCGCTGCGGGAGGCGGCGGCGGTGGGGCCCCAGCTGATCGTGCTCGAGGACGTGCACTGGGCCGACGACGGCTCCCTCGGGTTGCTCCGCGCGATGGCTCCGCGCCTTCCGGCGATGGCAGCGCTGATGGTCGCCTCCTACCGTCCGGAGGAAGCTCGGGCACGCGACCTGCTCAGCGGGCTCGGCGGCGCCGCGGAGCCCATCACACTCGACGGTCTCGGCGTCGAGGAGGTGGCCGAGGTCCTCGCCGGGATGCTCCATCGTGAGCCCACTGCCGAGGAGGCGAGCGCCGTACACGACCGGACTGGTGGAAACCCACTCTTCGTCAGCCAGGTGGGCCGCCTGCTCGCCAGCGGCTCGGGCGCCACCATCCCCACCGGGGTGCGGCACATCCTGGGCCGCCGGCTCGCCCGGGTCAGCTCGGGGAGCGACCGGATCCTCGGCGTTGCCGCGGTGCTCGGTACCGAGTTCGACCCCACGGTCGTGGCCTCTGTGGTCAGCATGCCGGACCGCGCGGTCCTCGAAGCGCTCGACGAGGCCGCGGAGGCCCGCCTGGTCACCCACGGCGAGGACGTCGCCCGCCGATGCAGCTTCGTGCACGACCTCGTGCGGAGCACCCGCTACGAGATGCTGGGCGGCACCGAGCGCGCGGACCTGCACCGCCGGGTGGTCGACGTCCTGGAGGGCCGTGGGGCACCAGCCGGGGTGCTGGCTCACCACGCGGCGCGAGCCCGCTTCGAATCGGACGATGAGCGACCTGCCCGGTTCGCCGTGGCCGCGGCCCGCGAGGCGCTCACACGGTTCGCCTGGGAGGATGCCGAGGCTCTGTCCCAGCGAGCGCTCGACGCGGCGCCACCGGGACCCGGGGGCGAGGTCGTCCGGGCGGAGGCGTGGCTCGTCTCCGGTGATGCCCGGCTCCGGAGCCGGGGCGATGCGGCCGGCGCCTTCACCGCCGCTGCCGCGATCGGACGCCGGACCGGGCGTCCGGATCTCGTCGCCCGCGCCGCCCTCGGATTCGGTGCCGGCTTGGCCGGGTTCGAGGTGCGTCTCCTCGACCAGCGCCAGATCGAGCTGCTGGAGGAGGCGGCGGCAACCCTGCCGGAGGACTCGTACCTGCGACCCATCGTCCTCGCCCGTCTCTCGGTGGCGCTGAGCTTCGTCGGGTCACTCGAACGCCGCCTCTCACTGGCTGACGAGGCCCTGGCCTTGGCGCGTCGCCTCGCCGACGACCGGGCGATCGCCACCGCCCTGGCCGCCCGGTGCGACGTGATCGCGGGGCCCCGACACGTGACCGAGCGGCACCACGCAGCGTCGGAGATCGTGACGCTGGCGCTTCGAACGGGCGACCCCGGCCTCGAGCTGCTCGGGCGGCGTCTGCGGGTCGTCGCTCTCCTCGAGCTGCGCGACCTCAGCGGGTTCGACGCCGAGGTCTCGGCCTACGCGCGCACCGCCGAGCAGCTGGCCGACCCCCTCTACACCTGGTGGGTGCCGATCTGGCGGGCGACCCGGGCTCACGCGGACGGCGACATCGACGAGGCACGACGGCTCGGCGGCCGCGGGCGCGAGCTCGGCGATGCGGGCGGAAGCGTCAATGCCGACCTCATGTACCTGATGGCCCGCAACTTTCAAGCCGTCGACCGACGCGACGACGCCGAGCTCGACCACGCCTGGACCGAGATGATCGACCGCCATCCCGATCTGTTCCGCCAGAAGGAAGCCGTCACCGCCCTGTCCGCCTACCTGGCCGCACGGACCGGGAGGACGGAGCAGGCCCGCGCGGAGCTGGCCCGGCTGGGCCCCGACGCCCTCGACCGGATACCCGAGGACCAGGAGTGGCTGCCCGCCGTCAGCGAGCTCACCATGGCAGGGGTCATCTGCGGCGACGAGCCCGTCGTGCAGCGCGGGTACGACCTTCTCCGCCCCCACGCCGGGCTCGGCGTGTTCGACGGTGCGGCCGCCACGGACCACGGCGTGGTCGACCGGTTCCTGACTCGGGCCGCCGCCGTCCTGGGCGACACCGACGCCGCGCGCGAGCACGCCGACGCCGCCGTGCTCGGCAACGCCAACGCCGGCCGACTGCTCGTCGCCCACGCCCGGGCCGAGGCGTCCTACGCTCTGCGACACGGCACCGCCGAGGATCGGGAACGTGCGCTCGTACTGGCCCGGCAGGCGCTCGACTCCTACGAGGCACTCGGCCTCGAGCGACTCGCCGCCGAGCTGCGAGACGCCCACGTGGGACTGGAAGGCCCGACCGCGACACCCAGTGGCGCCTCCCTCGTCCGGGAGGGCGACACGTGGGCGGTCACCTTCGAGGGCGTGACGATCCGGGTCCGTCACGCCAAGGGCATCGCCGACCTCGCCGTCCTGCTGGCCAGGCCGCATCAAGAGGTCCACGTGCGCACACTCGAAGGCGTCGACCACCTCAGCCTGCCGTCGTCGACGCAGGCGGTGTCGGACGACACGGCTTTGGCCCAGTACCGCGAGCGACTGACCGACCTGGAGGACGAGATCGAGGAAGCAGAGGCGAACGCCGACATCGGCAGGACCGAGCGCCTTCGAGCCGAACGCGAAGCCCTGGTCGACGAACTGGCCCACGCAGCAGGGCTGGGTGGTCGCGCCCGACCAACGGCGGATGACCCGGACGAGAGACTCCGCAAGGCGGTGTCGGCCCGGGTGAAGGCCAGCATCACCAGGATCGAAGGTCTCCACCCTTCCCTGGGACGCCACCTGCGCAACTCCGTCAACACGGGCTACCTGTGCTCCTACACGCCCGAGACACCGACGACGTGGGAGGTCGCACCCCGCCGCTCGCGGTGATCTGGCGATGCCATGACCGTTCTGGCGCCTTCCTGATGTGAACCGATCCACATCAGGAGGCACCACCGTGACCACGATCCACGAGACGCCGACGTTCGAAGACGAGCTCGAGTCGTTCTCCGAGAAGATCTTCGAGTCGGCCCTCGGCGCGCTCGAGCTCCCCATCATCTCGATGGGCCGCAACCTGGGCCTGTACGAGGCGCTGCGAGGAGAAGGTGGCCTCACGGCGGCCGCGCTGGGGACCCGCGCCGGAGTGGACAGCCGCTACGCCCGCGAGTGGCTCGAGCACCAGGCCGTGTCCGGCATCGTCACCGTCGACGATCCGGCCCGACCCGCTGAGGACCGCCGCTACACCCTCCCGGAGACGCACGCCATTGCACTTCTCGACGAGGAGCACAGCGCCTTCGCCGCGATCTACCTCGCCGAGCGCTACCCGAACGTGAGGGTCGACGGCTTCGATCTCGACGACGCCTCGATCGCCCTCGCCCGCCAGCACGCGGCCGGCCGTGGCCTCGCCGACCGCGTCAGCTTCGAGCTGTGCGACATCACCGATGCCGACATGCCCGGCCCCTACGACCTGGTCATGTGCTGCGAGGTCATCCACGACCTCCCGGACCCGGTGGGCGCCCTCGCCGCAATGCGGCGCGTCGTCGCCGAGAACGGCGAGGTCCTGGTGATCGACGAGCGGGCGTCGGACCACTTCGACACCTCGGGGGATCCGATCGAGCGCTTCCTCTACGCCATCAGCATCCTGCACTGCCTGCCGGTGGGCCGCGAGGCCGAGTCCTCCGTCGCCACAGGAACCGTGATGCGACCCGACACCTTCCGGGCCTACGCGACCGAAGCGGGCTTCGCCGATGTGGACGAGCTGCCCATCGAGCACCTCATGTTCCGCTTCTACCGACCGGCGAGGTGACCACAGCCCCGTGGCGTCGATGTGTTTCCCGCCATGTCACTTCTCGCCGTCGCCGCATCCACGCTGCTGGCCGTGCCCTTCCAGGCGCGGGCCGTGCGCGCGGCGTGGAGCGGGTCGTTCCGACCCCACCCGGTCACCTGGATCCTGTGGTTCAGCGTCCCGGCGATCGCCGCCGCAGCCCAGGTCGCCACGCAGGAATGGGCTGCTGCGATCCCCTCGATCTCCGCTGCCGCGTCCGCTGGCTTCGTCCTGCTGGGCGCGACACGATCAGAGGAGTTGCGTTGGCCGCCCGCCCGCGCCGACCGCACATGTGGCTGGGTCGCGGCGTCCGGTGTTGCCGCGTGGGTCGTCGTCGGTGATCCCAGGATCGCGCTGGTCTGCGCAATCGCGGGGGACGCGGTCGCCACCTGGCCGACGGTCATGAAGGCATGGCGAAGGCCCGATAGCGAGAGCGCGGCGGCCTACTGGGCCTCGGTGCCCGGATCCCTCGCCGTGCTCGCCGTGACGAGTCACTACACGCTGACGGGAACGACGTTCGCCGTCTGGGCGATCGCATCAGCGGCGACCGTGACCGTCACCATCCACGCACGGCGACCCCGCTCGGCGGCGGGCAACTCGTCCGGCCACACCGCTCGACCGCCACGGCCGACCGGCCCGGCCTGGCATCACGCCGAGTGGGTGCTCGGGATAGCGTGGATGTGCCCTCAAGCCCCGCACGACGGGAGTGGTCGACGCTGCCTGGCGAGTCATCCACGGTCGATGAGCTGGTCGACGTGGCGCGGGCCGCGGCGCGCCGAGGGCGGTGGGCGGAGGCGTACGACATGCTCCGTTCGGCGGATGAGTCGGCGTTGCATCCCGCGGCTCTGGAGCTGTTGGCGGATTGCGCGTGGTGGCGGTGCCGTGTGGACGAGGAGATCTCGCTTCGCCATCGTGCACACGCAGGCTTCGTCGCCCTCGGTGACGTGCGTCGGGCCGCCTACACGGCGTGGATGCTCTCGGTTCGCCATGGCTTGCGCGGTGAGCAACCCGCATCGTCGGGGTGGCTGCGGCGGGCACAGCGTCTCTTGGCCGACGAGCCGGAGAGCGTCGAGCACGGCTATGTGGCGTGCAGCGAGGCCGAGCAGGCACTCGCTCGCAGCCGAACCGACGAAGCCGAAGCTCTGGCCGAGCGGGGCATCCGCATCGGGCAGCGCTTCGAGGCCCCCGGCCTCGTCGCCCTCGCGATCTGCTGGCAGGGTCTGGCTCGTCTGACCAGCGGCGACGTGGAGTCGGGCGCTGCGCTTCTCGATGAAGCCATGTGCTCGGTGATGGCAGGCGAGCTCGACCACCACTTCACCGGTTGGGTCTACTGCTTCGCCATCGGCATGTGCATGGGCGTGGCAGACCTCGGTCGAGCGGCCGCCTGGACCGAGGCTGCGCAGGCGTGGTGCACGTCGTTGCCGGAGGCGACCCCGTATCACGGTCTCTGCCGCGTCCGTCAGGTCGAGGTGATGAGCCTGCGCGGCGATCTCGAGCGGGCCGAGACCGAGGCGAGGCGGGCATGTGAAGAGATGCTCGCGTTCGAGCCGCACCTCGCCGGTGAAGCCTTCTATGTCGCCGGTGAGGTCCTGCGCCGCAAAGGGGAGCCGGAGGCGGCCGAGGAGGCCTTTGCGCGCGCTCGGGAGTTGGGGCACGATCCCCAGCCCGGCCTCGCCCTGCTCCGTAGGGACCAGGGGCGGGTCGACACCGCTGCGTCGTCGCTGCGGGCTGCGCTCGCGGACCCAGGGCGCCCACCCTTTCAGCGGGCGATGCTCCTGGGCGCTCAAGTCGAGGTGCGCCTGAGAGGTGGCGATCTCGAGTCGGCAGCCGCCGCGTGCGAGGAGCTGGTCACGGTCGCACGCGAGCTGCCGAGCGGCGCCTTGTCGGCCACGGCGGCGACCGCCCGGGGGCAGTTGTTGCTCGCCGAGGACCATGCGACGGAGGCGCTGGCCGAGCTTCGCCGGGCGGCGGCTCGGTGGCGGGAGCTGGGCCTGCGATGGGAGGCAGCAACGGTTCGGGTCCTCATCAGCCAGGCGATGCAGCAGCTCGGGGATCGCGAGGGCGCTGAACTGGAACGTGAAGCCGCTCGCAGCGAGCTCGCCGGGCTCGGGTCTCAGCATGCCCAGCGGGTGGAGGAGATGACGATCGACCGGCGCCAGCCTCCCCGCGGCCTCACCGAGCGCGAGCGCGACGTGCTTCGCCTCGTGGCCGCCGGGTGGACCAACCGCCAGATCGCCCAGGAGCTCATCCTGAGCGAGCACACCATCGCACGGCACGTCAGCAACATCTTCACGAAGCTCGGGGTGTCGTCCCGTACGGCGGCCGCGGCCTTCGCCTTCGAGCACGGTCTGACCTGAGCACGGTTCCCGGCGCGTGCGTCGGCGAGGACATGGCCAATCCTGACCAGTGCGCGTCAGCTGAATGGCTGGTTCCGGCGATGAGGGCGCCCCGCTCGACTTCGTAGCGTGGGATCCGTCCGTCCACGGTGAGGAGGACGAGCGAGATGGACCTCTACGTGATACGACGCCGCAGGGCGTTCCAGCCCGCCACGGTCGAAGCCGCCGTCGAACGGGCCAACGCCCAGGCCGACGAAGCGCGTGACCAGCTCCGGCACGTCCGGAGCTACCTGCTGGCGGAAGAAGACGGCTCGCTGGGAACCGTGTGTCTCTACGAGGCGACGGGTCCGGAGGCGATCCGCGCCCACGCCACGGCCGCCGGCCTGCCGGCAGACGAGATCCTCCGGGTCGTCGACACGGGCGTCACCCGTCCCGACCCCGAACCCGCGACTCCCCAGGCCAGCTGAGGCGGCCATGAGTGCTGCACCTGCCGGAGGAAGGCGAGACGGCGTGGCAACGAACACCCGACCGATCGACTACGCGGCCGTGACCCAGACCCAGCAAGCGACCTGGGCCAGGGGCGACTTCCACGAGATCGCCCGCCAGAACGTGGTCATGGCGGAAGCGCTGTGCACGGCCGTCGATCCCCACGCAGGCCAGCGTGTCCTCGATGTGGCCTGTGGCAGCGGAACCGCAGCGTTGGTCGCCGCCCGGCGGTACTGCGATGTCACCGCCATCGACTACGTTCCAGCCCTCATCGACCGGGCACGCGAGCGGGCGCAGGCCGAGCGGTTGGCGGTCGACCTTCGCGTCGCCGATGCCCAGGACCTTCCCTTCGCCGACGCCACCTTCGACGTCGTGCTCTGTCTACGGCGTGCAGTTCGCCCCTGATCAGGAACGGGCCGCCCGGGAGCTCGCCCGCGTCTGCCGCCCAGGCGGGCGGATCGGGCTGGCCAGCCCGATCCCGCAGGGCTGGAGCGGCGACTTCTTCGCCACGCACGCACGTTACGCGCCGCCTCCACCAGGCGTACCCCCGCCGCTTCGTTGGGGCACGGACGGAGGTGTCTCCACCCTCCTCGGCGGGTCCGCCCGCTCGATCAACAGCCGGCGGTGCCGCGCTCTCCAGTACTACCGGTCGGTCGAGCACGCCCTGGAGGTGTTCCGCACAAGCTTCGGCCCCACCATCCGAGCCCTGGAGACGATCGATCAGGACGCTCAACAGCAGCTCCTCACCGACCTCGAGCAGGTGTTCACTCGCTACAACCGGGCCACCGACGGAAGCGCCATCATCGAGAACACCTACCTCGAGACGGTCGTAACCCGCGAACAGCCATGAGCCGACGGCCTCCTACGCCGCGGGAGCTGACGTGTCGCCCGATCCCCTACGAATCCCTGTGGGCGAACGGGCTGAGGTCGAACCAGTCGGGAAAGGCCCGGACCAACTCACCGGGGCCGTGGAGCACCAGCGTCCCGTCCTGGGTCGCCTGCTGCCAGGTCGACCGACCCATCCAGATGCGGAGGAACTCCCGGATGTCGGTGTCGACCCACAGGTCGACGTCGAACCCTTCGTCGCGCTCACACACGGTGGACCCCTGGGGGTCGAGCAGCAACCAGGTACGCCGTCCACGGTGGGCGCCCCGCAGATCGAACTGGACGACGATGCGATGCGGGGGGAGGGCTGACTCGTTCACGCGTTGGCGGACGCGCCACATCAGGTGCGAGCCGTCGTAGTGCTCCTTGTCGGGGTCCCCGAGGAGCCACTCCATCGCCCAGTTGCCGAGGTCCCAGATGACCTGTCCGAGGTCGTAGCCGGCGTCGCTGAGCCGGTAGCCGCCGCCCTCGACCCGGTCGACGATCTGGAGGCGCTCGAGCTGGCGCAGCCGCTGGCTCAACAGGGTGCGCGACATGCGGGGCACGCCGCGGTGGATGTCGGAGAAGCGTTCGGAGCCGCAGATCAGCTCCCGCAACACCAGCGGTGTCCAGCGGTCCCCGATTGCTTCCGCACCCATCGCGATCGGGCAGTACTCACCGTAACTCTTCATGGTCCCTCATGGTCCAGACTCTGTACTTCACGCGGGTCAATGCTCGTCCTACGGTCCCACGTATGGACGACATGAAGCTGGCGGCGACTGGACCGGGGCACGGCGTACGCCCGGCGAGGGCTGCCGATCGCATGGTGCGTGATCTGCGCGCAACGCTCCACCACCCCTGTCCGCCCGAGGAAGGGCTGGTCCGAGCCGGCGATGTCGTGTTCGGATCCGGGGAGGCGACGTCACCGGCCGAGGGCGCGGCGGCGTGAGGGGCGCACGGCCAGCACGCGCCAGCCGGCCGGCCGAGCGCACCGGGGAGCGCGTTGTCATCGTCGGAGCCGGCATCGCTGGGCTGTGCTGCGCGCGACTGTTGGCCGAGCGGTTCGACGAGGTTCTCGTTCTCGACCGTGACGACCTGCCCGACGAGGCCGTCTGGCGGCGTCAGGTTCCCCAAGGCCAGCACCAGCACCTCCTGCTCGCAGCGGGCGTGCAGCTCCTGGAGAGGTGGTTTCCCGGCCTCGTCGAGGAGCTACGGGCGCGCGGAGCGGTCGAGATCGACCTGAGTCGCGACTTCTACTGGTACCGCAACGGTGGTGTCTGGCGGTCACCTCCGTCATCGATCCGCGCACCGAGCATGTCGCGACCGTTGCTGGAAGCAGCGATCCGGCGACGGGTGGCGGCGTTGCCCAACGTGGTCGTGCGCGACCACACGCCGGTCGGGGGTCTGGAAGTGGACGCGGCCGCGGGACGTGTACGCGGCGTTCGACTCGCAGGGGACGACCACATCCCATGTGACCTGGTGGTCGACGCCACGGGGCGCCAGGCGAGAAGCCTGCGGTGGCTGGAGGACCTGGGCTACGAGCCGCCGCCATCGTCGGTCGTACAGGTCGACATCCGCTACGTGACCCAGGTGTACGAGCGTCGCGACCACCCGACTCGCGACTGGAAGGCGGCCTTCGTGATCGGTGATCCCGACACCAGGCGCATGGCCGCGGCCGTCCCGTTCGAGGGCGACCGCTGGTACGTGCTCCTCGGCGGTGTCAACGGTGAGGCGGCACCCACCGAGCCGGCCGCGGCGCTCGCGTACGCTCGCTCGTTCGAGTCACCCGTGGTCGCCGACGTCATGGAGTCGTCCCCACCGATCGGCGAGCCGACGATCTTCCGGTTCCCGAGCAACCGGCGCCACCACCTCGAACGGCTCCGTCGCTTCCCGTTGGGGTGGGTACCGGTCGGAGACGCCGTGTGCACCTTCAACCCGCTCTACGGGCAGGGCATGACCTGTGCCGCCCAGCAGGCGCAGGCGCTCGCCGACCAGCTCGATCGCACGCGAACCATCAACCGGTCGTTCGCACGCCGGTACTTCCGGGCCGTGAGGCGCGTGGTGGCGGATCCATGGCGGATCGCCGTGGGCGGGGACTTCGCCTACGACGGCACGAGCGGCCCCAAGCCCGCGGGAACCGATCTGATGAACCGGTACATGCGGCGGGTCGCCATCGCCGCCCAACGCGATGCCACGGTTGCCACACGTATCAGGGAGGTCGCGACCCTGGTCCGTCGGCCGGGATCGCTGCTGGCACCAACTCTTGCGTGGCGCGTGCTCAGAAGCGGCGCCCGAGGCCCGACCGGGGCGACGACCTTGGAGGCGTCCGATCCGCCCACCGTCGCCCGAGAAGGGCGCTTCTTCACCGTGCGAGGGCTCACGAACGCCCGCTCACCGATCTGGGTCAGAAGCCCCGGACGGCTCCTCCGTCGACGCGGACGACCGTCCCGGTGACGAACGAGGCGCGGGCGCTGCACAGGAACGCCACCACGTCGGCCAGCTCCGCGGCGGATCCGAGCCGGCCGAGCGGGATCGACGCCACGTGCTCCTCGCGCACCTCCTCGATCGGTCGCCGCTCCGCCTCCGCCCGGGCACGCTCGAACCGCTCGAGCGCGCCGGTGGCGAACTGGCCGGGCACCACCACGTTGACGTTCACCTCGGGCGCCAGCTCGAGGGCCAGCGAGCGGGCCATCGCCGCCACCCCGCTGCGGAACACCGACGACAGCGCCAGCTCGGGGGTGGCCTCCACCACCGACCGGGCCGTCAGCAGCACCAGCCGCCCGCCGGACGGCGCGGTCCGGAGGTGCGGGGCTGCGGCCCGGGACACCTCCAGCGCCGGCCGGAGCATGGCCTCGTAGGCCCCGTCGTCGTCGGTGGCCGTCGTGGCGAGGATGCCGCCGGGCCGGCCCCCGCCCGTGTTCACCACGCAGATGTCGAGCCCGCCGAGGGCCGCCACCGCATCGTCCACCACCCGGGTTCCGGACCCCGGGACGGAGAGGTCGACGACGCACCCCGCCGCCGCCCCGATCTCGGCGGCGGCGGCCGCGGCCCGCGCCCCGTCGCGGGAGGTCACCGCCACCTTGGCACCCTCCGCCACGAGCGTCGCCGCCACGGCGCGGCCGAGGCCCGACGAGGATGCGAGGACCAGCGCCCGCCGGCCGGACAGACCCAGGTCCACCGTCAGCTCCCCATGAACACGGTGCGGCTCACCGTGTAGAAGTCCATGACCGTCGGTCCCAGCTGCTCCTTGTGGAGCCCGGTGCCCGACAGCTTGATGCCGCCGAACGGGGCGTTGAGGGCGGCGCCCACCGTGGGCCGGTTCACCTTGACCATGCCGGCTTCGACATCGGCGCAGAAGCGCTTCGCCGCGGCCAGGTCCCGGGTGCAGATCGCGGCGGCGAGGCCGTACTCGACGTCGTTGGCCGACGCGATGGCCTCGTCGAGGTCGGAGACCACCTCGACGCCGATCACCGGGCCGAACACCTCGGTGCGGCTGAGGGTGCTCCCCCGCTTGACCCCGGCCAGCACGGTCGGGGCGAAGAAGCACCCGTGGGCGAGGTCGCCCCCGGTGGCCCGGTCCCCGCCACAGACCACCGTGGCACCCTCCCCGACGGCGACCCGCACCGCCTCCTCCATCGCGCGCACCGCTGCCTCGTCCACGAGCGGACCCATCGTCGTCCCGTCGGCGTCGCCGGGCCCGAGCACGTGCCTGCCGGCCAGCGCGACCACCCGGTCGAGCAGCTCGTCGTGCACCTCCTCGGCGACCAGGATGCGGCCGGCACCGGTGCACGCCTGGCCCGTCAGGCTGAACGACGACCGGGCCACCACCTGGGACGCCGCGTCGAGGTCGGCGTCGGCCAGCACGACGACCGGGTTCTTGCCGCCCAGCTCGAGTTGGGCCCGCCGGCCGAGGCCGATGGCGTCGTGGATCCGCCGGCCGGTCGCCAGCGAGCCGGTGAACGTGATCGCCCCGACGCGCTCGTCCGCCACCAGGTGGGCGCCCGCGGCGCTGCCGTGCACCACGTTCACCACGCCGGCCGGCACGCCCGCCGCCTCGAACGCCGCCCCGAGTCGGTCGCCCATGGACGGGGTCATCGGCGACGGCTTGAACACCACCGTGTTGCCGGCGGCCAGCGCAGGACCGATCTTGCGGCTCGCGAGGTTGAGCGGGAAGTTCCAGGGAGTGATCACCCCGACGACGCCGACCGGGTCGCGGGTCGTCCACGCGAGCGTTCCGTCGTCGGAGGGGAAGGTCGTGCCGGTCAGGCGGAGCGCCTCGCCGGCGTAGAGCTCCAGGTTCTTCGGCGTGCGGCGCGCCTCGTTGCGGGCGTCGGCGAGCGGCTTGCCCTCCTCGGCGACCATCTCGGCGGCGAGCCTGTCGGCGTCGGCCGCCAGGACCCGCGCCGCCCCGGTCAGCAGCTCGGCCCGCTGCGAGGGAGTGGTGCGGCGCCACTCGGCGGCCGCGTCCACCGCGGCCGACACCGCGGCCGCGACGTCCCCGGCCGTGGACTCCGGTGCCACGGAGACGACCTGCCGGGTGTCGGCCGGGTTCCGGCGCTCGAACGTGGCGCCGTCGCCGGCCGGCACCTGGGACCCCCCGATCCGGTTGCGGACCTGGGCGGTCACGTCCGTGCCCCGATCTCGGTGGTGGCGGGACCGGACGGTCCCGGCGCCCGCACGGCCTCCGTCCGAGTCACTCGGCCGTCGGCGCCGGCGGCTGCCACTGGTCCCACTTCGAGAAGTCGACGGGCTCGCCCAGGTGCTCGAGCAGCGCGGTGATGCCGGCCTTGCAGCACGCGATGTCCTCCTTCGTGTGGCCGCCGGAGACGCCGATGCCACCGACGACCTCGCCCCCCACCTCGATCGGCCATCCACCCACGAAGATCGCGAACCGGCCGCCGTGCATGTTCATGATGCCGAACGCCTCCTGGTTGGGCTGGGCGTTCGTGTACGTGTGGGTGGGCCGGCGGTGGCACGCCGCGGTGAAGGCCTTGTTGATCGCGATGTCGACGCTGGTCACCTTGCCGTTGTCGGGTCGCTTGAGAGCGATCGGGTAGCCGGCGGCGTCGCTGACGCAGACGACCGAGCCCACGCCCAGCCTCGCGGCCTCGTGGAGCGCGGCGTCGACGGCGATCTGCGCCTCCTCGAGGGACAGGCGGTGGCTGACGATCATGGGATGTCCTCCTCGGGGTCGGGATCGTCGGGCTGGTGCCGGCCGTGACGGCCGTCGAGATCGCGGGTGTGGTGCGCGCCGGGGCGGCCGCCGAGACGGCGGCTCCCCTCCCGGCCCTGGCGGCTGCCGACACCGCTCGGGTCGTGCGGGCGGTGGCGGCCGTCGGGCGCGCCGCCATCGCCGTCGCTGCCGGGGTAGCTGGCCACGTAGCGCTCCCAGGCCAACCCGGCCGCGGCGACGTCCTGCACGGCGACGCCCTGGGTCTCGAACAGGACCGGGCCGCGGTCGCCCGCTCGGGGCGCGGTGGCCGTGCCCGCCGCGAGGGCGTGGAGCTCGATCGTGCCGTCCCACGAGAAGCCCCCGGCGGCCTCGGCGCGGATCAGGTCGCCGCACTCGGTCCGCGACCCGACGGCGTCGTCGGCGACCACTGCGGCGCATCGCGCCACGACCTCGGGCGCGATCTCGCAGCGATCGGCCTTGGTGGCTCCGACCGCGCAGATCAGCGCCCGGTCGGCCACGGCGTCGGCCGGGAACAGCGGCTCCCGAGCCGTGGTGACCGTGATCACCACGTCGGCGCCGTCGACGGCCTCGCTCGCGGTCGCCGCCGCACGGGCCGGGATGCCGTCCCGCACCGCCCGGTCCACCAGTGCCGTGGCGGCCTCGGGCCGCCGGGCATGGATCCTCAGCTCACCGAGGTCGGGCATCTCGGCCCGGAGCATCTCGACGTGGTGCCAGGTGTGCAGCCCAGCACCGATGACCGCGGCCGTCCCGGCCCCGGGGGCTGCGAGGTGCCGGATGGCCAGCGCGCACGCTGCGGGCGTCCGGAGGCGGGTGAGGCCCGTGCCGTCGAGCGTGCACAGCAGCCGGCCCTGCTCGTCGAACAGCACGTTGAGGAACGTGAAGCGGCCGTCGCGGGTGGCGTAGATCTTGCCCCCGCTGAACGGCGGCACGACCGCCGCCATCGCCGACGCCATCCCGCCGCCGGCGGCGGCCCGAACGCGCTGCGTCGTCGACGCCGTGCCCCGCCCCCAGGCTGCGAACGCCTCGGCCACACGCTCGGTGACGGTGGGCAGGTCCAGGAGATCGAGCACGGTGGCGTCGTCGAGGTGGATCACGGGGTGGGTCCGGCTGCTGGGCGGCGACACTGCATTTTGCATACTGTACGCGAGATGCCCGCACGCCGTCCCACCGGAGCCACCGACCGCCCCCGGTGGGGCGCCTTCGGGCTGGTGTGCCTGGCCTACCTGGCGGCCACGACCGGGGAGGCCCTGATCAGCCCGGCGTTCCCCAGCGCGGCGCAGGATCTCGGCCTCGATCTGGCGCTCGCTGGATCTGCGTTCGCCGTGCTCACCGCGGCGATCGCCACCGCGAACCTGGTGGGCGGGTCGCTGCTCCCCCGGCTGGGGACCACCAGGGTCATCGTCGCCGGCGCCCTGCTCGGCGCAACCGGTGCCCTGGTCAGCGCGACCGCGCAGGGATTCGGGCAGCTCGCGGCGGGCCAGGCGCTGCTCGGGGCCGGCGCGGGACTGCACTTCCCCGCCGGGCTGCACGCGGTAGGCGCCCTCGCCGGGCCCCGCCGCAAGGGATTCGCCATGGGGATCTACGGCGTGGCGTTCTCGGCCGGCCTCACGCTGGCCGCCGTGCTCGCCGCCGCCGGAGCCGACAGCGGCTGGCGCCTGTCGTTCGTGCTGGCGGCCGTGCTCGCCACCGCCGCCGCCCTGGCCACCTCGCGGCTGAGAATGCCACGGATCACCCCGCCCGCGACCAGGGCGCCGATGCGTGCCATCCTCGGCACGCCGACCGCGGTCGGCGCGGTGGGCGCGCTGTCCCAGTACGGCACGGTCTCGTTCCTCACGGTGTTCGCCGTGGACGAATGGGGGCTGACCGCAGCGTCGGCCGCCACGCTCCTCGCAGTGGGCCGAGTCCTGTCGATCGGTGCCAAGCTCGTCTCGGGCGCGAGCGCCGACCGCCGGGGACCGCGCGCGAGCGGCCGCCGCACGGGCGCCGTGCTCGTGGCCACCGGGCTCGCCTGGGCGCTCCTGCCGCCGTCGATCCCCGTCTACGTGCTGGCGGCCGTGTTCGCCGGCACGGTCAGCTCGATCTTCCCGATCGCCAACCTGCTGGCCCTCGAGGGCTTCGGCCAGCAGGGCGGTGCGCTCGGCCTCTACCGCTCGGTCCAGATCGGGGTCGGCTCGCTCGTCACCTTCCTCATCGGGGTGCTCGGCCACAGCCTCGGCCTCCGCCCGGTCATCACCGCCGCCGTGCTCATCCCGGGCGCGCTGCTGTGGATCTGTCGCGAGCCAGCGCCCGCCGCCGCGCCCGCCCCCGCCGAGGCCGGCTGAGAGGCCGAGCGGATCGGCCGGGGAGTGACGCTGAACCGTACGAGACTTGCTGCAGGAGCCACAGCCCGACAGCGAGGCCTCCCGGCGACGCCGACCTCGGTGCGCCGAGTCGACGTGCGCCGATGCGGGCAAGCCGAGCCGCGCGTCACACCCCGAGGGCGCACCCCACGGTCCGGGGGTCGGCGGCCGCCTCGAAGGCCTCACCCGGGCGGTGGACCCGGACCACCTGCTGGGCCGACGGCAGGCCCCACCGGGGAGCCCGGGCCACCCGGGGGGCGGCAGCGGCGAGCGCCGCCACGTCGTGCTCCGAGAACCCCTGCTCGACCCGGACGCCGTCGTCAGCGGGGATCCACGCCCAGCGGGGAGAGGTCACCAGCATGCCCGGACGCCAGCACCCGGCGACGACCTGCCCGAGCGCCTGGGCGTTCCAGGGAAGCTGGTTGTCGCCCCCGGGTGTGCCGCCCGCCAGCCGTGGCCGTCCGGTGGCGTCGCCCACCATCCAGGCGTGGAGCGTGGTGGCGGGCCGCCTGCCGGGGGCCGGGAAGTTGGGGTGGCCCGGACGGAACGTGAAGCCGCGGCCGGCCCGGTTGGCGAGGACCAGGTCGTACTCGGGGACGACGATCCCGCTGCCGAAGCGCGGGTAGGAGTTGGAGTGCACCACCACGACCACGTGGCCGTCGGCGTCCGCGGCCGCGACCATCGAGGTGCCCGCGGGGTCGGCCAGCGCCTCCCGGTTGGAGGCCACCGCCACCAGCACCCGGCGGTACGTGGCCCCCGCATCGTCGTCGGGCGTCGCCCCGGCCACCGCCCCGAGCAGCGACGGGCCGTGGGTCGGGGCCGGCGTCGCCCACGCCGGCAGTCCACCCGCCCGGCCGGTCGCGCACGGCACCCAGTCGGCGCGGGTCGCCGCCAGATCGGCGTGAGAGACCACCCCGCCCCGCTGGCCCACGGCCCGGACGATCGCGTCGCCGAGCGGGCCGGCGAGCACGTCGTGACGCCGCTCGACCAGCTCGCCCAGCGCCGCCGCCAGCCCGGGCAGCCGGACCACGGCCCCGGGTGCGATGGGCTGCGCGTCCGGGTAGTACACGCAGCCCTCGGGGTGCATCTCGCCCACGAGCGCGGCGGCCTGGGTGGCGAGGTCGGTGGCGACCGGGGCCCAGGGGAACCCGTTCGTGGCCAGGTCGACGGCGGGCCGGGCCAGCCGGTCGAGTGGCAACCGGCCCCGCTCCGCGAGGGCGAGGTAGCCGGCCGGCGCCCCGGGCGGCCCGACCGACAGGGGTCCGACGTCACGCCAGCCGCGTTCCGCCGCCGCATCGGCCAGGGCCGCCGGCGCAGCCCCGATGGCGAGGAGCGCCTCGGGCTCGGATGCGCCCGGCGCCAGCGACAGCGCGACGAGGTCGCCGCCGAGCCCGCACTTCGGGGGCAGCAGCACCCCCTCCGCCAGCGCCATGGCCACCACCGCGTCGTGGGCGCTGCCGCCCGCGCGCAGCACCTCGGCGCCCGCCTGCGCCGCGAGGGGTGCTGCCGCGCACACCACGCCGCGGGCGCCGCGGCCGGTGCACTGCTCGGCCATCACGGTCAGCTCATGCGGCACGTGGTCCCCCGCAAGAAGTGCTTGCGCTGCCGGCGAAATGTCGACAGTATACAGAACACAGGTGGCCGATCCGGCCGGCCGTCGACACGCCGGCCGCGCACAGGAAGGGACTCCTCGCATGGCAGAGCTGCTCTCGAAGGACCGGTTCAGGGCCGCGCTCGAAGAGGCGATCAAGGGCCGCGAGGCCAAGGACGCCTCGTTCTCCAAGGCCTGGGCCGACGGCGAGCTCGAGCGCCACCACTTCGCCCGGTGGGCAGAGAACCACTACCACTACGTCGGTCCGTTCGCCGACTACCTCGGCTACATCTACTCCAACACCCCCGACCACTTCACCGACGCCAAGGACTTCCTCCTCCAGAACATGTACGAGGAGGAGCTGTCCGACGTCCGGCACACCGACCTGCTGATCCGGTTCGCCGAGGCCTGCGGTACGACGGCCGAGCGGGTGACGGACATCGACAACGCCACGCCGGTCACCCGCGGCCTGCAGGGCTGGTGCTACGCCATCGCCTTCCGCGAGCACTTCGCGGTCGCCACCGCGGCGCTCGTGGTCGGGCTCGAGTCGCAGGTGCCATCGATCTACCGCCGCCAGTACCCGGTTCTCATCGAGAAGTACGGGTTCACCGAGGAGGAGGCAGAGTTCTTCGACCTCCACATCACGTCCGACGAGGTGCACGGCGAGCGGGGCTACCAGATCGTGCTCGACCACGCCGACACGCCCGAGCTGCAGCAGCGCTCGCTCCAGCTCGTTCGGCACGGCGCCGAGATGCGCTACGCCTACACCAAGGCGCTCTACGACACCTACGTGGCGCCCGACCGCGCCCCGGTGCCCGCCTGAGGCGGATCGCCCGGCCGGCCGCGCCGACATCGTCCCCGACACCCCTCGCCGACATGCCGACGATCGACTTCAGCACCTCGGGGCGGACGGTGGAGTTCCCCGAGGGCGACGAGGTCAACCTGTTGCGCATCGCCCTCCGCCACGAATGCGGGGTGCCGTTCAAGTGCGCCAGCGGCAACTGCGGCACCGATCGCGTGCGGGTGACCGCGGGAGCCGAGCACCTGTCACCGCCCCGGCGGCGGGAGCGCCAGACCCTGGGCGAGGAGCTCCTCGCCCAGGGGTACCGCCTCGCCTGCCAGACGTACGTCGGGGGCGACATCTCGGTGGCCTGGGACCCCGACCAGACCGCGCTCATCCCCGAGCGGGCGGCCGAGCGGCTGCGCGCGAAGTGGCTGTCGGTCGACGACACGGCGTGACCCCGTTCCGTCCGGACGCACCGTGCCGGCACCTGCGACGCCGGCGACCACACCGCCCCGGCTCACGCCGCCCGGGCCCGCACCGCCCCGGCCCGCACGGCGGAGCCCGCCCGACGCCAGGCCGCCCCACGCCGAGCAGACCCAGACCCGACCTCCGCCCGACATCGCACGGGGGACACCCATGAGCAGCTGGATGGACATCGCCGCCTACGACGACCTCCGCCGCCGACGCAAGATGGTGGTGCAGCACGAGGACACCGACATCCTGGTGCTGATCCACGAGGGCGTGCCGTACGCCTTCCAGAACCGTTGCATCCACCGCAACCGCGAGCTCCACAGGGGCGTCATCCTCAACGGCCGCATCGTCTGCCCGGGGCACCAGTGGTCGTTCGAGCTGGGGTCGGGCCGGGAGAAGGTCAACGGTGAGTGCCAGCCGACCTTCGAGGTGAAGGTCGAGGGCGGGCGGGTGCTGCTCGACGTGGAGAGCCGGGCGCTGCGCGGCGCCGCCTCCGCCTGATCGCGGTCCGCTCCCGGCGGGACCGCCCCGGCGCGGTGGGCGTGACAGTCTGTCCCGATGCCCACCGACGGGACCGACACCCTCACGCAGCAGCTCGACCCGTCGTCGTGGCTGGTGCTCGCCACCGGCCTCGCGGCCTTCGTCGGCGTCGCCGTGGGCCGGCTGTGGCGCTGGTCGCGGGGCGTGGTGACGATCGTGCACGAGGCCGGCCACGCCGTGGTGGCCGTGCTGACCGGGCGGCGCCTCACCGGCATCCGCCTGCACTCGGACACCTCGGGGGTCACGCTGTCGGTGGGGAGGCCCCGGGGACCGGGGATGGTCCTCACCGCCGCCGCCGGCTACGCGAGTCCCCCGCTGGTGGGGTTGGCCGGCGTCGCCCTCCTCGCCGTGGAACAGGTCACGGTCATGCTGTGGGCGACGACCGCCGTGCTCGTGGCGATGCTGGCGATGATCCGCAACGCGTACGGCGCCCTGTCGCTGATCGTGACGGGCGGCGTCGTGGTCGGGGTGTCGCTCTACGCCCCACCGGAGGCGCAGGGAGCGTTCGGCTACACGGCCACGTGGTTCATGCTGTTCGGTGGCGTGCGCCCCGTGTACGAGCTCGCGCGCCAGCGCCGCCGCGATCCGGGACGCGGCTCCGACGCCGACCAGCTGGCCCGGATCACCCGGGTGCCCGCCGTGGTGTGGCTGGCGGTCTTCGCGGCCGTCGCCCTGGGCGCCCTGGCCGTGGGCGGCCGGCTGCTCCTGGTGTGAGCCCTCAGTACTCGTCCTCGACGACCCGCCGGCGGCGGGCACCCCCGAAGCCACCCCAGCTGTTCCAGAAGACGATCGATGCAAGCAGCCCGATCCCACCGACGATCATCAGGATGACGCCCACGGTGCCGATGTCGAATCCCTCGGCGTCGACCGTCACGGCGAACCTGAGGATCGCACCGACGGCGATCAGGAAGAGGCTGGTGCCGAATCCCATGCGTGCTGCTCCTTTGTGATCAGCCGCACGAAGGGTTACCCGCACCGGACGCCCGCTAGTCCGCGTGAACGACGGGCGGTAGCGGCGCCGGGGCGAAGCGTCGTCCCCGCGGTTTCTGCGGATCTGGAGGCTGGGCCCGTGACCTGCCGGTCATGGTGCCCATACCCACCCCGTACCGTGTGAGCGGGCGTACCTCGGGGGTTGCCGGATCAGCGGGGCAGGACCGGCTCGAGCAGATCGCGCGCGCGCTCGCCGGCGACCTTCCCCTGCTGCCCCGCCGTGTCGACGGCAACCGCGGCCGCCGCAGAGGCGAGGTGACGTGGCTCCACGCCCAACACAGGTGCGACGGCAACGGCTCCCTCCACCGAGCCGATGACCACGGCGCCGACGTCCGCACCCGCCTCGGCCCCGCCCGCCACGGCATCCCGGACCGCCTCCCGCACCGCCTGCTCGCCGGCATCCTCCGACTCCCGAACTGCGGCGATCACCGCCGCCTTGGCGGCGTTGTGCACCGACACGGCCGTCTCGGCTGCCAGCGGGCCCGGATCCGGCAGGTCGATCCGCCAGCCCCGGCGCCGCACCACGGCCGCTGCCGCCGCCGCAGCCGCGGTCGCGAGCCCGGCCAGGAGCAGACGCGAGTGACGGCTGACCATCCTGCCCACGGTGCTCGTGCCCTCCTTCGCCGACGCCATCGTCACGACCTCCCAGCTCGGTTGTGCTGCCTCGCCCGCACGTCCACGGCCTACAGCATGCTGGCCGCGAGCATGACCGCCGCTGCGCCGGAGAGCACGATCGTCCAGCCGATGACAGACCGGGCACCGAGGCGCACCGGCCCCACACGGACCTCGGCCCGGGAACCGAAGGCGGCGGCGAGGGCCCGGCGCGGAAGCGACAGCGCCAGCACGGCCGACCCGACCACCCCGAGCACGACAATCGCACCCGATCCGGTGAGCTGGTCGACGCGGTCGAGGAAGGGTTCCCCGGCCACGGTGAGCCCGGCACCACTGAAGCTGAGGGCCGACGGGATCCCGAGCACCACCACGGCCGCCACCGTGAGGGCCGTCGCGGTCCTCGCCCGGAGCCGGAGCTCGTCGCGCACCGTCGACATGACCACGATCGACGCACCGAGACAGGACGTGAAACCTGCGAGGAGAAGCAGGGCGAAGAACCCCACCGCGAGAACCGCACCCCCGGGCACCTGCCCGAAGACCCGGGGGAAGGCGGTGAAGGACAGCTGGCTGCCCGTGGACGGTGAGATGCCGAACGTGAAGACGACCCCGAACACCATGAGCCCGGCGATGATCGACACCAGCGAGTTGGTGACGGCGACCGCCGCCGTCGAGCGGATCAGGTTCGTTCCCGCCGGCACGAAGCTCCCGTAGGCGATCAGCACACCCTGGCCGACCCCGACCGAGTAGAAGGCCTGCCCGGCCGCGGCGCGCCACGTCGCCGCGTCGAACAGGTGCTCGCCGCTGAGCCCGAGATAGAAGGCCCGGCTCTCAGCGGCCCCGTCGAGGGTCTGCCCGTAGACCGCCAGGCCTGCCACGATCGCCACCAGCAGCGGGACGACCACCAGACCCGCCCGCTCGATGGTCCCGACGCCGCGGACCAGGACCGCGAGGACGAGGGCACCGACGGCGACCAACAGCCAGACCGAGGCGTAGCCCCGGGTGAACGCCTCGAACGACTCGAGGTCGCCGCGCAGGCTGTCGAGGAGGTAGCCGAGGGTCCATCCGGTGACCACCAGGTAGTAGCTGAGGATCGCACCGGTCATCCCGACGACGGCCCACCCGATGGCCGCGCCCGGGCGTCCGGCCGCCCGGCGGAACGCACCGACGGGAGAGCGCCGGACCAGGCTGCCCGCTGCACTCTCCAACGAGGCGAGGGGCACGGCCACGAGCACGACGCAGACGACGTACGCGAGCACGAAGCTGCCGCCGCCGTGGCGGCCGGCCATGTAGGGGAACCGCCAGATGTTGCCGAGGCCGACGACCCCGGCGATCGTCGCCAGCACGTAGGCCCGCTCCGACCGCCAGACGGGACGCGGGAACCGGGCGGCGTCGGCGATCGCGGACAGCACGGCGTTCGTCGCATCGGTCCGCTCCGGCGCGCTCCCCACGACCTCCGACCCTAGGAGGCCGAGCGAAGAGGGCTGGACGTGGACACCGAACCGTACGGGACGGGCGGCGTGGGCGACGGCCGTCCAGCGAGGCCGCCCGGCAGCCCTGACCACGTCGAGTCAAGCCAACGTCCCCGTCCGTCCAGGC
>JBKHJZ010000201.1:0-5788 GCA_046537875.1 Acidimicrobiia bacterium | reverse complement strand
CTCGCGGACCGGCGCCTCGACGACCGGGATGCCTGTGGGCCGGATGCCGTCGAGCACCACCGCGTCCAGTCCGTTCCGCTCGGCCCAGGCGTTGAGCCACGACGCGATCTCGGCCGACATGCGGTAGGCGGTGGTCATCTGCTCCGGCCCGACGTCCAGCAGCGGGGCGGCCGCCGCCAGCCCGAGCCCGTCCCGCCGGCTGCGCTGGGCGTCGTCGCCGACGACCGTCAGGCCGTCGGCCCGCCGCCGGACGGCCCGGAGCTGGAGCAGGCTCATGTCCTGGGCCTCGTCGACGATCACGTGCGAGTAGCGGGCGGGCACGCCCTCGACGCGGGCACGCGCCTCGTCGGCCAGGGGACCGTGGCCCGGATCGACGCCCTCGGCCCGCAGGCGGGACAGGACCTGGCGCACCGACAGCGGCGGCATGACCTCGGCGATGGCCGCGGTGGCCTCGCGACGCGCCACGTGGTGCCGGTTGACGAGGATGTCGGCCAACGCCCGCCGCCGGTCGCGCCACGACAGCGCCCGACCGGCCAGCCGGTCCACGAGCGCGGCGACCTCGGCCTCGCGGACACGCGTGCGCCCGATCCGCAAGGGGGCCGGGCGGCACAGCCCGGCGAAGAACCGGTCGAGCGTTGCGAGCCAGCGCCCGTCCCGCTCCGGATCGCCGTCGGAGGCGGGTCCGAGCAGCCGGTCGAACGTGGTCTGGGTGACGCGTGCCTCGCCCAGCGTCGGCAGCACCGCCGACACGAACCGCAGGAACCGATCGCTGGGGCCGATCACCAGGATCCGCTCGGCGGTGATGCGGCGGTCGTTGTAGACCAGCCACGCCGCCCGGTGCAGCGCCACGACCGTCTTGCCGGTGCCCGGCCCGCCCCGGAGCACCAGGCGGGCGTCCGGCGGAAGGCGCACCAGCCGGTCCTGCTCGGTCTGGAGGGTGGCGACCGCGGTGCGCATCGCCGCGCCCCGGCTGCGCGACAGCTCGGCCATGAGGGGCGAGGTGCCCGACACCGTGCCCGCGGCGAAGTCCTCCACCAGCAGATCGTCGATGCAGCCGACGTAGGCCACCCGCCGCCGGAGCCCGAGCGGCTCGTCGAAGCTCGCCCGGTAGAACCGGGCGGCGAACGGGGCCCGCCAGTCCACCACCAGCTGGTCACCGCCGGCGTCGTCGATCCCGTAGAGGCCGATGCGCCACGGGCGGTCGTCGTCCACACGTCCGAACACCACCAGCTCGCGGCGCAGCGACTCGATGGTGCCGGCGACCACCGCGTCGATGTACTCGTCGGCGAGCGCGTCGGCCCCACCGCCCGAGATGCGGGCCACCCGGGCCACCTTGTCGGCGGCCGCTCGGCGGGCCTGCTCGAGCGCCCTGCGCTCGCCGTCGAGCTGGACCGGGTCCCGCTCGGGCGGTTCGTGGCGGGGCGGGTCGTGCGCCGGGCCCTCCCGTGCGGCCGGTCCGTCGGCGGCCGTCGGCATTGGCGGTCCTCCTTCCGGGCGACGATCCTTCGGGCCGTGCCCGTTCGGCGGACGGCGGCTGCCGTCACGAGCGGGGCGACGACGCTATCAAGCGAGGGAAGCCATGCGCTACGGGATCACGATGTTCGCAACCGACGTCTCGATCGACGTCGTCGAGCTGGCACGGGAGGCCGAGGCGCGCGGCCTCGACTCGCTCTGGCTGCCCGAGCACACGCACATCCCCACCAGTCGCCGGACGCCGTACCCGGGCGGCGGCGAGCTGCCCGAGGAGTACGCCCGCAGTCACGACCCGCTGGTGGCGCTGGCCGCGGCCGCCACGGCCACCACCCGGCTCCGGCTCGCCACCGGGGTGCTGCTCGCGGCGCAGCGCGATCCCATCGTCACCGCCAAGGCGGTCGCCTCGCTCGACCACATCTCGGGCGGGCGGGTGTCGCTGGGCGTGGGCTTCGGGTGGAACGAGGACGAGATGAACGACCACGGCGTCGAGCTCCGGGAGCGCCGGGCGCTGGTCCGCGAGCACGTCATGGCGCTGCAGGCGCTGTGGCGCGACGAGGAGGCGTCGTTCGCCGGCGAGCACGTCACGTTCGGTCCCTCGTGGTCGTGGCCCAAGCCCCGCCAGCGGGACGCGGCGGGCCGGCCCGCGGTGCCGGTGCTGCTCGGCGGGGGAGCAGGGCCCCGACTGTTCCGGCACATCGCCGAGTACGCCGACGGCTGGGTGCCGATCGGCGGCTCCGGCCTCGCCGGGGCGCTGCCCCGGCTGCGGGAGGCGGTGGCCGGGGCGGGCCGCGACCCCGACGGGCTGCAGGTCGTGCCGTTGTCGACGGTGCCCGACCACGGCAAGCTCGACCACTACGAGCGCCTCGGGGTCACCGAGACCGTGTTCGGGCTGCCGTCCCGGCCCCGGGACGAGGTGCTCCCCCTGCTCGACCGCTACGGCCGCATCGTGGCCGAACGCACCCGCTGACCCGGGGCACCGGGATCGCATCCCCCGCATCCAGGAGGCCACCATCCATCTCGACGCATCGGCCTACGTGCTCGTGCTGCTGGCCGTCACCGTCGGCGCCGCGGTGCAGGGCTCGGTGGGGTTCGGGGCGAACCTCACCGCGGTCCCGGTGCTGGCGCTCGTGGAGCCGCACGCGCTGCCGGCCACGCTCACGCTGCTGGTCATGCCGCTCGCCGTCGCGATGGCGTGGCGTGAGTGGCACCGGGTCGACCGGGCGGGGGTGGCCTGGCTGATGGTGGGACGCCTGCCCGGGACGGTGGTCGGCGCCACGGTGGTGGCGGTCGTGTCCGGCGATGCCCTCTCGGTGCTGCTCGGGGCCGCGGTGCTGCTGGCGGTGGTGATGAGCCTGCGGGTGCTGACCGTGCCGGTCACGCCGGCCACCACGGTCGGCGCAGGCGCCGCCTCCGGCGTGATGGGCACCGCCACGGCGATCGGCGGGCCCCCCGTGGCGCTGCTCTACCAGCATCACGAGGGACCGGTGCTGCGGTCGACGCTGGCCGTGGTGTTCGCCGTGGGGACGATGATCTCGCTCGGCGCCCAGGCCGTGGCCGGGGTGGTGGCCGGCTGGCACCTGGTGCTCACGGCGGCGCTGCTGCCCGGCACGACCGTCGGGCTGCTCGCCAGCGGGGTCATCGCCCGCCGGATCGACGGGCGCCACCTGCGGCCGGCCGTCCTCGCGTTCGCCGCCGCGACCGCGGTGGCAGCGATCGTGCGCGGCCTCCTGTGAGGGGCGCCGACCAGCATCGCGGTGGGGAGCGCCCGGGCGACCAGCCCCACGGCGACGAGCGACCGGGCGATCAGCCCCGCGGCGGCGAGCGCCCGGGCGACGAGGTGCTGCTCGACGACTACCGGGCGCTGTCGGATCCCGCGCACCGCCGGCAGGTCGAGCGGGCGGGCGGGTTCTTCATCGTTGAGGGCGCCCTGGCGCTCGAGGCCCTGCTCGGCTCGCGCTACCCGGTGCGCTCGGTGCTGGTGGCCGACACGAAGCTCGACCGGGTGCGCCCCCTGCTCGCCGCTGCGCCGGCGGGTGGCGACGTGCCGGTGGTCGTGCGACCGGCCCGGGAGGTCGAGGCGATCACCGGGTTCGCCTTCCACCGGGGCGTGCTCGCCTCGGGGTCGCGGCTGCCGCTCCCGCCCGCCGGCGAGATCCTCGCTGCGGCGCGGAGGGTCGCCGTGCTCGAGGGTCTCAACGACCACGAGAACCTCGGGTCGCTGTTCCGCAACGCGGCGGCGTTCGGCGTCGACGCCGTGCTGCTCGACCCCACCACCGCCGACCCGCTGTACCGCCGCAGCATCCGGGTGTCGCTGGGGCACGTGCTGCGCGTCCCGTGGACGCGGGTGGGCGACTGGCCGGGCGCCCTCGACGACCTCCGGGCCCGGGGGTTCACGGTGGTGGCGCTGACCCCGACCCCCGACGGCGAGGACATCGACGACCTCGCCGCCGGCCCGCCGGCGCGGCTCGCGCTGCTGCTCGGCGCCGAAGGTCCCGGGATCAGCCCGGAGGCCGGTGCGCGGGCCGACCGCCGGGTGCGCATCCCGATGGCCGCGGGGGTCGACTCCCTCAACGTGGCGACCGCGGCGGCGATCGCCTTCCACCGCCTCACCCCCCGCCGTGAGCCCTGAGGTCGCCCCGCGGCGACCACGTGTTCCCATCCGGCGGCCCGGGCGGCAGCATGGAGGCATGCCCAGCACCCACGAGGTCGTCAACCAGCCGCCCCCCTTGCAGGACTACGACGTGTTCGGGACCGATGCGGCCCTGGTGGAGGCAACCGAGCGGGAGGGCGCGTCGTGGGCGCTCGACGACCTGGGCGCGCTGGGCCGCCTGGCCGGCTCGCCTGAGGCCATCGAGTGGGGCGTCGCCGCCAACCGCGTCCCGCCGGAGCTGCGGACCCACGACCGGTTCGGCCACCGCATCGACCAAGTGGACTACCACCCCGCGTACCACGAGTTGATGCGGGTGGCGGTCGGCCACGGCCTCCACGGTGCCCCGTGGGCGGTCGAGCAGCCGGGCGCGCACGTCGCCCGGGCCGCCGGGTTCATCACCTGGTCGCAGGTCGACGCAGGTCACGGCTGCCCGATCTCGATGACCTACTCGATCATCCCGTCGCTCCGCGCGCAGCCCGACCTGGCGGCCGAGTGGGAGCCGCGCCTCGTGGCCCGGGCCTACGACGCGCGCGACGTCCCCGCCCGCGAGAAGGCCGGGGCGATCGCCGGCATGGGCATGACCGAGAAGCAGGGCGGGTCCGACGTGCGTGCCAACACCACGCGGGCCGAACCGGCCGGCGACGGCACCTGGCGGCTGACCGGCCACAAGTGGTTCTGCTCGGCCCCGATGTCCGACCTGTTCCTGATGCTGGCGCAGGCGCCCGGCGGGCTGTCGTGCTTCCTGGTGCCCCGGTGGCTGCCCGACGGCGAGCGCAACCGCGGGTTCCAGCTCGTCCGGCTGAAGGACAAGCTCGGCGACCGCTCCAACGCCTCGGGCGAGGTGGAGCTGGACGGCGCGGTGGCCTGGCTGGTGGGGGAGGAGGGCCGCGGCGTCCGCACGATCATCGACATGGTCAACCACACGCGGCTCGACTGCGTGCTCGGGGCCACCTCGGGCATGCGGCAGGCCACGGCCCAGGCGCTGCACCACGCCGCCCACCGCAGCGCGTTCGGCAGCCTGCTGGTCGACCAGCCGCTCATGCGGGTGGTGCTCGCCGACCTGGCCGTCGAGTCGGAGGCCGCCACCGTGCTGGCCCTGCGGCTCGCCCGGGCGTTCGACGAGGCGGCCGCCGGCGACGAGCGGGCCGCGCTGTTCCGCCGGCTCGCCACCGCGGTCGGGAAGTACTGGACGTGCAAGCGGCAGCCGACCCACGTGGCCGAGGCCCTCGAATGCCTCGGAGGCAACGGCTACGTCGAGGAGTCGATCATGCCCCGCCTGTTCCGCCAGAGCCCGCTCAACGGCGTCTGGGAGGGATCGGGCAACGTGATCTGCCTCGACGTGCTGCGGGCGATCGCCCGCGAGCCGGCGTCGCTCGACGTGTTCCTGGGCGAGCTCGACGAGGCCGCGGGTGCCGACGAGCGGCTCGACGCCGCCGTCGCCCGGCTTCGCCACGACGTGGGCGAGGTGATGGGCATCGAGGCCCGGGCCCGCCGGGTGGTCGAGCTGATGGCCCTCGCGCTGCAGGGCAGCCTGCTCGTGCGGTTCGGGCACCCGGCGATCGCCGAGGCGTTCTGCGCGTCGCGCCTGGCGGGCGACGAGGGACTGGCCCTCGGCACGCTGCCCCCGCACCTCGAGATCGGGGCGATCATCGAGCGGGCCCAGCC
>JBKHJZ010000200.1:0-5791 GCA_046537875.1 Acidimicrobiia bacterium | reverse complement strand
GGGGACCTATCCGAGGAGGTTCAGGCGGCGGGCCAGGTCGCTGTTGAGGCGGCGGTCGGGGTCGAGGCTGTCGCGCACCTGCCGCCACTCGTCGAGCCGGGGATACATGAGGGGCAGGTGCTCGGGGCGCATCCGGCTGTCCTTGGCCAGGTAGAGCCGCCCGCCGACCTCCAGCACCTGCTCGTCGAGCCGGTTGAGCAGCGGGGCGAGCCCGCCGACGTCGGTCGGCACGTCGATGCTCAGCGTCCAGCCGCGGGCGGGGAACGACAGCGGCCCTGGGTTGCTGTCGCCGAAGTACTTGAGCACCGACAGGAAGCTGGGCGCCGGGTGCTCGGCGATGGCCTCGACGATCCGGCGGAGGACCTCCTCGGCGCCGAACGGCACCAGGCACTGCCACTGGAGGAACCCGCGGGAGCCGTACAACCGGTTCCATCCTCCGACCATGTCGAGCGGGTACCAGAACTTGTCGATGGTCTGGAGGTGGCCGCGGCGCCGGCGCGGCGCCTTGCGGTACCACACCTCGTTGAAGGCGGCGATCGAGGCCCGGTTCAGGAGGGCGTTGGGGGCGACCGGGGGAGCGGGCGCCGTCGGCGCCGGGTGGTAGGCGAGCGGATCGCCACGCCTGCGCAGGCGCGCGGGCAGGTCGTCGAGGCTCGCGAAGTCCCCCTGGTCGAGGACCGCCCGCCCGAGCGAGCGGCCCCTGGCCAGGAAGTCGACCCAGGCCACCGAGTACTGGTACCGCCGCCCGCCCTCGAGCAGCTTGTCGAGGAGGGTGTCGAGGTCGGGGACGCGATCGCTGTCGACCTTCAGCAGGCTGGTCTCGATGCGGCGGAGGCCGATGGTCGCCTCGACCACCGTCCCGGTCAGGCCCATGCCCCCGCACGTCGCCCAGAACTCGCGGGGCGTGCCGGTGGGTGTGAGCGTCCGCTGGCTGCCGTCCGCCAGGGCGAGCACCATCGAGCGGACGTGGGCGCCGAAGGTGCCGGTCGCGTGGTGGCCCTTGCCGTGGACGTCGTTGGCGATCGCCCCGCCGACCGTGACGTTGCGGGTGCCCGGGGTGACCTGGACGAACCACCCCATGGGCACGATCACCTGCAACAGGTCGCCGAGCGACGTGCCCGCCAGCACGCGCGCCGTGCCGGCGGTGGCGTCGATCTCCAGCACGCCCGACACGCCCGTCGAGCACACCACGAGCCCGCCGGCGTTCATGGCCTGGTCGCCGTACGACCGGCCGAGGCCGCGGGCGATGGCCCCCCGGGCCCCCGCGGTCTTGGCCGCCGACGCGAGCTCGTCGGGCGACGCGGGCCGCACGACGTGGCTGGCCGAGGCCGGGGTCCGGCCCCAGCCGCTGACCAGCTCGCGGTCCGCGCTCACGATGCGTACACCCCGACGCCGAAGACGGTCACCCACACCAGCCCGATGCCCTGGAGCGGTCGGTCGCGCAGCACGATGTCCTCCGGGGCCGAGCCCTTGCCCTGGTCGAGCACGAGCGCGTAGCGGAGCACGCCCATGGCGAACGGCAGGATCGAGAGCTGGTACCAGGGGACGGTGGCCGCGGCGAGCTCGGCCTTCTCGAACGCCCACAGGCAGTAGGCCACCAGCACGGCGCCCGACGTGACGGCCCGCAGGTAGGCGGTGTACCCGGGCGTGTAGGCCGCCAGGACGGTGCGGAACCCGGCGGCACCCTCGCCCATCTCGCTCGCCTCGGCGCTCCGCTTGCCCGAGATCATGAACAGCGAGCCGAAGCTGGTGACGATGAAGAACCACTCGGAGATCGGGACCCCGGTGGCGGCGGCGCCGGCCACGGCCCGCAGCACGAAGCCGGCCGCGACCGCCACCAGGTCGACCACGGCCACGTGCTTGAGGTAGGCGGAGTACGCGGTGGTGAGGGCGATGTAGCCGAGCACCGTGTAGACGAGCTCGACGCTGGCCGCGAACGCCAGGCCCACCCCGCCGGCCAGCAGGGCGGCTCCCCCGGCGTAGGCGAGCCACACGGGGACGACGCCGAGCGCCACCGGGCGGTGGCGCTTGGTCGGGTGCCGGCGGTCGGCGTCGATGTCGCGGGCGTCGTTGATGTAGTAGGTGCCCGCTGCCGCCAGGCAGAACGAGGCGAACGCCACCAGCGTGTCGAGGAGCGGTCCCGGGTTGTCGAGGACCCCGTGCGCCCCAGGCGCCGCGAAGACGAGGACGTTCTTCGACCACTGCCGCGGACGGGCCAGCCGGACGAGCGCGACCGGGAGGGACGGCCGGTGGGCGTCGCCCGCGGGGGCGCCGGGGGCGGCCGCGCCGGGCGCCGCCACGGTGCTGCCGGCGGCGCCCCGTGCCGATCCCACGCTCATCGGTTGGCCGACACCTTCCGCCACGCGGGCCGCGGGAGGTGCCGGAGGGCGGTCATCAGCGGCCGGAGCGTGCCCGGCACCCACACGACCTCGCGTCCCGACGCCAGCGCGCCCGCCACCGCGTCGGCGACCGCCTCCGGGGTGGTGGCGAGCGGTGCGGGGTCCTGCCCCTCGGTCATCGCGGAGCGCACGAACCCCGGACGCACCACCAGCACCCGGACGCCCGAGCCCACCAGCGCATCGGCCAGCCCCTGCGTGAAGGCGTCGAGGCCCGCCTTGGACGAGCCGTACACGAAGTTCGACCGCCGGGCGCGCTCGCCGGCCACCGAGCTGAGCACGACGATGGCGCCGTGGCCCTGCTCGCGCATGCGCCGGGCGACGTGCAGCAGCGTGGCGGCGGGGCCGGAGAAGTTGGTGGTGATGAGGTCGGCCGCGGCGGCGGGGTCCTCCTCGAGGCGCTCCTGGCGGCCGAGGAGGCCGGCGGCCATGACGACGCAGTCGAGGTCGCCGCCGGGGACCGCGTCCCATGCGGCCTTGATCGCGTCGGCGTGGCCGCCGATGTCGGTGGCGTCCCACGGGACGATCTCCACCCCGGCGCCGCCGGCCCGCAGGCGATCGGCGACGCCCGCCATGGCGTCGGGACGCCGGCCGGCGAGCACCACGGTGCGGCAGCCGTCCTCGACCGCCCGGCCGGCGATGGCGGCCCCGATGTCGGACGATCCGCCCAGCACGAGCAGCGACTGGACGGCTCCGAGGGCGTTGCGCACGTGCGAACCTCTCTGGTCGACGACTGCTACCGATGGCGCCGTGTCGGCGGTCGCCCGGCCGGTGCCGGCGGCGGGCCGCAGGACACGGCGAGACTAGCCCCGCCACGTCGGCCGTCGCAGGCACCGCCCGGCCCGGGGAGAGGGCCTGCTCACCCAGGTCACGGCGCCTGCGGACACGGCCCCAGGGGCCGTCGGACACGGCTCGCAGCGGGCCCGCCACCCACCCGGCCGGCCGCTGAGGCTAGCGTTGCGCGGTCGTGTGGCCTGCGTGAACCTCCGGCCGGAGCGCCGGGTGCAGGCCGTGCGCGACAGGACGGGCAACGGCCGCGACCGATCACGGCCGCCGGAGGAGGTTCGGTCCATGGCGCAGATCGCCGTCATCGGGGCGGGGTACGTCGGGTTGACGACGGCTGCCTGCTTCTCGCACCTCGGGCACGACGTGGTGTGCGCCGACATCGACGAGAAGCGCATCGACATGCTCTCGCGCGGCGAGGTCCCGATCGTCGAGGCCGGGCTCGAGGCGATGGTGCGGGAGTGCCTCGACGGTGGCCGGCTCCGGTTCGTGGTCGGGGCGGCCAACGCGGTGGCCGACGCCGAGTTCGCCTACCTGTGCGTGCCCACCCCCCAGGGCGACGACGGTTCAGCCGACCTCTCGTACATCGAGGCGGCGGCGCGTGAGATCGGCCCGTTGCTGCCCTCGGAGGCGATCGTGGTGAACAAGTCCACCGTGCCCGTGGGCTCGACGCGGGTGGTCGAGCGGGTGCTCGGGCGCGACGACGTGGTGGTGGTGTCGAACCCGGAGTTCCTGCGCGAGGGCTCGGCGGTCCACGACTTCCTGAACCCCGGCCGGATCGTCGTCGGCAGCGACGACCAGGCGGCGGCGGTGCGGGTGGCGTCGCTGTTCATCGGCGTGACCGCGCCGATCATCGTGACCGACCCGCCCTCGGCGGAGACCATCAAGTACGCCTCCAACGCCTTCCTGGCCACGAAGATCAGCTTCGTGAACGCGATCGCCGCCGTGTGCGAGGCGGTCGGCGCCGACGTGAAGGACGTCGTGCTGGGCATGGGCTACGACAAGCGCATCGGCCACGAGTTCCTCAAGCCCGGGCCGGGATGGGGTGGGAGCTGCCTCCCGAAGGATTCGCAGGCGCTCGTGCACATCGCCGAGTCGGCCGGGTACCCGTTCGACATCCTGAAGGGCGTCATCACGGTCAACGAGGAGCAGTGCCACCGGGTGGTGGGGAAGGTGCGAGCCCAGGCGGGGGGCTCGCTCGAGGGCAGGGCGGTGGCCGTGTGGGGGCTCACGTTCAAGGCCCGCACCGACGACACCCGCGACTCGCCGGCGATCCGCATCGCCCGGCTGCTCGCCGACGCCGGTGCCGACGTGCGGGCCTACGACCCGGCCGTCAGGGGACCCGTCGCCGGACTCGAGCCCGCCGGCGACCCCTACTCGGTGTGCGACGGGGCCGACGTGCTGGCGGTGCTGACGGAGTGGGACGAGTTCCGGTGGCTCGACTTCGACAAGGTGGCGGGGCTCATGGCCGCGCCGCGGGTGGTGGACGCCCGCAACCTGCTCGACAAGCCCGCGCTCGAGCGTCGCGGGTTCACCTACACGGGGATCGGGCGCTGACGGGATCGTCCGGTCGCGGCGCACCGGTCTGATGGCACGCGTCGTGGTCACCGGCGGGGCCGGGTTCCTCGGCTCGCACCTGTGCGATCACCTGCTCGCCCGCGGCGACCAGGTGGTCGCGATCGACAACCTGCTCACGGGCACGGTCGACAACATCGAGCACCTCTTCGGCGAGCCCGGCTTCACGTTCGTCGACCACGACGTGAGCCAGTACGTGTGGGTCCCGGGCCACGTCGACACGGTGCTCCACTTCGCCAGCCCGGCGTCGCCGGCCGACTACCTCCAGATGCCGATCCAGACCCTGAAGGTCGGCAGCCTCGGCACCCACAACGGCCTCGGGCTGGCCAAGGCCAAGGCGGCCCGCTTCCTGCTGGCGTCCACCAGCGAGGTCTACGGCGACCCGCAGGTGCACCCCCAGCCGGAGACGTACTGGGGCCGCGTCAACCCGGTGGGCCCCCGCGGCGTCTACGACGAGGCCAAGCGCTTCGCCGAGGCGATGACGATGGCCTACCACCGCTACCACGGCCTCGACGTGAGGATCGTGAGGATCTTCAACACCTACGGTCCCCGGATGCGGGCCGACGACGGGCGCGTCGTGTCGAACTTCCTGGTCCAGGCCCTCGCGGGCAAGCCGCTGACCGTGTACGGCGACGGGCGGCAGAGCCGGTCGTTCTGCTACGTCGACGACCAGGTGCGCGGCATCCTCGCGGTGCTCGACGGCGACCTGCGCGAGCCCGTCAACATCGGCAACCCGGGCGAGCTGACCGTGCTGGACCTGGCCCGGGAGGTGCTGGAGGTGACCGGCAGCCCCTCACAGGTGATCCACGAGCCGCTGCCGGTCGACGACCCGGCGCAGCGCCGCCCCGACATCACGCTCGCCCGGGAGCGGTTGGGCTGGGAGCCCGAGGTTCCCCTGCGCACGGGCCTGGTGCGCACCGCCGAGTGGTTCCGGCCCGTCCTGAGAGGCCGAGCGAGCAGGGATGGACGCGCATGCTGAACCGTACGCGATCTGCAGCGTGAGCCACGGCCCTACAGCGAGGCCTCCCGGCAACACA
>JBKHJZ010000199.1:0-5810 GCA_046537875.1 Acidimicrobiia bacterium | reverse complement strand
GCCTCGCACCTCGGGCCGATGCCGACCGCTCCATCGATCCGGCCGACGCCCCGACGGTCATGACCGGGGCCCCGCGGCCCCGGGCTCGCACGGGTCGACCCGTGACCGAGGGAGCGGCCGGCGAGCGACCCTCGCCCGCGTCCGGCCCGGGCCTGTGGGAGGCGCGCGGTGCTCCCTTCGCCTACGGCAGGGTCGTCCCCGAACCGGACACGCGTGAGACGGCGCCGCCGGCCACCCCCCGGGGCGGTGCCGCGTCCCCGGCGCCGACCGCCGCCGCGGCGCCCGACGGTGTGGCCCGGAAGGCGCGCGGGCGGGCGACGAGATGGCGGCGCCGTGTCACGGGGCGGCGGAGGCTGGCGAGGTCGCTCGGCAGGCTGCGCCTCGGCGAGCGGCTCAGGGGTGCCGACGAGGAGGTCCGGGCGCGGCGCACCGCGCGGCTCCGCAGGGTGGGGCTGATGGTCGGGGCGGTGGCGCTGGTGGTGGCCCTGGTCGGCGTGCTGGTGTACGCGGTGTTCCCGGTGCGCACCGTGCTCGACCAGTGGAACGCGCGGAACCGGGGCGAGGAGCAGCTCGAGGTGCTGACCCGGGAGAACGAACGGCTCGAGCGGCGGATCGACGATCTGCGGGACCCGGGGACGATCGAGGAGATGGCCCGGCGGGAGTATGGCTACGTGAAGCCCGGCGAGGAGTCCTACAGCGTGGCCCCGCCGCCCCGGGCCGACGACGGCTGACCGCGGCGCGCCCCGCGGTCAGGCCGGTGCGCCCACCGCCGGCGTGCCGTGCTGCGCGCCGGCCGTCTCCCCGCGGTGTCGGGCCAGGCGCCGGCCGACCCGGCCGATGCGCTCGACCCGGGCGAGCAGGGCGTCGCGGGCGTGCTCCGCTGCGTCGTCGAGCCCGGTCAGCTCCTCGACCGCCCAGTGGCGGACCACCACCGGCTGGAGGATCTGGTCGTGGTGGATCGCGAAGTCGTAGATGCCGGCGCGGGCGATGGCACGCGCGTGCTCCTCGAAGTCGAGGATGCCGGTGCCCGGCATCTCGAACTCGCGAACCTGGCGCTCGATGGCCCGCACCATGCCGGACGGGTCGAGCTCGAGGGCGGCGGAGCAGAGGTCGCGGTAGAAGAGGTGATGCCGGTTCTCGTCCGCCGCCACCCGCTTCATGACCTCGTAGCCGGGGCGGTCGTCGACCAGCTTGCCGGTGTTGTGGTGCGCGATGCGGGTGGCCAGCTCCTGCAGCGTCACGTACACCAGGCCCTCGTAGGGGGTGTCGGGTTCGGGCACCCTCCCGGTGCTCACCTGGGCCATGCGGGCCCGCTCCAGGGCGACGGGGTCGATCGCCCGGGTGACCGTGAGGTAGTCGCGGATGACGATCGAGTGCCGGCCCTCCTCGGCCGTCCAGCGGCGGTTCCACTCGCCCCAGGCCGACCAGCGGCCGAACATCGACTCGATGGTGCGGAAGTAGTGCGGCAGGTTGTCCTCGGTGAGCAGGTTGACGAACAGGCTCGACCGCACCTCTGCCGGCAGCCAGGAGTCCTCGGGCGACCACTCCCAGTCCGGGTCGAAGTCCTCACCCCGGCCCCACGGGACGAGCTCGTGGGGGAACCACTCCTTGGCCTGGGCGAGGTGGCGTTCGAGCAGCTCGGCGACCACGGGCTCGAGCTCGTCGAGGACGGCGGTGTCTGCCATGGGCGGGTCCGTTGCGGCGGTCATGGCCGCTACCCTACCTACTGGTCGGTAGGCATGCGAGCGCGCCTGCCGAGCTCCGCCCCCTTCCGCTGCGGGCGGCGGCAACACCGGGGCTCGGGGACCGGCCGGTGCGGCGCGAGACTCGCGGCATGCCCGCTCGACGCGTGACGAGCACCCGGCCCGGGGATGTGGCCGCGGTCGAGAGGGCGCTCGGACGGCCGCCGCAGGGCGCGTTCGAGGTCGTGGTCCGCCGGCAGGACGGCTCGCCGCTGGTCATCCGCAACGCGCCGCTCCTCGACGACGGCACCCCCATGCCCACCCGCTTCTGGCTCGTGGGCGAGCCGGAGCGCACCCAGGTCTCGCGGCTCGAGGCCGCCGGGGGCGTCGCCCGCGCCGAGGCCGAGGTCGACGCCGCCGAGCTGGCCGACGCCCACGCGCGCTACGCCGCAGAGCGCGATGCGGCCCTGCCGCCGGGGCACAGCGGTCCCGTGCCGTCCGGCGGGGTGGGCGGCACCCGCCGGGGCGTGAAGTGCCTGCACGCGCACTACGCCTGGTTCCTGGCGGGCGGTGACGACCCGGTGGGCCGCTGGGTGCACGAGCGGTTGGCGGCGGGGGAGGGCCGGTAGCGTCGGCCCCCATGACGGCGGTGGCATCGCTCGATCTCGGCACGAACTCGACCCGCGTCCTGGTGGCCCGCCCGGTCGACGGCGGGCTCGACATCCTCGACCGTCGCAACACGATCACGCGCCTGGGTCAGGGGGTAGGTGCGACGGGCCGGCTCGCCGACGAGGCCGTGGACCGCACGCTCGCCTGCCTGCGGGACTACCGGGGCGCGCTCGACCGGCACGGCGTCTCCCGGCTGCGGGTGGCGGCCACCTCCGCGGCCCGCGACGCGGGGAACCGCGACGAGTTCTTCGACGCGGTCGAGGACCTGGTGGGCGTGCGCCCCGAGCTGCTCAGCGGCGACGAGGAGGGGCGGCTCGCGTTCATCGGCGCCACCAGCGAGCTGGATCCTGCGCTGGGCCCGTACCTGGTGGTCGACATCGGCGGGGGCTCCACCGAGTTCATCCTCGGCGCCGACGGCGCCGACGGCGTCGACGGCGTGGTGTCGGTGGACGTCGGGTGCGTGCGGCTCACCGAGGCCTACCTCCACCACGACCCGCCGCAGCCCGAGGAGCTGGCGGCCTGCCTGAGCGTGATCGACGCCCACCTCGACGACGTGCTGCGGGCGGTTCCCAGGGTCGGCGGCGCCCGCACGCTGGTCGGGCTGGCCGGCACGGTCACCACGGTGGCGGCGGTGGAGATCGGGCTCGAGACCTACGACCGCGACCGCATCCACCACTTCCGCCTCACCCACGAGGCGGCCGAGGACGTGTTCCGCACCCTCGCCACCGAGACCCGGGCCCAGCGCATCCACAACCCGGGCCTGGAGGAGGCCCGGGCCGATGTGATCGTGGGCGGATGCTGCGTCCTGGTCTCCCTGTTCCGCCGCCTCGGCTTCGACGAGATGATCGTGTCGGAGGCCGACATCCTCGACGGTCTCGCCCTCAGCCTGGTGCCGGGGGGCGGATAGCAGCCCGATCTCCGCGGCTTTCCCCTGGCAGCGCGCACGCTCGCTACCGTTCGAGGCCGCATGCCCATCTCCGACCGGATCCTGATGGGGCCGGGGCCCTGCAACCCGTACCCCGAGGCCACCGAGGCGCTCGGCCGACCGATGCTCGGCCACCTCGACCCCGAGTTCGTGGCGCTGCTCGACGACACCTGCGAGCGCCTCCGCACCGTCTTCCGCACCTCGAACCCGATGACGCTGCCGATCTCCGGCACCGGGTCGGCCGGCATGGAGGCCGCGCTCGTCAACGTCGTCGACCCCGGCGACGTGGTGGTCATCGGGGTCAACGGCGTGTTCGGTCGGCGGATGTGCGATGTCGCCGCCCGCTGCGGGGCCGAGGTGGTGCCGGTGGAGGTGCCGTGGGGCAAGCCGGTCGACCCGGAGGCCTTGGTCGCCGCGCACCCGGCGCCGAAGGTGATCGGCGTGGTCCACGCCGAGACGTCGACCGGCGTGCGCTCCGACATCGCCCCCCTGGGCGAGGCGAAGGGCGACGCCCTGCTGCTGGTGGACTGCGTCACCAGCCTGGGGGGCATCGAGGTGGACGTCGACGGGTGGGGTGTCGACATCGCGTACTCGGGCACGCAGAAGTGCCTGGGGGTTGCACCCGGCCTCGCGCCGCTCACGGTCAGCGAGCGGGCGCGCGAGCGGCTGGTCGAGCGGAGCCGGAGCTGGTACCTGGACCTCCGGATGCTCGGCCGCTACACGGGGCCGGCCACCGGCGCACGCACCTACCACCACACGGCGCCCGTGGCGATGGTCCGGTCGTTGCACGCCGGGCTGGGTGCGATCCTCGACGAGGGTCTCGACGCCGCCATAACCCGTCACGCCGAGTGCGGCCGGCTGCTGCACGAGGGCCTCGCCGGGCTGGGCTTCGAGCTGTTCGCCGCCGACGGTCACCGGCTCCCCGAGCTGACCACGGTCTGGGTGCCCGACGGGGTCGACGAGGCGGCCGTGCGGTCGACCCTGCTCGGCCGCTACGGCATCGAGATCGGCGGCGGCCTGGGCGACTACGCCGGGCGGGTGTGGCGCATCGGGTGCATGGGGCACACGGCCCGGCCCCGCAACGTCGCGCTGCTGCTGGGTGCCCTCGGTGAGGTGCTGGGGCGGTCATGACCACGCTCGCGGGCCGTCGCGTCCTGCTGCGCCCGCTGCGCCCGACCGACTTCGCGGCCTGGCGCGAGGTGCGCCGCCGCAACGAGAAGTGGCTCACCCCCTGGGAGCCGGCCCGCAGTCCCGGCATGCCCGACGTGGTCGAGTCGGCGGAGGCCTTCGCCATGCGGTGCTCGGCCCGGGAGCGCGAGCGACAGCTCGGCACCGCCTACGGGTTCGGCGTCTTCCTGGGCGACCGGTTCTGCGGCGAGATCAACCTGTCGTCGGTGCAGCGGGGCCCGTTCCAGTCGTGCTACGTGGGCTACTGGATCGACGAGGCGGAGGCCGGCCACGGCTACATGCCCGAGGCCGTCGTGCTGGTCGTCCGGTTCGCCTTCGACCGGTTGGGCCTCCACCGGGTGCAGATCTCGATCATCCCCCGCAACCACCGCAGCCGCCGGGTGGTCGAGAAGCTGAAGCTGCGCGACGAGGGCACGGCGCTGCGCTACCTGGAGATCAACGGCGTCTGGGAGGACCACGTGCGCTACGCGATCACCGCCGAGGAGTGGGCCGAGCGCCGCGACGAGCTGATCGCCGAGTGGCTGGCGTGACGGTGACGGCCCGCTCGGTGCCGGCGCGCCTCCGGCCGGCGCACCCCGGGTGGGGGCGTCCGCCACGCCCAGGGCGGTCGACCGCCTCGCTGGCTCTCGCCGCGCTGCTGGCCGTGGCGCTGGTGGTGGGTGTGGCGGCCTGCGGCGGTGACGACGGCGACGACGATGACCCCGGCGGCGCCGCCCGGGAGGCCGAGGGCTCGGAGTCCGCTCCCGCCGACACGACGACCACCATGCGGACGGGGGGCATCGAGGTGGAGGCGCCCGACGGCTGGCAGGCGATCCCCGTGGCGCAGCTGGGGTTCGGCGTCGCGGTGCCGCCGGGGTGGGAGGCGACGATCCTGTCCGAGGAGGTGCTCACGGCCCTCGAGCGGTCGTCCCCGGAGGTCCCCGGGTTCCTCGACTCGGCGCGCCACGCCGCCCGGGCCGGTGCGGTGTTCTACGCCGCCGGCCAGGACCGGGCCGGGCGGGTCAGCGACCTCAAGGTCCGGGCGGCACCGGAGACCGGCATCACCGACGCGGCCGGCCTCGAGCGCTACGCGCAAGACCTGGTCGCCGAAGCCGGCGACGAGCTCGGTGGCGGCGTGTCCATCGAGGTGGTCGACGGTGAGGCCGCGGCCGGGCGCCCCACCGTGCGCATCCGCTACCGGGTGAGCGGCCTGCCCGGCCGCGGCGAGGACGTGGTGGCCGAGGGCACCGAGACCCTGACGGTCGGCCCGCGCGGCATCGTCTGGTCGGTGATCGTGACCAGCGAGGATCCGGACTCCCACGACGAGCTCGCGGCCCGGATCACCGGCACGCTCGCGTTTGCGCCGG
>JBKHJZ010000198.1:0-5825 GCA_046537875.1 Acidimicrobiia bacterium | reverse complement strand
CCGAGCCGCCGCCCGGCGGCCGGGAACCGGGGTGACGATCGGCAGGCCGCTGTCGCGGTGGGGGAGCCGTCGACCGGTCTCGCTCACTCCTCGCGGCCCGCGCGGGCGATGGCCCGGGCCGCCTCCCGCTCGGCGTCGCGCTCGGCCAGCAGCCGGCGCTTGTCGTAGGTCTTGCGGCCCCGGGCCAGGGCGAGCTCCACCTTGGCCCGCCCGTCCCTGAAGTACAGGGACAGCGGCACCAGCGCGAGGCGCTTCTCGGCGACGATGGCCGCCAGCCGATCGATCTCGCCGCGGTGGAGCAGCAGCTTCCGCGGCCGCTCGGCGTCGTGCCCGGTGTGCTCCTGGGCGTGGTCGTAGGGCGCCACGTGCATCGACACCAGCCACGCCTCGCCGCCCTCGATGCGCGCGTACGCGTCGCCGAGTTGCACCTGCGCGTCGCGCAGGGACTTCACCTCGCTGCCTCGCAGGACGAGCCCGGCCTCGACGGTCTCGAGGATCTCGTAGTCGCGCCTGGCCCTCCGGTTGGCGGCGATCAGCTTGGTGCCGGGGGGTCCGGTGCCGCGCGCGCGTGCCATAGGGGAGAGGGCAGGGTATCCCGCGGGCCGCCGCGGCGCCCCACCCCGAGCCGCCCCCGCCGCAGGGGTCCCCCGGTAGCCTCCGGGGTCGTGCTGGCGCTGACCGGGTCGGTGTGGGAGGAGATGGTGGGGCACGCCTTCGCGGGCCTGCCCGACGAGGCCTGCGGGCTGCTCGCCGGCGATCCCGGCGGAACCCAGGCCAGCGCCTTCTATCCGTGCCGCAACGCCGCGGGCTCGAGCCGCCTCTACACGGTGGAGCCCCGCGATCACCTGCACGCCGACCGTGACGCCGAGCGTCGCGGCCTCGAGATCATCGGGGTGATGCACAGCCACACGCACACCGAGGCGTACCCGTCGCCCACCGACGTGGCCCAGGCGCCCGACCCGTCGTGGCACTACGTGATCGTGTCGCTGAAGCGGGCCGATCCCGTGCTGCGGAGCTACCGGATCGTCGACGGGGGGATCACCGAGGAGAGGGTGACGGTGGATCACCGGGGAGACGGCGACCCCGGATCGTCGCTAGAATCCTGAGCACTACGCTCGACAATCTCTCGGCATTCCCGACGAACCGGACCGACGATCGGCCGGGCCCGACCGGCGGACCCACCGACGACCGGCCGGCCGCTCCGGCCCACGACCTCGATGGTGTCTCCATGGCTGTCTACTCATCGGTGCTCGATCTGATCGGCAACACCCCGATGGTCGACGTCAGCCGGCTGAGCCCCAACCCGGGGGTGCGCATCCTCGCCAAGCTCGAGGGGCAGAACCCGGCCGGCTCGATCAAGGACCGCATCGCGCTCGCCATGGTCGAGGACGCCGAGGCCGACGGCCTCCTCGTGCCCGGTCGCACGATCATCGAGCCGTCGTCGGGCAACACGGGCATCGCCCTCGCCATGATCTCCCGCATCCGCGGCTACCCGATCAAGATCGTCATGCCCGAGAACGTGTCGGTGGAGCGCCGCCAGGCGCTGGAGGTCTGGGGCGCCGAGGTGCTGCTGAGCCCGGGCGCGGAGGGGTCGAACGGTGCGGTCCGCCGGGCCGAGCAGCTGGCCGACGAGCACCCCGAGTGGATCTTCCTCTACCAGTACGCCAACGAGGCCAACCCGCGGGCGCACTACGAGGGGACCGCTCCGGAGATCTGGCGTGACTGCCCCGAGGTCACCCACTTCGTCGCCGGGCTGGGCACGACCGGCACGCTGATGGGGGTGGGGCGCTTCCTCAAGGAGCAGAACCCCGACGTCAAGGTCGTGGCGATCGAGCCGCCGGTCGGCGAGAAGGTCGAGGGCCTACGCAACCTCGACGAGGGCTACATCCCGCCGGTCTACGAGAAGTGGGGCGGCGCCGACGTGCTCGACCGCAAGCGCATCGTTCGCTCGCGCGAGTCGATCGAGTGGACCCGTCGCCTGATCGAGGTCGGGATCTTCTCCGGCATCTCGGGCGGTGCGGCGCTGGCCGGGGCCGCGAAGGTCGCCCGGGAGATCGACTCGGGCACGATCGTCGTGATCCTCGCCGACGCGGGCTGGAAGTACCTGTCGACCGGCGCCTGGACGGGCGACCTCGACGAGGTCGCGGCCCTGGCCGAGAAGCTCATCGTCTTCTGACCCGGCCCGCACCCGGCGGGGGCGGATCCGCACCCGGCACGCAACCGTCCGATGGGGCGGCGGTCGTCGCCCCCCAGCGCTTCCCACGCCCCCTGCCGACCCGTCCGCCGTAGGGTGTGGTGCCATGGCGCTCCCGAGGACCGACCCCGACGCCCCCCAGGAGCCCGCACCCCGGGCCACCGAACCCGCGAAAGTCGACGCGGTGGTGACGGCGCTGCTCGATCCCGCGCTCGAGCCGATCGTCGACCTGGTCGCCACGGCCGGCGACGGCGGGTACGAGGTGCGGGCCGTGGACGGCCGCGTGCGCTTCCGCCGCGAGCCCGACGGCGACGGCTGGCGCTTCGTGGAGACCCACGTCGAGGGCCGCAACCCGCTGGGCGACACCGCGACCGACCGCTTCGCCGGCCTCGACGCCGAGCGGGCGAACCCGTGGCCGACCCGCACCCAGCAGTCGTACCCCCACGCGCACGATCACGTCGCCCAGGTGTTCGACCATCCCGCCGCTCCGGACCTGGTGGCGCTGCACACGTCGGCGCACAACTGGGAGGACCAGGGGGGCGAGCGCGGCGAGCACGGCTCGCTCGGCGTCGTCCAGGTGCGGGCGCCGTTCGTGCTGGCCGGTGCCGGCGTGCGGCGCATGGGGATGATTCCGCGCTCGTGCCGGCTCGTCGACGTGGCTCCCACCGTGCTGGCGCTGCTCGGGGCCGAGCCGACCGGTGGTGCCGGCGCCAACGGCACCGACCACGGCGGGGCGCTGCTCGCCCGCCAGGACGGCGCTGCGCTCACCGATCTGCTCGACGACCGCGAGCCTCCGCCCGACCACGTCGTCGGCTTCCTCTGGGACGGCACCAACGCCAACGTCCTGTACGACCTGCTGGACCGGGGCGAGACACCGAACCTGGCACGGCTCGTCGAGGCGGGCGCCGTCCTCGGCCACGGCGCGATGGCGTCCCTGCCGTCGGTCACGCTCGCCAACCACACGACGATCCTCACCGGGGCGCACCCGGGCCACCACGGCGTGCTGCACAACGCCTGGTACGACCGGGCGGCCGGGGAGCAGGTGGTGACCAACTCGCCGGCCACGTGGCCGTGGGCGATGCGCAGCCTGTCGCCCCGGGTCGAGACCATCCACCAGGCGGTGCGCCGCCGCTGGCGGGAGGCGTTCACCGTCTCGGTGAACGAGCCGTGCGACACGGGCGCCGGCTACTCGACGTTCGACATGCTCCGGTCGGGCCGGGAGCTGGCCCGGCCGCCCCGGGCCGAGGAGCTGCCGTTCGCCACCGAGCGCTTCGTGCGCCCGGAGAAGAGCTACGAGCTGTCGTCGCGCATCGACCACAGCGGCATGACTCAAGGCGTGGACGCCTGGCGGGCGGCCGCGGACGGTGGCGGCTTCGGCGAGGGTGCCCCGCTGCCCCGGTTCTGCTTCGTCAACTTCACGCTGACCGACGCCGCGTTCCACCACAGCGGCCCGTATGCCGACATCGCCCGGGCGAGCATCCACGACACCGACGCCCGGATGGGGCAGGTGCTCGACGCGATCGAGCGTGCGGGGGTCTGGGACCGCACGGCGTTCTTCGTGGTGGCCGACCACGGCATGGAGGACAGCAACCCCGAGGTGACGGGGGACTGGTCCCCGGCGATCGCCTCCACCGGGGTCCCGTTCCGCGACGAGGCGTACGGGTTCATCTACGTGGACCCGTGAGCGTGAAGATCCGCATCGGCTTCGGGGTCGGCACCCAGACCCCGCTCGGCGATCCCGACCGGTTCGGGCGGCTGGTCGACGCCCTGGAGCGTCACGGGGTCGACTCGCTGTGGGTGTCGGAGCGGGTGACCGGCCCGGCCCCCGACCCGCTGGTCGCCCTGGCGGTGGCGGCGGGCCGCACCCGCCGGCTCAAGCTGGGCACGAGCGTGGTGGTGCTGCCGGGCCGCAACCCGGTGGTGCTCGCCAAGGAGATGGCGAGCCTCGATCGCCTGTCCGGCGGCCGGCTGCTGCCCGCCGTGGGTCTGGGCGCACGGGTGCCGGCGGAGCACCGGGCGTTCGGGGTGGAGCGCCGGGAGCGCGCGTCGCTGTTCGACGAGGCCCTGGTGCTGATGCGCCGGCTCTGGACCGAGGACGACGTCCACCACGACGGCGAGCACTTCCACCTGGCGGGCGTGACGGCCCTACCGAAGCCGCACCAGCAGCCGCTGGAGGTGTGGCTCGGTGGCACGTCGCCGTCCGAGCTGCGGCGCACCGGCCGGCTGGGTGACGGGTGGCTGCCGTCGTTCACCGTCCCGTCCGAGGTCGCCGCCGGCTGGCAGACGATCGGCGAGGTCGCCGCTGCCCACGGTCGGGAGATCGACCCCGGGCATCTCGGTGTGCTCGTGGCGTACGCCCGGCGCGGCCTCCCCGAGCCGCTCGTCCGGCTGATCGCGGCCCGCCGGCCCGACCTCGACCCGTCGGACGTGGTGCCGGTGGGGCTGCCGGCGCTGCGAGACCGGCTGGAACGGTTCATCGCGGTGGGCGCCTCGAAGTTCGTCGTGGTGCCGGTGGAGGAGCCGGACGACTGGGACGCCGAGGTGGCCGACGTGGTCGCGACCGTGGGGCCGCTGGAGACCTGAGCGTCGCCCACCGGTGCCCCTCGATCGCCGCGGGTCGACCACCCACCGTGAGGGTCGAGCGGTTCTCGATGTGCCCGTTGATTGGTACCGTCGGGCTGGCAGGACGGCCCGTCGGCACGTCGGCGGAGCGCACTACGACCACCCCGACCGGAGCTCTCCCATGAACGAACAGCAGTTCCAGAAGATCCAGAGCGGGCAGGGATTCATCGCCGCACTCGACCAGAGCGGCGGGAGCACGCCCAAGGCACTGCGGCTGTACGGCATCCCGGAGGACGCCTACGCCAGCGAGGACGAGATGTTCGACCTGGTGCACGAGATGCGCACCCGCATCATCACCAGCCCGAGCTTCAACGGCGACCGCATCCTCGGAGCGATCCTGTTCGAGAACACGATGGATCGCGAGATCGAGGGGCGGGGCTCGGCCGAGTACCTGTGGACGGTGAAGAACGTCGTGCCGTTCCTGAAGGTCGACAAGGGCCTCGCCGAGGAGGCCGACGGCGTTCGGCTGATGAAGCCGATGCCCGGCCTCGGCGACCTGCTGGCGCGGGGGATCGAGAAGGGCGTGTTCGGCACCAAGATGCGCTCGTTCGTGCTCCGCGCCGACGAGGCCGGCGTGAAGGCCATCGTCGACCAGCAGTTCGACGTGGCCCGCCAGATCCTCGACGTGGGCCTGGTGCCGATCCTCGAGCCGGAGGTCGACATCCACAGCCCGGAGAAGGCCGCCGCCGAGGAGATGCTGAAGGCCGGCATCCTCGACCGGCTCGGCGACCTCGACGCCGGGCAGCACATCATGCTCAAGCTGACGCTGCCCGAGGCCGACGGCCTCTACGCCGACCTGGTGAGCCACCCCAACGTCCTGCGGGTGGTGGCCCTGTCCGGCGGCTACACCCGGGAAGAGGCGAACGCCCGGCTCGCCCGGAACCACGGCGTGGTGGCGAGCTTCTCGCGTGCCCTGACCGAGGGCCTCACGGTCGACCAGAGCGACGACGAGTTCGACGCGGCCCTCGACGCCTCGGTGGGCAGCATCTTCGAGGCCTCGATCACCTGA
>JBKHJZ010000197.1:0-5842 GCA_046537875.1 Acidimicrobiia bacterium | reverse complement strand
GCTGGTGCGGGTCGACGACCTGGAGTCGGCGGGATGGCGGGTCCGCCCGCCGGCCACCACCGACGGGGGCGGCGTGAGGCTGGCGGCGACCAAGCCCTTCGGGACGGCCGAGGAGGCCGGCACCGTGCTCGCCGAGCTCGCCGGGGCCGACGGCCCGCTGCGCGACCTGCGGATCGAGCGGAGCACGGGGGTGGCCGAGACCCGGCTGACGTTCTCCGGCACGGCCGACCTCAGCGGGGGCCTCGAGGCGTTCGGCGACCCGGCCCTCGCGGCGGCGCTGGACGGTGAGCCGCTCGGCGAGGACCAGGCTGCGATCGAGCAGCAGCTCGGGGTCCCGCTGTCGGACGCGTTCAGGCTCGTCGTGCGGGCCGATCTGCCGGGGTCGGTGGACGGCAACGGCTCCGGTGAGGACGGGGCGTCGTGGGCCCCGCCGCTGGGCGGGCCGCCCGTGTCGATGGAGGCGACGGGGCACCAGCGGGACAGCGCGGCGCTGGTGCTCGTGGCCGTCGGCCTCCTCAGCGCACTGGCGCTCGTGGTGGTGGTCGTGCGGCGTGGCCTGCGGGCGCGGCGGGAAGGTGTCGTACCCCCTCCGTAGGGTGCGGCGCATGGCGAGGGCGAAGACCGTCTTCCGCTGCGCGGAGTGCGGTGCGGCGGCACCGAAGTGGACGGGGTGGTGCACCACCTGCGAGGCCACCGGCACCCTGGTCGAGGAGCGGTCGGGCGGCGCAGCGGGCGTGGCAGCGCGCAGCGGGGCCGGGCAGCAGCTGCCGGGGCCGGTCTCCGTGCCCATCCCGATCGCCGAGGCGGTGGGCGATGCCTGCGACCCGGTTCCCACGGGTGCGTCCGAGCTCGACCGGGTGCTCGGCGGTGGGCTGGTGCCGGGATCGGTCACCGTGCTGGGCGGCGAGCCGGGCGTCGGCAAGTCCACCCTGCTGCTCCAGGCGCTCGCCGCGATGGCCGAGCGGGGGGCCACCTGCCTGTACGTCTCGGCCGAGGAGTCGGCCCGGCAGGTCGCTCTCCGGGCCGAGCGGCTGGGGATCTCCACGCCGTCCCTGTGGCTGGTGGCCGAGACCGCGCTGCCCCACGTCCTGGCACACGTCGATGCGGTGCGTCCCGACGTCGTGGTGGTCGACTCGATCCAGACCGTGTTCGATCCCGAGCTGGGCTCGGTCCCCGGCTCGATCGCGCAGGTGCGGGGGTGCGCGCACTGGCTGGTGGCCGAGGCGAAGCAGCGGGGCCTCACCGCGGTGCTGGTCGGCCACGTCACCAAGGAGGGTGGCCTGGCCGGGCCCCGGGTGCTCGAGCACCTCGTCGACACCGTGCTCGCCTTCGAGGGCGAGCGCCACCACGCGCTGCGCATGCTGCGGGTGGCGAAGCACCGCTTCGGCAGCACCCACGAGCTCGGCCTGTTCGAGATGGGCGACGGGGGCCTGGTCGGCGTGCCCGATCCCAGCGCCCTGTTCCTCGCCGACCGGTCGCCGGGGGTGCCCGGGTCGGTGGTGGCGCCGGTGCTCGACGGGCAGCGTCCGCTGCTGGTGGAGATCCAGGCCCTGGTGGCCCCGACGCGGATGGTCACCCCCCGCCGCACCGCCCAGGGGGTCGACGGCGGCCGGTTGGCCCAGGTGCTGGCCGTGCTGGGCCGCCACGCCGGGATCACGCTCGAGGGCCGCGAGGTCCACGTGGCGGTGGCCGGTGGGGTCCGCGTGCCGGAGCCGGGGGTCGACCTGGCCGTCGCCCTCGCCGTGGCCTCGTCTGCCACGGGTCGCCCGGTGGCACCGCAGGTGGTGGCCTGCGGCGAGGTGGGGCTGGGCGGCGAGGTCCGCCAGGTCCACCGCACCGAGCGCCGCCTGGCGGAGGCCGCCCGCCTGGGGTTCACCTGCGGTCTCGTTCCACGCTCCGCGCCCCGGCCTCCCCACGGGATGTGCGCACTGCGTCCCGGCACCCTCGCCGAGGGACTGGAGCTGGCCGGGATCACCGGGCGGTGATCACGAATGCGACCGTGCCCACCACTGCATGCGCGTTCCATGGCACTACCATTGCGACATGCCGACCCGATCCAGCTCGAAGCTCATGGCCGCGCTGGCGGCCGTGGCTCCGGGCACGCCGCTGCGCGAGGGCATCGATCGGGTCCTCCAGGCGAACATGGGTGCGCTGATCGTCGTGGGCGACGGGCCGGAGGTTCTGAACATCTGCTCCGGCGGCTTCCTGCTCGACGCCGCGTTCAGCCCCCAGCGCCTGTCCGAGCTGGCCAAGATGGACGGGGCGATCATCCTCGCCAACGACGCCAGCCGGATCGCCCGGGCCAACGTGCACCTGGTGCCCAACCCCAACGTGCCGACCTCGGAGACCGGCACCCGGCATCGCACCGCCGAACGGGTCGCCCGCTCGATCGACGTGCCGGTCATCTCGGTGTCCGAGGACATGTCGATCATCGCCGTGTACGTCGGCGACCAGAAGCACCCGCTCGAGAACATCCCCCGCCTGCTGTCGCGGGCCAACCAGGCCCTCCAGACGCTGGAGCGCTACCGCGACAGGCTCGACGGCGTCACCTCCTCGCTCTCGGCCCTCGAGGTGGAAGACCTGGTCACGGTGCGAGACGTGGTCAACGTGCTGCAGCGCACCGAGATGGTGCGCCGCATCGCGGACGAGATCGCCAGCGACATCGTCGAGCTGGGGGTCGACGGTCGCCTGGTGAAGCTGCAGCTCGAGGAGCTGATGGGCGGGGTCGAGGACGACCGCCGCTACGTGATCCTCGACTACTTCCACCCCGAGTCCGAGTGGCAGCTCGACCAGGCGATGGGCGAGCTCGCTGAGCTCAGCACCGAGGAGCTGCTCGACCTCAAGGCGGTCGGCTCCGCCCTCCACCTGCCCGGCGGTGTCCTCGACCTCGACGCCAACGTCCAGCCACGCGGGTACCGGCTGCTGGCCCGCATCCCCCGCCTCCCCGAGGCGGTCATCGATCGCATCGTCACCCGGTTCGGCAACCTGCAGAAGATCATGCGGGCCACCATCGACGACCTCGACGACGTCACCGGCGTCGGCAGCGCCAGGGCGCGGGCCATCAAGGAGGGCCTGTCCCGCCTGGCCGAGACCAGCATCCTCGATCGCTACAGCTAGTCCGTCCCTTGGGTCGTGTAGAAACGGGCTGATGCGGATTGCGTTGCCTTCGGGGACGGGCGCCGAGATCGCGTATCCGGCTGGGCATGGTGCCGGGGAGCCGAGCGAGGTGGGGCTGGTGGTCGTGCCCGATATCGGGGGGTTGCGGCCGCTGTTCGATGAGCACGTGGCCCGTCTTGCTGATGAGCAGGGGTGGACGGTGTGTGCGTTCGACCTGTGGGCGGGGCGTGAGGGACTGTCGACCCTCGAGGAGCGGCTCGCGGTCGCGGGGTCGCTCGAGGACGAGCGGGTGCTCGGCGATGCCATCGCGGCGGCCGACGCCACGGGCGCCGCGCGGGTGGGCCTGATCGGCTTCTGCATCGGTGGCATGTACGCGCTCAAGGCCGCCGGCACCGGGCGCTTCGACCGGGTGGCCTCGTTCTACGGCATGGTGCGGGTTCCCGACATGTGGCGCAGCGCCACGCAGGGAGAGCCGCTCGACGCCCTGGCGTCGCCCCGGCGCTGCCCCACCCTCGCGATCGTCGGCACGGCCGACCCGTGGGTTCCCGCCGACGACGTCGAGGCGCTGGAGGGGGCGGGCGTCGAGGTCGTGCGGTACGAGGGCGCCGAGCACGGGTTCGTCCACGACCCGGACCGCCCCGCTCACCGGCCGGACGACGCCGCCGACGCCTGGCGCCGGGTGATCGCGCACCTGCGCGGCTGATCGGGTGCTACCGCGCCCGGCGCTCGAGCTGCTCGCGATCGGTGATGCGGTAGCGCCTCTCCGACTGCTCGATCCATCCGAGCCGCACGAAGCTGGCGATGGCCTTGTTCACCCGCTCGCGGGAGGCTCCGACCATGGCCGCGAGCTCCTCCTGTGTGACCGGCAGCGTGAACTCGTCGCTCCCGGCTGCCATCTCGACCAGCCGCTTGGCGGTCCGGCCGGTCACGTCGAGGAACACCGAGTCGGCCAGCGCGACGTCCATCGTGCGCACGCGGTCCGCGAGCAGGTCGACGACGCCCCAGAGCAGCTCGGGCCGCTCCTCGTAGATCCGCCGGACCGGCTCGTAGCGGATCGTGACGACCTGTGAGGGCTCGAGCGCCCGGGCCTCCGCCGACCGGCCGAGCGGCTGGAACAGGGACATCTCTCCGAGCAGATCGCCCTGCTCCATGAGGGCGACGACCGACTCGCGGTTGTCGACGGAGCGCTTCGAGATCGCGATGCGCCCCTTGGCGACCACGTAGAGACGGTCGGCCTCGTCGTTCTCCCGGAACAGGACGTCCCCCCGGCGCAGGTCCTCCACCGTGCTGGCCTTGGTGATGTCGTCCAGCTCGTCGGGCGTGAAGTCGGCGAAGAGAGGCACGCCGGCGAGCAGTTCGGTGCGGCTCATCGCCCCGAACGATAACGACGCCGGCCCCGACGTACCGGATCGGCTGGTGGGGCGGGACGGGGCGGACGGTAGCCTCTGGCCGGTCATGGAACCGGTCGAGGCGCAGGTGTGGGCGATCGTCGTCGCGGCCGGGTCGGGGAGCCGGTTCGGATCGGCCAAGCAGTTCGCCCCGCTCGGTGGGCGTCGGGTGCTGGACTGGTCGCTCGCCACGGCGCGCACCGTGGCCGGCGGGGTGGTCGCCGTGGTGCCACCCGGCCGAGCACACCGCGACGAGGCCGCGGCCGACGTCACGGTCGCCGGCGGCGCCACCCGGTCGGCCTCGGTGCGGGCCGGCCTGGCGGCCGTGCCTTCCGAGGCTGGGATCGTGGTCGTGCACGACGGCGCCCGTCCGCTCGCGCCCGCCCCCCTGTTCCGGTCGGTGGTCGAGGCGGTGACCGGCGGCGCAGCCGCCGCGGTGCCCTGCGTCCCGGTCACCGACACGGTCCGGTGGCGGTCGGGCGCGCCCGCGGACCGCGACGGGCTCCTGGCGGTGCAGACGCCGCAGGCGTTCCGGGCCTCGGCCCTCCGGGCCGCCCACGCCGGCGAGCCGGAGGCCACCGACGACGCCTCGCTGGTGGAGGCGGCGGGTGGCAAGGTGGTCGTCGTGGACGGCGCCGCCACCAACGTGAAGGTGACGCACCGGCTCGACCTCGTGGTGGTCGAGGCGCTGCTGGGGGCCGGGTGCCGGCCGTGAGCGCCGACGGTCCCGCGCCAGCCGCCGCACCTGCGCTGCGGGTGGGGCAGGGCTTCGACGTCCACCCGTTCGGCAGCGATCCGGGCCGGCCGCTGGTGCTGGGCGGCGTCCGCTTCGACGATGAGCCCGGCCTGGCGGGCCACAGCGATGCCGACGTCGTGGCCCACGCGGTGATCGACGCCCTGCTGGGCGCCGCGGGGCTCGGCGACATCGGCCAGCGCTTCCCCGACAGCGACCCGAAGCTGGCCGGCGCCGACTCGTTGATGCTGCTGCGCCGGGCGGTGGGCGAGGTGCGGGCGGCCGGATGGGTGCCGCTCAACGTCGACTGCACGGTGGTGCTGGAGCGTCCGAAGCTGGCGCCCAGGCGCCCCGAGATGGAGGCGCGGCTGGGCGAGGCCCTGGGCGCACCGGTGTCGGTGAAGGCCTCCCGGGCCGAGGGGCTCGGTGCCCTGGGCCGCCGAGAGGGTGTCGCGTGCCTGGCCGTCGGCCTGCTCGCCGGCACGGTGGCCGGGCGGCCGTCCGGTCCGGCCGCCGATCGACCCGCCGGCCCGGCGATGGGCGGTCCCCCGTGAGCCCGGCCGGGGGTCGGTCGGGCCGGTCGTCCGGCGGCCGCGGGCGGGGT
>JBKHJZ010000196.1:0-5844 GCA_046537875.1 Acidimicrobiia bacterium | reverse complement strand
GTCGGGCTCCTGTCCGGGTACCGGGGCGGGCGCACCGACCGCCTGCTCATGGGCTGGGTCGACGTGCAGGTGTCGTTCCCCGGCCTGCTGCTGGCGATGCTGCTGATCGCCCTGGTCGGGGGAAGCATCCTCACGGTCACGGTCATCCTGGCCATCAACGGCTGGATGGTCTACGCCCGCATGACGCGCGGCGTGGTGCTGAGCCTGCGGGAGCGGCCCTTCGTGGAGGCGGCCGAGGTGGTCGGCTGCCGGTCGCGCCGGGTGGTGTTCACCCACATCCTGCCCAACCTGGCCTCGCCGCTCGTCACGCTCGCCGTGCTCGAGTTCGCCCGCATCGTGCTGGCCGAGGCGGCGCTGTCGTTCCTCGGCCTGGGCATCCAGCACCCGGCGGTGTCGTGGGGCCTCGACATCGCCCGGGCCGGCGACCACGAGCTGTTCGGCAACCAGTGGCTGATCCTCTACCCGGGCATCCTCCTCAGCCTGACGGTGCTGTCGGTCAACCTGCTGTCGAGCTGGCTGCGGGTGGCGCTCGACCCCCAGGAACGCGAGAAGCGCTTCGCCGCCACCGCGACCAGCGGTGCCGCATCGGCCGGGACGGGCGTGTGATGGGCGACACCCTGCTCGAGGTCGACCACCTCGACGTCCAGTTCTTCACCCGCCGGGGTCGCGTGCGGGCGGTGCGCGACGTCTCGCTGTCGATCGCCGCCGGCGAGACCGTCGGGCTGGTGGGCGAGTCGGGGTCGGGCAAGAGCGTCACTGCCCAGGCGATGCTGGGCCTGGTCGAGCTGCCCGGGCGCATCTGTGGGGGCGACGTGCGCTGGAAGGGCCGCTCGCTCGTGCACGACGCCGACCGCACCCTCGCCCAGGTGCGGGGCCACGAGATCGCCATGATCTTCCAGGACCCGATGACCTCGCTGAACCCGCTCTTCACGGTGGGGACGCAGATCGTCGAGACCCTCCGCCGCCACCTCGACCTCCCCAAGAAGCAGGCGCGTGCCCGCGCCGTGGAGCTGCTCGACCTGGTCGGCATCGCCAACCCGCAGGAGCGGGTCGACCAGTACCCGCACGAGCTGTCGGGTGGCATGCGCCAGCGCGTGCTCATCGCCATCGCGCTGGCCTGCGAGCCCGAGCTGCTCATCGCCGACGAGCCGACGACCGCACTCGACGTCACGATCCAGGCGCAGATCCTCGAGCTGATCGCCGAGCTCCAGAGCCGGCTCGACCTCGCCGTGCTGCTCATCACCCACGACCTCGGGGTGGTGGCCGGCCTGTGCGACCGGGTGGCGGTGATGTACGCGGGCAAGCTGGTCGAGATCGCCGAGACCGGGGCGTTGTACAGCCGCCCCGGGCACCCCTACACGCGAGGCCTGCTGCGGTCGACCCCCCGGCTCGACATCGTGACCGAGCGCCTGGTGTCGATCGACGGCGCACCTCCCGACCTGGTGCGCCCGCCCGCGGGCTGCCCGTTCACCGCCCGGTGCCTGCTGGCGCACGAGCGCTGCACCACCGAGATGCCCCCCATGCACGCCCACGAGGAGGGTCGCGAGGTTGCCTGCTGGAGCGCCTTCGCCACAATTGATTGACACCGCGGCCGCGCCGCCGACGGCCCTCGTCGAGGTCGAGGGCCTGACCATCAGGTTCCCCGTGGGCCGCGAGGGCTTCTGGGGACGGACGCGTCGCGAGGTCCACGCCGTGGAGGACGTGACGCTCTCGGTGGGCGCGGGCGAGACGGTCGGGCTGGTGGGCGAGTCGGGCTCCGGCAAGACCACGTTCGGTCGCGCCGTGCTCCGCCGGCTCACCCCCACCAGCGGGACGATCCGATTCGGGGGCGAGGACATCACCACGGTCCGCGGCGAGGAGCTGCGGCGCCTGCGCAAGCGCATGCAGCTCGTCTTCCAGGACCCCTACGCCAGCCTCAACCCCCGGATGACGGTGCTCGAGCTGGTGGCCGAGCCGCTCGTCGTGCACGGGCTGGCCCGCAACCCGGCCGATGCCCGGGACCGGGTGGTGGAGCTGCTGGACCGCTGCGGCCTCCCCGACGACACCGTCGACCGCCACCCGCACGCGTTCTCCGGGGGCCAGCGCCAGCGGATCGGCATCGCCCGGGCCCTGGCGCTGCGCCCGGAGCTCATCGTCGCCGACGAGCCCGTTTCGGCGCTGGACGTGTCGGTCCGTGCCCAGGTGGTCAACCTGATGCAGGACCTGCAGGAAGAGCTCGGCCTCAGCTACCTGTTCATCGCCCACGACCTGTCGGTGGTCCGCCACATCTCGCACCGGATCGCGATCCTCTACGCCGGCAAGCTCGTGGAGCTGGCACCGGCCGAGCGGGTCTACGATCACCCCGTCCACCCCTACACCGAGGCGTTGTTGTCATCGGTGCCGATCCCCGACCCGCCGGTGCAGCGCCAGCGGCGCCGCATCGTCCTGACGGGCGAGGTCCCCAACCCCATCGACCCTCCGCAGGGCTGCCGGTTCCACACCCGGTGCCCGCTGGCCGAGGATCGTTGCCGCACCGAGCAGCCGCCGCTCGAAGAGAAGGCCCCCGGGCACGTCGCGGCCTGCTGGGTGCGCTGACCCCCAGGAGCATTCCCGTGTCGATCGAGGCCCGACCGCGCATCTCCGCCCCACCACGCCCCCGCATCGTCCAGGCCGCCGGCGTCGGCGTGGTCGCCGGCTTCCTCTCCGGTCTGTTCGGCGTGGGTGGCGGCATCCTGATCGTGCCCGCCCTGGTGCTGGTCATGCGCCTGGGGCAGCGCCTCGCACACGGCACCTCGCTCGCGGCCGTGCTGCCGATCGCGATCTCGTCGATGCTCGGCTACGCGCTCGAGGGCAAGGTCGACTGGCCGGTCGCTGCCCTGCTGGCTGCGGGTGCCGTGGCCGGGGCCGTGATCGGCACGCACGTGCTGCACCTGTTGCCCCAGCGCGCCCTCGCCGTCACCTTCGCCGCGCTGCTGGCGGTGACCGCGGTCCGCCTGCTCCTCGACCACTCCGATGCGGGCGGCCGTGCAGACCTGGCCGTGGGCGCCGCCGTCGGCCTGGTGCTGATCGGGGTGGCCAGCGGCGTGCTGGCGGGCCTCCTCGGGGTGGGGGGCGGCATCATCATGGTGCCGGCGATGGTGGTGCTGTTCGGCATCCCGCCCGCGGTGGCGAAGGGCACGTCGTTGGCGGTGATCGTGCCGACCGCCGTGATGGGCACGTGGCGGAACCGGCGCAACGGCAACGCCGATCTGCCGGTCGCGGTGGTCGTCGGGCTGGCCGGCATCGTCTCGGCCTTCGCCGCCTCGAAGATCTCGGTCGGCATGTCCGAAACCACGTCGAACGTCCTGTTCGCACTGCTGCTCCTGGTGGTGACCGCTCGCATGGCCTGGCAGCTCGCGCGGGGCACGGGCGCACGGCCCGAGCCGCTCGCCGAGGACGGCGCTGCGGTCCGGGACCACGGCGAGCAGTGACCCGGGAGCCCCCGGGCTCGCCGCCCTCGAACGCGCTACCGGAATCGGTCGGGGCGCACCGCACGGACCACCTCGTCGGGCAGGCGCTCCCCGCCGGGCACCGCGGCCGGGCCCCCCGCCAGGTCCGCGGCCACCAGCGCCGCCAGGGCGGGCGCGGTCTTGATGCCGGCGCCGCCCTGGCCGACGAGCCAGTAGAAGCCGTTCACCTCGGGGTCCCGGCCGACCACCGGGACCCGGTCGGGAGCGAACGTGCGGAGGCCGGCCCACGCGTGGCGCACCGATCTGCCCGGCAGCGTGCACGTCTCGCACAGCCAGTCGACCGCACGGGCGACGTCGATCTCGTCGGGCCGGGCGTCGCACGCCGGGCTCGGTGTCTCGTCGGCGGGCGAGACCAGCAGACCGCCGGCATCGGGCTCGGCGTATGCTCCGCCGATCGCGTCCATGACCAGCGGCCAGGTCCGGACATCGGCGCCGGCGCGCACGATGCACGCGGTGCGCCGCAGCGGGGTCAGGCCCAGCGGGCGCGCCCCGGCGCAGGCGGCCACCTCGTCGCCCCAGGCGCCCGCGGCGTTCACCAGCTCCCGGCACGACAGCACGGTCGGTCCGGCCCGGATCTCCCAGCCGCCGGGGACGGCCCGGGCGGCGTCGACGGGGCTCTGCGGGCAGACCACGCCGCCGGCTCGTCGCAGGCCGCGGAGGTAGCCGTCGAGCAGCGCGGCGACGTCGACCGAGCGGGCATCGTGCTCGTGCACCCCGCCCGCTGCGGCGCGCTCGGGCCTGATCGCAGGCACCAGCTCGCGTACCTCCTCCGGGCCGATGCGGCGGGCGACGCCGACCCCCGCGGTCTCCGCCAGCCGGTCGAGCGCGGCCGGATCGTCACCGATCCACAGCAGCCCCCGCGGGGAGAGCAGCGGGTGCTCGGCGAAGCCGGCCGGCGGCCCGTCGAGAAACCCCCGGCTCGCCCGGGCGAGGGATGCGACCACGGGGTGGCCGACCGTCTCGTTGGTGAGCGCGGCGGATCGACCGGTCGCGTGCAGGCCCGGGTGCGGCTCGCGTTCGAGCAGCACCACCTCCGCCCCCTCGCGGGCGAGGGCCCAGGACGCCGAGGCGCCGGCGATGCCGGCACCGACCACCACGACGTCGACCGGGCCGACCCGGCCCTCGACCCCGTGGCCCGCCCCGCCGGCAGATCGGATCATTCGCCGGCGGGCCGGCCGAGCTGCTCCTCGAGCGCCGACACCACCTCGTCCATGTGGGTGCGGGCGGCGGTGCGGGCGCGCTCGGGATCACCGGCGGCGATCGCGTCGAGGATGTGCTCGTGCTCGTCCCAGCTCAGCTCGCCGCGGTGGGGGGACAGCACCGAGAACACCAGCTCGGTCTGGTGGCGCAGCGGGCTGACCGCGTTGACCAGGTAGGGGTTGCCTGCCATGTCCTCGATGGCCACGTGGAACTCGCGGTGGCACTCGGCGGCGCGGACCAGGTCGTTGGCCGCCGAGGCGTGGCGGCCGCGGGCCAGCACCTCGGCGAGCCGCCCGATGCCCGCCGGGTCGTGGGCAGCGGCCGCCAGCTCGGCGGCGTAGGCCTCGAGCACCGCCCGCAGTTGGAGCAACTGGCGCACGTCGTCGAGGTCGAAGGACGAGACGTAGGCCCCCTTGCGGGGTCGCACCTCGACGAGGCCCGTGCTCTCCAGCGCCCGGATCGCCTCGCGAACCGGGTTGCGCGACACGCCGAGCTGCTCGGCCAGGTGGTCCTCGATCAGCCGGTCCCCTGGTCGCAGCTCGCCGCGGGTGATCATCGCCCGGAGCTCGTCGACCACGACCTCCCGCAGCGTCCGGTGAGAGCCGCCCAGCGTCACCGGTGGCCCCCGGCCGGAGCACCCGCTCCCGCCCGGGCTCGTGCGGGGCCACAGCGGACCGGATCGTCCCGGTCGCGCATCGGTGGCAGCATGGCGTCGTCCTTCCGTGGTGGGTCCCGCCGCACACAACTGTGCCGCACACCATCATGCCCGGCACGGATGGCGCGCCTGGCGTGGTGCTGCGCGCGCCAGCTCCGGCCTCGCGCGGATCAGGTGCAGGCCCGGATCAGCAGCACGAGGACGACCGTCACCACGACCGACACAAGGATCGAGCCCAGGCACCCGAGCCGGTTGCAGAAGAACAGGAACACGACGTCGCCGCCCGATCTCGCTCTGCCGACCGAGCCCAGAGTAGAGGCCGAGCGGCGCCTGACGCGACGAGAGGGCCCCCGATCTGGCAGGATGACGCTCGGAAGCCCTGCGAGCTCGGTGCGTGAGCGCCCTGAGGTCTGCATCTCACCCACCGTGGCGGGGCGCGGCGAGTCGACCGGGGGAGTGGACGGTGCGCAGGATCCCCATCCGCATGAAGCTGGCAGGGGC
>JBKHJZ010000195.1:0-5853 GCA_046537875.1 Acidimicrobiia bacterium | reverse complement strand
TTACCTTTCTGTGTAGTTTCGTGGTCTATAGGTTTACACCACCGCCCTGGGATGGTTGCCTCATCGTCCCATGGCCGCCGGTATCCATGGACCACGTCGGCGATGGTGGCTGTCCCGAATCAGGCCCCGGGGCGGGCATGCCCGTGAGCCAGGATGGGCCGGTGATCGACCACGTCTCCATCCAGTGCGGCGACGTCGGGGCCAGCGCCGTCTTCTATGACGCCGTGCTCGCTCCGCTGGGCGGCGCCCGGCTCATCGAGTACGGCGAGGTCATCGGCTACGGCGTGGCGCCGAAGCCGGACTTCTGGATCGGGCCCCGGGCGACTGGCGAGGGCTTCCGCGAGTCGCACCTGGCGTTCGAGGCCCCGGACCACGCCGCGGTGCGGGCGTTCTTCGACGCCGCCGTTGCCGCCGGGGCCGAGATCCTCCACGAGCCTCGGATGTGGCCCGAGTACCACCCCGACTACTACGGCGCCTTCGTACGCGACCCCGACGGCAACAACGTCGAGGCCGTCTGCCACCGCCCCGACCAGCAGTAGCCGATCTCCCCGGCCAGCGAGGCGCCCAGCCAGACGGGGCATCCAGCAGGCAGCCAGGCGCCCAGCAGCCGGGCGTCCAGCCGGGCGCTTGGCGGGCGACCAGCCCGTGGCCGGCCCGCGATCTCCCGGCTGTCAACCCGCCGGGGAGTCCACCCAGGCACCCCGTTCGCGCAGCACGTCCTTCAGGACCTCGCAACGGTCGGTCATGATCCCGTCGACCCCCATGTCGAGCAGGCGGTGCATCTCGGTGGGATCGTTGATCGTCCACACGTGGACCTGCAGGCCGCGGTCGTGGGCGGCGGCGATGAGGCGGGGCGTGACGAGCGGGACGGGTCCCCGGCGGACGGGCACCTGCACGCATGCGGCCGAGAACCGCCCGGAGGGCAGCCCGCGTGCCGCGCTCACCAGCCGTGCCACCTGGCGTGGACCCATCGACGTGCACAGCGCGGGGCCGAGCGCGGCTCGCACGCGTGCCAGCCGTCGGTCGGAGAAGGCGCCGATGCACACCCTCTCGACGGCTCGCGTGCGGCGGATGAGATCGATGAGCGGCTCGACGGCGGCGTCGTGCTTGGGGTCGATGTTGACCCGGACGTCGGGCCAGCTGCAGAGGACCTCCTCGAGGAGCGGGACGCCCTCACCACCGGCGCGCACGCGGGCCGCCGACACCTGGCGCCACGGCAGGTCCCCGATCGCCCCGGCCCGGTCGGTGAGCCGGTCGAGACGGTCGTCGTGGAACGCGACCACCACCCCGTCGGCGGTGGCGTGCGCATCGGTCTCCAGGTAGCGGTAGCCCAGCGCCACCGCCGCCTCGAAGGCCGCGAGCGTGTTCTCCGCCGGCCCTCCAGGACCGTGCGCGCCCTGGTGCGCGAACGCGAGGGGCCCCGGCCAGTCGAGGAAGGGGAAGGCGCCCATGCACGCCGGACGCTATCCGGCCGCGTGGGTCAGATGATGCGGGACTCGTGGCCCGCCCAGTACTCGTCCTTCAGCAGGCGCTTGTAGAGCTTGCCGGTGGGGTGGCGCGGGAGCTCGCCGCGGAAGTCCACCGAGCGCGGGCACTTGACGTCGGCCAGGTGCTCGCGGCAGTAGGCGATCAGCTCGCGCTCGAGCTCCGGGCCGGCGTCGTCGGGCGACATGGGTTGGACGACCGCCTTGACCTCCTCGCCGAAGTCGGGGTTCGGGACGCCCAGCACGGCCACGTCGGCGACCTTGGGGTGCATCGCCAGGACGTTCTCGGCCTCCTGCGGGTACACGTTCACGCCCCCGGTGATGATCATGTACGCCTTGCGGTCGGTGAGGTAGAGGAAGCCGTCCTCGTCCAGGTAGCCGACGTCGCCGAGCGTGGTCCATCCCCGACCCTTCGGGTCGCGCGACGCGGCGGTCTTCTCCGGGTCGTTGTGGTACTCGAAGGTGGTCGCTGCACCGCCTTCGGCCCCGAAGTAGATGGTGCCCGACTCGCCCGTCGGAACCTCGGTGCCGTCGTCGTCGAGGATGTGGACCTCGCCGAGCAGCGGCTTGCCGACGGTGCCCTTGTGGGCGAGCCAGTCCTCGCTGTTGCAGTAGACGAACCCGTTGCCCTCGGTGCCGGCGTAGTACTCGTGGATCACGGGGCCCCACCACTCGATCATCTGCTCCTTGACCGCGACGGGGCACGGTGCGGCGGCGTGGATCGCCACCTGCATCGAGGACACGTCGTACCGCTCACGCTCCTCGGCCGGGAGCTTCAGCATGCGTATGAACATGGTGGGCACCCACTGGCTGTGCGTCACCCGGTGCTGCTCGATGAGGCGCAGCGCCTCGACCGGGTCGAAGTGCTCCATCACGACGGTCGTGGCCCCGAGCCGGTGGAAGCCCATGGTGAAGCGCAGCGGCGCCGCGTGGTACAGCGGCGCCGGCGATAGGTAGACGCTGTCGGCCGTCGCGCCGAACAGGCCGGCCACCAGCATGTAGATGGGATCGGCGGTGCCGAGCGGCGCCCCGGGGAGGGGGAGCTCGACACCCTTGGGGCGACCGGTCGTGCCCGACGAGTAGAGCATGTCGCGCCCCTCCACCCGCTCCTCGTCGAGCGGCGTGTCGGGCTGGGCGGCCAGCGCGCTCTCCCAGTCGTCCCAGCCCGGGAGCGGCTGGCCGGCCAGGTAGCGACCCTTCACCGCGCCCGACAGGCCGCCGACCAGGTCCTCCGCTGCGGCCCGGTTGTGGTCGGACAGCACGACGGCTCCCGCGCCACAGTCGTCGATGATGTACGCCATCTCCTCGGTCGTAAGACGTGTGCTCATCGCCGTGTAGTAGAGGCCGGCGTAGTGCGCGCCCCAGGCGAGGCTCAGGAACTCGGGGCCGTTCTCCATGCAGAACGCCACATGGTCGCCGGGTTGCAGGCCCAGCGAGCGGAACAGGTGGGACACACGGTTGGCGCCCTCATCGAGCTCGCGGTACGTGACCACCCGCCCGCTGCCGGCCATGACGACAGCGGGACGGTCGGGTGTCGTCTGTGCATGTGCCCCAGGGAACATGCCTGCTCACGGTAGGCCCAACCGGGACGTTCGTCACATCAACGGCCCGGTGCGGCGGTAGCGTCGACCGGGTGGACATCACCGATCGGTTCGCCGACCTCGTGCGCGGCCCCGAGTCGGAGTGCCGCCTGGATCTCGGGGCCCTGCTGATCGCAGCCCACGCCCGGCGGGATCTCGATGTCGACGAGCAGCTCGCCCGGCTCGACCAGCTCGCGACCGCCTGCCCGGTGCCGACGCTCGACGGGGTGGTCGACCACCTGGTCGCCGAGGGCTTCCGCGGCGACACCGACGACTACGCGCATCCACGGAACTCGCTGCTCGACGTGGTGCTCGACCGGCGGCGGGGGATCCCGATCACGCTGTCGATCGTGCTGATGGAGGTGGGCCGGCGGGTCGGGGTGCCCTTCGAGGGGGTGGGCATGCCCGGCCACTTCCTCGTCCGGTCCCGCACGTCGCCCGAGGTTCTCGTCGACCCGTTCCATCAGACCCGCCTCGACCTGCCGGGTGCAGAGCGGCTGTTCCGGCGGGTGCACGGCGAGCGGGCGCGGTTCGATCCCCGATACCTCGCCCCGGTGGGGCCGCGGGCCATGCTGGCCCGGGTGGTGACCAACCTGCAGCGCTCGTACGTGGGGCGGGGCGACCGTGCCGGGGCCCTCTGGGCGCAGTGCCTCCGGGTCCTCGTGCCCGGTGCCACCGTGGCCGACCGCCGCCGGCTGGCGACGCTGCTGGCCGCGAACGGGCGGTTCGATGCCGCTGCGGTCGAGCTCGACGCGCTCGCGACCGAGGGGCTCGGCGGCGAGGGGGATCGACGGGCCGCCGTGGTGATGCGCGCCAAGCTGAACTGACGGGGCGCCTCGCCCCTTGACCGCCCGGTCAAGTAGCCTGCGCCGCATGACGCTGAGGGAAGCGACCGAGGACCGGGTCACGCCCGCCGACGACGAGGCCCGGGTCCTCGCCCTGTGCGACGAGCTGCTCGCCGCCTGCCCGCCCGGGTCCACCGACCCGGTCACCTTCCTCGGCCGGCAGTTCGACCTCGGGCTGGCCTGGGTGCACTTCCCGGAGGGCCACGGCGGGCTCGGCCTGGCGCCGGGGCTCCAACGGGTGGCAGACGAACGGCTCCGGGAGGCCGGCGCCCCGGTGGCGGCCCGGCGGAACCCGATCGGCCACGGCATGGGTGCGCCGACCGTCGTGACCCACGGCAGCGAGGCGCAGAAGTCGCGGTACCTGCGGCCGCTGTTCACCAACGAGGAGATCTGGTGCCAGCTCTTCTCGGAGCCCGGGGCCGGGTCGGACGTCGCGAGCCTGTCCACCCGGGCCGTCCGCGACGGCGACGAGTGGGTGCTGAACGGTCAGAAGGTGTGGACCACGCTGGCCCACGTGGCCCGCTTCGGCATGATCGTCGCCCGCACCGATCCCGAGGCGCCCAAGCACCGGGGGCTTACCTACTTCGTCGTCGACATGCACGCACCGGGCGTGGAGGTGCGGCCGCTCTTCCAGATGACCGGCGAGGCCGAGTTCAACGAGGTGTACTTCACCGACGTCCGCATCCCCGACAGCGAGCGGCTGGGGGAGGTGGGTGACGGTTGGCGGGTGTCGCTCACCACCCTGATGAACGAGCGGGTGGCGATCGGGGGCCAGATCCCCCCGCGCGGCAGCGGCTTCATCGGCGAGCTGATGGCCGTCCACGCCCGCACCGGGCCGCACGACCGTGCCCGGACCGACCGGGTGATGGCTCTGTGGATCCGGGCCGAGGTGCTGCGCCTCACCAACCTCCGCGCCCGCCAGCTGCGCGCCCAGGGCACGCCGGGCCCCGAGGGGTCGATCGGCAAGCTGGCCATGGCCGAGTTGCACAAGGACCTCAGCGAGTGCGCCGTCGACCTCCTCGGTGCCGAGGGCATGCTCTACCCCGGCGGGTACCCGATGCGGCGGCCCGAGAGCACGGCCCTGTGGCAGAACGCCCAGCAGTCGTTCCTGCGGACGCGCGCCAACTCGATCGAGGGCGGCACCACCGAGATCATGAAAAACATCCTCGGCGAGCGGGTCCTCGGCCTGCCGGGCGACATCCGGGTCGACAAGGACAGGCCGTGGAGCGAGGTGCCACGGTCCTAGGCACCGCTCCTAGAGCTCGACGAGCGGCACCCGCGACACTCTCAGGTGTGCGGTCTCGTTGAGGGTGTCGATGGTGCGCTGGCCCCCCGACGACGCCAGGATCCGGCTGACGCTCGTGTAGTGGGGCAGGAACAGCATGCGGGGCCCGGTGTCGAGGATCGCCGAGACGTACATGTTGATGACCCCGCCGTGGCACACGAGCGCCACGCGCCGGCCGCGATGCGCGGCCACCACGCTCTCGATGCCCTCGACCACCCGGTTCTGGAACCCGACGACGTCCTCGGGCAGCTCCATCCAGCGGGGATCGCCCGCGGCTCGCAGCTCCTCGATGGGGATGTAGGCGTCGGCCTCGGCGTCGTACTCGGAGAGGGGTTCGTGGACGGTGGCGGCCAGCCCGAGGCGGTCGCTCAGCGTGGCCGCCGTCTCGGCCGCCCGGCGCAGCGGGCTGGTGTAGAGGGCGTCGAGGGGCTCCCCACCGGCCAGCCAGTCCGCCAGCGCCTCGGACTGCCGGCGGCCGACCTCCGACAGCGGCGGGTCCGCCGGCCCGGGGGCGCCCTCGGTCCGGACGGGCCGGGCGTGGCGGATCAGCAACAGCTCCATGTGTCGGGGACGTTAGGGCGTGACGGGGACGAGGGGTCACGTTCGCCGGTCGCGGCTCCTGCCGACGGGCGGCTCCTGCCGACGGGCGGCTCCTGCCG
>JBKHJZ010000194.1:0-5926 GCA_046537875.1 Acidimicrobiia bacterium | reverse complement strand
CCGCTGGTGGAGCGATGGGGTCGAGCGCTGCGACCGCAGCCAGTCGTGCATCTACGGGGAGTTCACCGAGGTGACGGTGCCGGGGGACGAGTTCGGCGAGCACGACTTCGGTGCCCGGATCGTGAAGATGATCGGTTGACCCGCTCGGCGGAAGGGACGTGATGCGACGCAAGATCATCGGCATCGTCGCGGCCGTGGTGCTGGCCGCGGTGGGCACGCTGGCCCTGGTCGGCTACGTGCGCTCGGCGAAGGACCGGGCCGTGGCCGGCGAGCGGCTGGTCGAGGTCTACGTCCTCGACGGCCCGGTGCCCAAGGGCGCCTCGCTCGAGCTGGTCCGCGGCGCGGTGAAGCGCGAGGAGGTCCCGGCCAAGGTCCGGGCCGAGGACGCGGTCACCGACCTGTCGGACCTGGACGCCGACCTGCTGGCCGGTGTCGACCTCCGGCCGGGCGAGCAACTGCTGCGCAGCCGGTTGGTCGACCCCGCGGACCTCGCCCGCGCCCGGGTGCCCGAGGGCCGCCAGGAGCTGTCGGTCGCGCTCGAGCCCGAGCGGGCGGTGGGGGGCACGCTCCGGGCCGGCGACACCGTCGGTGTGGTGCTGTCGTTCGATCCGTTCAAGCGCGGGGGCGGTAGCGAGACCTCGAACATGACCCACATGATCCTGCACAAGGTGGTGGTCACCAGCGTGCAGTTCGACCCGAACGAGACCGAGACCGCGAGTGACGCCGTGGTGCCCAGCAGCCGAGGTGACGACGGCGACGACGATGAGAACGGCGACGGCAACGACGGCGAGGAGGTCGACCGGGCGCCACAGAACCGGCTGATCGTCACGCTCGCGCTCACCGCGCCCGAGGTCGAGCGGGTGGTGTTCGCCGCCGAGTTCGGCCACATCTGGCTCACCGCCGAGGGGCCCGACGCCGACGAGAGCGGCACCCGCATCGTCACCCTGCCCGAGGCCATCGGCGCTCCCCGCGAGGCCCTGGGCCAGAGCCCGGCCGGATGACGATGGACCCGAGGGCGCAGGACACCCACCAGGCACCCCCGGCCGGGAACGGGGCTTCGTCCTCGCCGGCGTCGGGCGGGGCCGGCCCCTCGCCTCGATACACGGGCTCGGGCCCCGTGCCGGTGGTGGTGGTGAGCGGCCGGGCCGAGCTCGGCGAGCTGGTCCGGGCGGTGGCCGGCGACGGCTCGCGGGTCGGCCTGCACCGCTGGGGCGAGGGCGAGGCGCCGGTCGAGCCGGAGCAGATCGCCGCCGAGCTGGCCGCGGCCGACGCGGGGGTGGTGTGCATCGGCGACGACGTGCCACTCCACGTGGCGTTCGGGATCGCCGCCGCCATCGACCGCGCCCACGCCCACATGAACGTGGTGCTGCTGGCCGCGCCGTGGCCGGAGGTCTGGCGCGATGCCCTGCGGTGCGGGGTGCGCGACGTGGTCGATCCGCACGGCGGTGCAGCCGAGCTGGGGCAGGCCATGGTCCGGGCCGTCGAGCGGGCGGCCCAGCTCCGCGACCTCCGGGAGAGCGCACCGGCGGCGGGGCCGCCGACCGCCCGGGTGGTCGTGGTGCTCTCGCCCAAGGGCGGGTCGGGCAAGACGATGGTGGCCTCCAACCTCACCGCCGCGCTGGCGGGAGTGGCCGAGGGACCGGTGGCGCTGGTGGACTTCGACGTGCAGTTCGGCGACTCGGCCTCGGCGTTCGGGCTGGTGCCCGAGCACACGCTCGGCCAGCTCGCCCTGGCGTCGGGGCTCGACGCCACCACCCTCAAGGTGTTCCTCACACCCCACGAACCGTCCGGTGCCTTCGTGCTCTGCGGCGCCGACTCGCCCGACGAGGGCGAGGCGGTCACCGACCAGCAGGCCGGTCGGGTGATCGAGCTACTCGAGAAGGACTTCGCCTGCGTGGTGGTCGACACGCCGGCCGGGCTCGACGAGAGGACGCTCGCCGTGCTCGAGCGGGCGACCGACGTGGTGTTCGTGTCGACCCTCGACGTGTCGAGCGTCCGCAACCTGGGCAAGGAGATCGAGGCGTTCGACCGGCTGGGACTCTCGAGCCCGGCGCGCCACTTCGTCCTCAACCGCTCCGACGCCCGCGTCGGGATCGAGCCGGCCGACGTCGAGGCGGCCCTCGGCATCACCGTCGATGCCGCCGTGCCCAGCTCGCGCACGGTCCCCCTGTCGATGAACCAGGGACGCCCGCTGGTGCTGGACGACCCCGCGTCAGCCGTGGCCCGCGAGCTGACCAACCTGGCGCTGCGGTTCGTGCCGGGCGACCACGCCCCGGACCGCGACCAGGACCGGGGGACGTTCGAGCCGGGCGCATGGTTCCGGCGGCTGAGGAGGTGAGCAGGTGAAGCTGTCGGACCGGCTGCGCGAGCAGCAGCAGGGCGGCGCCTACCCGGCGCCGGGCACCACGGTGCCCGGGGTGAGCGCCGCGTCCCGGATGCCGCAGGCCCCACCGGCCGCCACCGACGCGCTCGCCGAGCTGAAGAGCCGGGCCCACGAGGCGCTGTTCGCCCGCCTCGGGGTGCGGCTGTTCGACGCCACGCTCACCGAGGAGCAGCTCCACTCGTACGTCGCCCGGGAGATCACCGAGCTGATGGCCGAGAGCGCCGTCCCGCTGTCGGTGGCCGAGCGCCAGCGGCTGGTCGAGGAGACCGTGCACGACGTGATCGGCCTCGGCCCGGTCGAGCGCTTCCTGGCCGACCCCGGGGTGTCCGAGGTGATGGTCAACTCGATCGACCCGATCTACGTCGAGCGCGACGGCGTGATCGAGCGGACCGACGCCCGGTTCGTGTCGGGCGACCACCTCCGCCGGGTGATCGAGCGGATCGTCGCCCCCCTCGGGCGCCGCATCGACGAGTCGTCGCCCATGGTCGACGCCCGGCTGCCGGACGGATCGCGGGTCAACGCGGTGATCCCCCCGCTGGCGGTGGACGGGCCGGCGCTGACCATCCGCAAGTTCTCCCGCGATCCCCTCACGGTCGACGACCTGCTGCGGCTGTCGACGTTCACCCCGGCGATGGTCGAGCTGCTCGCGGCCTGCGTCCGGGGCGGCCTGAGCGTGCTGATCTCCGGGGGCACTGGCACCGGCAAGACCACGCTGCTCAACGTGCTCTCGTCGTTCGTGCCGGCCAGCGAGCGGATCGTCACCATCGAGGACGCGGTGGAGCTCCAGCTCCGGCAGGACCACGTGGTCCGGCTCGAGAGCCGCCCGCCCAACATGGAGGGCCGCGGCGAGGTGACGATCCGCGACCTGGTCCGCAACTCCCTGCGCATGCGGCCCGACCGGATCATCGTCGGCGAGGTCCGGGGCGCCGAGGCGCTCGACATGCTCCAGGCGATGAACACCGGCCACGACGGCTCGCTCTCGACCATCCACGCCAACTCGCCGCGCGACGCGCTCGCCCGCCTCGAGACGATGGTGTTGATGGCCGGGCTCGAGCTGCCCAGCCGGGCGATCCGCGAGCAGGTGGCCTCGGCCCTCGACGTGATCGTGCACCTCCACCGCTTCCGCGACGGGAGCCGGCGGGTGACGCAGGTCTCCGAGGTGGTGGGCATGGAGGGCGACGTGATCACGCTGTCCGACATCTACGCCACCGACTACTCGGCGGGCTACGGACCCGACGGCCGGTTCCTGGGCGAGCTGCGGCCCACCGGGATCCGCCCGGGCTTCTCGGAGCTCCTGGCTGACCAGGGCATCCCGCTCCCGGCCGAGATCTTCGCCGACGCCGCGCTGTTCGGCGGGCGCGACCCCTTCGCCGGCGGGCTGCGGGGGTGAGCGCGTCGTGATGGCACGGCGCCCGCTCCCGACCAGGGGCCTCGTGGCCTGCGTGGCGGCCCTCGTCGCCCTCTCGGGCCTGGCAGGCGTCGTGCGCTCGGGCGGTCCCGCCGGCGCGCAGGAGCGGGCGACGGTGGAGATCGGGCCGGTCGACGTCGAGTCCCACCCCGAGGTCACCGCGGTGGTCACCGTGCCCGGCGGCCTGGAGGGCGTCGGCTACCCGCCGCAGGCGTTCGAGGTGCTGGAGGACGGCAGCCCGGTCGACGTGGGGGTCGAGCGGCTGCCGACCACCAACCTCGAGGTGATGCTCGTGTTCGACACCTCGGGCAGCATGGAGGGCCCGCCGCTGGACGCCGCTCGGCAGGCCGCGGCGGCGTTCGTGGCCGCCATGCCGCCCGAGGTGCGCATCGGGGTGGTGAGCTTCGGCCCGTCGCCCACCCTGCTCACGTCCCCCACGCCCGACCGCACCCACGTCGCCACCCAGATCGGGTCCCTCGCCGCCGCCGGCGAGACCGCGCTCTACGACGCGGTGACCCACGCGGCCTCGCAGTTCTCGCCGCGTGCGAGCGACCGGGCGATCGTGCTGCTGTCCGACGGCGGCGACACGGTCAGCGGCGCCACGCTCGACGACGCGGTGCTGGCGGTCGACGGGCTCCGGGTGAACGTGATCGACCTGGTGACGCCCGAGAGCAACCGGGTGGCTCTCGACGAGCTGGCCGCCGCCGGAGGCGGCACGGTGTCGTCCGCCGACCCGGCGGCCCTGGCCGACGTCTACCGGGCCACCGCGAGCGCCCTGGTGAACCGGTACCGCATCGCCTACACCAGCGACGCGCACGGGCCGGTGGACCTGACCGTGCGGGTCGACACCGGGGCCGGGGTCATCAGTGACTCGCACCGGGTCGAGATGCCGCCCGCCCCGGCCCCCGACGCGACCCCGGGGGAGCCCGCGCCGCGAGCGGCGAGCGACGGGGAGGGGGTGCTCGGCCGGTGGGGCCTCACCGCCGGCGCGGCCGCCATGTTCGTCGCGCTGGTACTGCTCGGCCTGGTGCTGGTGCCCGACGACCGCCGCTCCCGGCTCGCGAGGTTGGGGCTGCGCGGCCGGGGCCTCGGCGAGCCACAGAGGCGGGCTCCGAGCGCGTCGGAGGTGTCGGAGCGGGTCGCGTCGGCGGCCGACGCCTTCCTCGAGCGGCGGGGCCGCCGCCAGGGCCTGGCGGCCGCGCTGGAGATCGCCGACATCTCGCTCCGCCCCGGCGAGTTCGTCGTGATCGTCGCGGCCGTGACCCTGATCGCCGCCCTGCTGGGGGTGGTGGTCGCCGGCCCGCTCGGGTTGGTCGCGGCGCTGGTGCTGGTGCCGCTCGGCGCCTGGGTGATCGTCGGCCGCATGGGGCGGCGGCGCCGGGAGCGGTTCGGCGACCAGCTCCCCGACACCCTGCAGCTGCTCACCAGCTCGCTCCGGGCGGGTTACGGGCTGCTGCAGGGGTTGGACAGCCTGGCGCGCGAGGCCCCCGAGCCGGCCCGCTCTGAGTTCGGCCGGGTGCTGCTGGAGATCCGGGTGGGCCGCGACCCCGGCGCCGCCCTCCACGCGCTGGCCGGCCGCATGCGGAGCGACGACTTCGACTGGGTGGTGGGGGCCATCGACATCAACCGTGAGGTCGGCGGCGACCTCGCCATGGTGCTCGACAGGGTGGGCGGCACCATCCGCGAGCGGCAGCGCCTGGTCCGGCAGATGCGGGCCCTCACCGCCGAGGGCCGCATGTCGGCCTATGTGCTCACCGCGCTGCCGCCCCTGCTGATGCTGGCGATGGCGGCGCTCAACCCCGACTACCTGGCGGACCTGACCTCCGGGTTCGGGCTGGTGCTGCTCGGGGTGGGCGCCGGGATGCTGCTGCTGGGCTGGGTGTGGATGCACCGCCTCATCCGCCTGGAGTACTGACGGAGACCGCACGGCTGGAGGATCGGTAGACCGACATGGAGACGCCCCTCGTGCTCGGATCGCTGGCGGTGGTGGCGTCGGTGGGCGCCCTGTGGTGGGGCCTCTCCGGCCCCCGCCCGGTGCGGCTGCCCGTCGACCTCGGCGGCGGCCGCCGCCGCGCCCCGGCCGACCTGCGGGCCGCCACGCTCCAGCGGGGGGCGGGCGAGCGGGTGGGCCTGCC
>JBKHJZ010000193.1:0-5971 GCA_046537875.1 Acidimicrobiia bacterium | reverse complement strand
GGTCACGGGCGTCCGACGTGCCCCCGTCGCCCATCGCCACGGCGGCCGCGGCCAGGAGCGCCGCCACCACGGCGCCGGCGACCACTACCCCGAGCACCGAGGGGCCCGCCGCGGCGCGGCGCAGCGGGCCGCCCCCGGTCACGGCCGGTCCGGCACCTCGATGGCGTCGATGGCGATCTCCGGCGGTGCCCCCGCGGGCTCCCACGGCGCCGACGCCGCGTCCGGCATGGTCTCCTGGGGCTCGGGGACGGGCTGGTCCCGGTAGTCGCCCGACGGTGGCTTGTCGTCGAGCACGGCCAGCCGCTCGAGCGGCAGCGCCCCGGTCTCCCGGTCGCCGGTGCCCTCGCCCTCGCACGGGACCACGTCCTCCACGTTCTCGGGCGCCGAGGTCTCGTGCTCGTTGCCGGCGAAGCAGTTGCCGGCGCCCTCCTCGTCGACGACCGCGAGGTCGGCCAGCCGCGAGTCGTCCACCACGTTGTCGCGGACCGTGTTGCCGGTCACCCGCCAGACCTCGGAGTCGGCGATCAGCACGAGCGCGATGCCGGTGAGGTCGTGGTCGAACACGAGGTTGCGCTCGATCAGGTTGTCGATGCCGCCGGCCACCAGGATGCCGTTGCCCCCGGCCAGCCGGGCGGAGTCGATGGCCGCGGTCTCGTAGTTGTTGTTGGAGTGCACGAGGTTGCCGACGATGGTGGTCTCGCGCTCGGGCGGGTACAGCTCGTAGTCGCCGCTGTTGGGCACGATGCCGGCCCGGTTGTGCCGCCACACGGAGTCCACGATCAGCAGGTTGCCGCCCGCGTTGGTGCCCGAGTACCCGAGCCCGTTGTTCTCGCTCACCACGTCGCGGATGACGGCGTCGCACGGGTAGCACTGGCCGATGTAGAAGCCGGCGTCGGGGCTGCCGGAGCCGTAGCTGTGCTCGAACAGGCCGGTGGTCGAGTCGAAGGCATAGATGCCGTAGTCGCCGTTGTTGTGGGCCGTGAGGTAGGAGCCGCGGTAGCGGTCGACGCCGGTCCAGAAGAACCCGTTGGTGGTGTAGTTGCGGGCGGTCATGTTCTCGACGGCCACCCCGTCGGCCTCGAGGACCCGGATGCCGTTGTCCAGCTCGAAGCCCCCGTCGAGGATCACCTCGTTGCGGTCGAGGCCCCGGATCACGATGTCGGGCGTCGTGACCGTGACCGCTTCCTCGTAGACCCCGGGCGAGACGAGCACGAGATCCCCGGGCCGGGCGTCGTCCACCGCCGCCTGGATGGTGTCGTACTCGTCGGGGACCGCCCGCACCTCCTCGGCCGCGGGGTCGACGGCTCCATCGCCGGACGGGGCCTCGTCCGACGCCTCGTCCGGTGACTCGTCCGACGCGGCATCGTCGTCTCCGCACGCGGCGGCGACGAGCGAGAAGGCGGTGAGCGCTGCGAGCAGCGTGGTCCGACGGCGTGTCATGGGTCCCCCCGGGGGTTGCGTGGGCGCCTGCGCCGGCGCCGTGCCGGTCACTCGACGATCACGGTGCCGATCATGCCGCGCTCGGCCGTGCCGTGGAGCGTGCAGTAGTACTCGTACGTCCCTGGCTCGTCGAACGTGTACTCGTAGACGTCGCCGGGACCGAACTCGTCGGGCTCGACGCCCCACCCGTCGGGCTCGGCGGGGGCGACGTCGTGGTCCTGCCGGCCCTCGTTGGTCCAGCGCACCGTGGTGCCGGCGGACACCTGGACCACCTGGTCGACGAACGTGTTGTCGAGCGCGGTGACCTCGGCGGGGTCGGTGTCGATCACCACCGGCTCGACCTCGTCGTCGCGGGCGCCGCCCTCGTCCGCGGCCGCGTCGGCGTCGTCAGCCGTGCCGTCGCCGGCCGGCGATCCGCCGTCGTCGCCGCACCCGGCGAGCGAGAGCCCGATCAGCAGAACGCCGCATGCGGCGAGTGATCCTGCGAGGCGCGCCATCGGCGGGAAGGCTACGCGCAGCCTTACAGTGTCAGCCAAGCTCGCCCCGACCGCGGTGGTCTCTGTCCACGGCGCCCAGGTAGGCGGGGCGCTCCCCGCCGCCGTGCACCACCAGCGCGGCGCCCGTGACGTACGGCGTGAGGCCCGACGACAGCACCAGGCAGGCGTCCGCGACGTCGGACGGTCGCCCGAAGCGCCCCATCGGCACGGTCTGCGCCACCCGGGACATCGCCTCCTCGTCTCCGTAGTGCAGGTGGGCCTGCTCGGTGGCCACCAGGCCGGCCACCACGGCGTTCACGCGCACGGCCGGCGCCCACTCGACGGCGAGCGTCTCGGTGAGGTTGAGCAGGCCGGCCTTGGCCGCGCCGTAGGCGGCGGCGCCGGGCGAGGGACGGATGCCCGACACGCTGGCGATGTTGACGATCACCCCGGTGCCGGCCTCGACGCCGTCGCCCCGGCCGCCGGCGGGGAGGGGCGGGTTGTCGCGCATGGCGCGGTACGCCGCCTGGGCCACGAAGGCGGGCCCGAGCAGGTTGAGGCGGACGATCGCCTCGGTGAACCGGGGCGACGCGGTCGCCGCCTCGGCGGCGGGTGCGCCGCCCGCGTTGCTCACCGCCACGTCGAGGCGCCCGTGGCGCGCCACGACCTGCCCGACGAGGTCGTCGACCTGGTCGGGGTCGCGGACGTCGCACGCGATGAACTCGGGCGCGTCGTCGCCGGACGCACCCTCGGCGGGCACGTGGTCGCCGGCCCCGTCGTCGGCGGGTCCGGCCTCCGGCGGCGTGCGGCCGCACACCACGACGGCGGCGCCCGCCTCGGCGTAGCGGGCGGCGATGCCGCGTCCGATGCCGCGGGTGCCCCCGGTGACGAGGACGACCCTGCCGCTGAAGTCGAGTGGGTTGTTCACCGTGCCTCCCGCGGCCTACCTTGCCACGACACCTGACGACTCGTCAGAAGCCGGCCGCTGGGCCGCCGGCGGGCTGCGGAGGGCCGCCGGCGACCCACCGGCGAGCGAGCCGCCGGGACGAGGGCACACCACCGTGGCGCCCGGCGCAACCGGCACCGCGGCGCCGAGAGCGAGGGGCCGGCCGATGCCGACCACATCCGAGATCCACGAGGGCGGCATCGCCGAGGTGGTCATGGACCACCCGCCGGTCAACGCGCTCCCCGTCGCCGGCTGGTTCGACCTGGCGGCCACGGTGCGGAGGCTCGGCGACGACCGGTCGGTGCGGGTCGTGGTCCTCCGCGCCGAGGGACGCGGCTTCAACGCCGGGGTCGACATCAAGGAGATGCAGGCGACCCCGGGCCACGACGCGCTCGTCGGCGCCAACCGCGGGTGCTACGAGGCGTTCGCCGCCGTCTACGAGTGCGCCGTCCCGGTGATCGCCGCCGTGCACGGCTACTGCCTCGGGGGCGGCATCGGGCTGGTGGGCAACGCCGACATCGTCGTGGCGAGCGACGACGCCACGTTCGGCCTGCCCGAGGTCGAGCGGGGGGCGCTCGGCGCCGCCACCCACCTCTCGCGCCTCGTCCCCCAGCACCGGATGCGGGCGATGGTGTACACCGCAACCACGGCCACCGCCGCCGAGCTCCACGCGTACGGGTCGGTGCTGCGGGTGGTGCCCCGCGACCGGCTGCGGGACGCCGCCTTCGAGGTCGCCCGGGACATCGCCGCCAAGTCGCCCGCCGTCATCCGCGCCGCCAAGGAGTCGCTCAACGGCATCGATCCCTGGGACGTGCGGCGCAGCTACCGGTACGAGCAGGGCTTCACCTTCGAGCTCAACCTGCTGGGCGTGGCCGACGAGCACCGCGACGCGTTCGTCGAGGGCCGCGACACCGACACGTCGCGTTGATCGGACGAGCCGATGACCACGGGCAAGCTGATGACCCACGACGATGTGGTGGCCCGGCTGCGGTCGGGCATGACCATCGCGATCGGCGGGTGGGCGAGCCGCCGCAAGCCGATGTCGCTCGTGCGGGCGATCGCCCGGAGCGACCTGACCGACCTCACGATCGTCACCCACGGCGGCCCGGACCTGGGGTTGCTGTGCGCCGCCGGCAAGGTGCGGCGGGCGGTCTACGCGTTCGCCTCCCTCGACTCGATTCCGCTCGAGCCGCACTTCCGGGCCGCCCGGCAGTCGGGGGCGATCGAGGACGAGCCGCTCGACGAGGGCCTGTTCCACCTGGGCCTCCAGGCGGCGGCCTGGCGGGTGCCGTTCCTGCCCAGCCGGGTCGGGCTCGGCTCCGACCTGCTGCGGCACAACCCCCGCCTCCGCACGTTCCGCTCGCCCTTCCCGCAGGCGGGCCGCCGCGACGGCGAGGAACCGGGTGAGGCACCGGGCGGCGAGGGGGGCGACCCGGGCGAGCGGGGCGAGGAGCTGGTGGCGATGCCGGCCCTCGAGCCCGACGCCGCCATCTGCCACCTCAACCGGGCCGACGCCCGCGGCAACGCCATGTTCCTGGGGCCCGACCTGTACTGGGACGACCTCATGCTGCAGGCCGCACCCACCGGCCGCCGGTTCATCTCGGCCGAGCGGGTGGTGCCGACGGCCGACCTGGCCGCCGAGGGTTGCATCCACCAGATGCGGATCAGCCGGATGATGGTCGACGGCGTGGTCGAGGCGCCCGGCGGGGCCCACCCCACGCTGTGCGCGCCCGACTACCCGCGCGACGAGGCCGCCCAGCGCGAGTACGCCGCAGCGGCCGGGACGCCCGAGGCCTGGGAGGCCTACCGTGCCGCCTGGGTGGCCGTCCCCGAGGAGGAGTACCAGCGCAAGCTGCGGGAGGGTGCGGCGTGACCGCCGGTGAGCGCCGCACGGACGCCGTGGCGGCACCCGGTCGGGCCACCCGCGCCGAGGTGTGCGTGGTGGCCGTGGCCGAGTGCTTCCGGGGCGACGGCGAGATCCTGGCCAACCCCATCGGCACCATCCCGACGATCGCCGGCCGCCTGGCCCGCGCCACGTTCGAGCCCGGCCTCTGCCTGACCGACGGGGAGGCCCTGCTGGTGGCCGACGACGAGCTGTTCGCCGGTCCCGAGAGCCCCGGCGGGCCCACGGGGGTCGAGGGCAAGACGATCGAGTACTGGAACCCCTACCGGTCGATGTTCGACTGGGTGTGGTCCGGCCGGCGCCACGTGGTGATGGGCGCCACGCAGCTCGACCGCCACGGCAACCAGAACCTGGCCGCCATCGGCGACTACGCGCGCCCGAAGGTGCAGCTGCTCGGCTTCCGGGGTGCGCCGGGCAACACGATCAACGACCCCACCAGCTACTGGGTGCCGAACCACAGCCCCAGGGTGTTCGTCGACGCCGTCGACACGGTGACCGGCGTGGGATGGGACCGGGCGGCCGAGCTGGGGCCCGCCGGCCGGTTCCACGAGGTGCGGCGGGTGGTGTCGAACCTGGCGGTGCTCGACTTCGAGACCCCCGACCACCGGATGCGCCTGCGCTCGGTGCACCCGGGCGTCACGGTCGACGACGTCCTGGGGGCCACGGGCTTCGAGCTGGTCGTGCCCGACGAGGTGCCCACCTCGCGCCTGCCGGCCGAACGGGAGCTCGACCTCGTGCGGCGGGTGATCGACCCCGAGGGGCGCCGCGAGGCGGAGGTGCCCGACCCCCGCTGACACCCGGCCTCCGGCGCAGGCGGTTCCGACATCGGGAGCCGCCTGGCGGCGGGCCGACCCGGCGGCGGACCGACCGGATGTCGGACGTCGCCTGGCGGCGGCCGGCCCGGCGGCGGACCGGCCCGGGGCGGGGCCAGCTGGCGACGGGCCGAGCAGGCGGCGGTCGCGATCTCGCGGCGGGCCCACGTGACGGCGTCACACCGCCAGCACGCCGTGGACCATCAGGTCGACCCCGCCGGCGATCGCGAGCGCGGCGAACGCCACCCGTGCCGTGTCGGCGAGGCGCCGCCGCACGTCCGTGCTGGCGGGCACTCGGGGGCCGGCCCGCCCGGGTTCCGGGGACGCGGGCTGCTCGACGCCTCCGGGCCCGACCAGCAGGGCCGCCCCGCACGCCGCGGCGACGGCCGACAGG
>JBKHJZ010000192.1:0-5981 GCA_046537875.1 Acidimicrobiia bacterium | reverse complement strand
GTCGGACGGGCGGCCCGTCACAAGTTGATCGCGACCGACCCGTCGAGCGCGGGGATCGGCCACAGGACGATGGCGAGCAGGAACGTGGCCAGCTCGGAGCCGTTGTCCATGTCGCCGTAGCCCTTGTTGACGGCGACGATCACGCCGATCACCACCCAGATCAGCACGATGAGGGGGATGCGGACACGCGTACGCATGGTTCCTCCGTTGTCTCCCAGTTCCCCAACCGCCGGGTGGGACGCTCCCTCCCGGCCCCGCACAAGCCGTACCCCGGTCGGGACACCGCGTAGACCCCGCACGCGACACAGCCCCCGGAGAGGGAAGACCCCGGGGGCCGTGCCGCGCTCTCCGGTCCCGGGCGCACGGGACCGGCCGACCGGTCAGAGGGCGTCGCTGCCCATCTCGCCGGTGCGGATGCGGAGCGCACGGTCGACGGGCGCGATCCAGATCTTGCCGTCGCCGATGCGACCGGTCCGGGCCGCGTCGGCGATCGCGTCCGCCACCTTGTCGGCGTCCTCCGTGGCGCAGAGCACCTCGACCTTGACCTTGGGGACGAAGTCGATCTGGTACTCGGCGCCCCGGTAGGTCTCGGTGTGGCCGCCCTGGCGGCCGAACCCCTTCACCTCGGTTGTGGTCATGCCCTGGACGCCGGCGCCCTTCAGCGCCTCCTTCACGTCGTCGAGCCGGTGGGGTTTCACGATCGCGGTGATCAGGTGCAGCATGTCGACCTCCTCAGCCCACGGTCACCGGCCGGGGGACCGGTGCCTCATCGCCCGACGGCGCCCCGGCGGCGACGTCGTCGGCGTAGCCGCTCGCGCCGTGCTCCATGACGTCCAGCCCCGCCAGCTCCTCCTCCTCGGACACCCGCAGGCCCACCGTCCACTTGATGGCCAGGAACAGCAGCCCCGCCGCCGGGATGACCCAGAGGGCGTGCGCCAGGACGAAGATCGCCTGCGTCACCAGCTGGTCGACGCCGCCGCCGTAGAACAGCCCGGCATCGGCCCGGCCGAGGAACCCGTCGTCGAGGGTCGCGAACAGGCCGATCGACAGCGTGCCCCAGGTGCCGGCCACGCCGTGGACCGAGATGGCGCCCACCGGGTCGTCGACCCGGATCCGGTCGAGCAGCTTGACCGACGCCACGACGACGGCCCCACCGACGGCGCCGATCAGCACGGCCGCCCAGGCCTCCACCGCGCCGACCGGAGCGGTGATCGAGACGAGCCCGGCGAGCAGGCCGTTGGCCGCCATCGAGACGTCGGGCTTGCGGTCGGTCAGCCAGTTGACGGCCATGGCCACCACCGCACCGGCGGCCGCCGCCACCAGGGTGTTGACCGCGAGCAGGGGCACCACCTCGTCGGCCGCCAGCTCGGAACCCGGGTTGAACCCGAACCAGCCGACGAACAGGATCATCGCCCCGATCACCGCGAACGGGATGCTGTGGCCGGGGATGGCCCGCGGCCTGCCGTCGCGGCCGTACTTGCCGAGGCGGGGTCCGAGGACGATCGCCCCCATGAGCGCCGCCCAGCCGCCGGTGGCGTGCACGATGGTCGACCCGGCGAAGTCGGAGAACGGGAACTCGCGCTGCGCCAGCCAGCCACCACCCCAGGTCCAGCTGAGGACAACCGGGTAGATGAGCGCGGTGATGACGACCGAGTAGACGAGGTAGGCACGGAACCTCGTCCGCTCGGCCATCGCCCCCGACACGATCGTGGCGGCGGTGGCGGCGAAGGCCGCCTGGAAGAAGAACATGGTCGGGGTCCAGAGGCCCTCGGTGGCCGACACGTCGCCGATCCCCTCGACGCCGAGGCCGTTCCAGCCCAACCAGCCGCCCAGCGCCTCGCCCCCGAACCCGATGGAGAAGCCGACGACGAGGAACGCCAGCACGCCCGCCGAGGCGTCCATCAGGTTCTTCATCATGATGTTGGCGACGTTCTTCGCCCGGGTCAGTCCCGCCTCGAGGAGGCCGAAGCCCGCCTGCATGAAGAACACCAGCACCCCGGCGAGGAACACCCACAGGTTGTCGAGCACCACCTGCGACGCCGCCCCGTCGGGGACGTCCTGGGCTGCGGCGGGTGGGGCGATCACCAGCACCCCCACGGCTGCCACCACCGCTCCAGAGAGCAGCTTCCGTCTCACGCGAACCTCCTACGGTCGTCGGACGGGGTGACGGTAGGGAGGCCGGGTTTCCTGTCCGTTGTCCGGCTGTTACGCCTGTTGCACCGGTTGCTGACCGTTGTCTGACGCCGTGGAGGGCGCACGCTCGAGCAGGTAGCCCCGCGACCGCACCGTGCGGATCGCCAGACCCAGCGGCACCGTGCGGCGGCGCAACCGCAGCACGTGCACGTCGAGGGCGTTGCGGCCCGGGGACCGGCGCGGCCACCCCGCCCGGGCCAGGGCCTCGCGGCCGACGACCGCACCGAACCGGTCGAGCAGCGCCGCCATCAGCCGCGCCTCGACCGGCGGCAGCGCCACCCAGGCGGAGCCCACGCGCAGCACGCCGTCGCCGTCGAGCTGCGGGCTCGCCGGCAGTGCGCCCTTGCGGCGGCGCAGCGCCTCGACGCGGACCCGGACGTCGAGCTCGTCGGCCGGCAGGCGGATCCAGTCCTCGAGGTCGTCGGCCGGGATCGGCGGCGAACCGTGCTCCACGAGGAGGAGGCGGGGGCGGCGTGCCCGGCGGAGCTCCTCGCGCCGGTCGCGCTCGGCCGGCCACTGGATCAGTGCCACCTCCACGGTCCGGACCGTACGGGCCGGGGATGTCGTGATCGTTTCCTCCGCGTGAACGTCGCCACACGCCGCCGACGCCGCCCGCGGGCACCGTTCCACGTACCTAAGCTGCGGCGCCATGGCACGCGAGCAGTACCTCAACCACCTCGCAGCGGTCCCGCTGTTCTCCGGTTGCACCACCAAGGAGCTGCGGGAGATCGCGCGGGCGACCGTGGAGCTGACGCTCGACGAGGGCAAGGAGTTCGTCACGCAGGGCGATGTCGGGCGGGAGGCGTTCATCATCGTCGACGGCACCGCCGACGTGCTGCGCGGCGGTCAGACGATCAACACGCTGGGCCCCGGCGACTGCATCGGGGAGCTGTCCCTGCTCGACCACGGTCCCCGGACCGCCACGGTGGTCGCCGCCACGCCGCTCACCGTGCTCGTCCTCGGGCCCCGCGAGTTCTCGGGCCTGCTCGACGAGGTCCCCACGCTCAACCACAAGATCCTCGCGGCGCTCGCCACCCGGGTGCGCGAGCTCGACACCAAGGCCTACGGCTGAGCCCACGGACGGACGGCGACCGGCGGGCCGCCGCCGGTCGCTGCCCCGCACCCGCAGGTCGGACGAGCCCGGATTCTCGGGCACTTCTGCCCGTTCGGTAGGTTTCGCCACGTGAGCACCCGTCGCGTCAAGCCGAACCAGGTCGCCGTCGGCATCGGCCTCGCCGTCGCGCTGGTCACCGTCGCCTCCGGGATCGCCGCCACCGCGCTGCAGTGGCACGACGACTCCCCGATCACCCGCGAGGTCTTCGGGAACATCCCCTCGGCCTGGAAGGCCGTGTTCTACACGGTCATCCCGCTGGCCATCGTCTACGGCGGCGTGCTGTTCGCGGCGCGGGTGAGGAACTGGGAGCGCGGCGCCCCCGACGCCCGGGGCACCACCAGGCAGAACGTCGGCCGCCGGCTGCGTGACTTCCGGGCGGGCGTGTACATGCAGACGCTGCTGCGCGACCCGGCCGCGGGCGTCATGCACTCGCTGATCTACTTCAACTTCCTGGTGCTGCTCGCGGTGACCACCGTGCTGGAGGTGAACCACCAGCTGCCGGAGGGCGCCAAGTTCCTCCACGGCGGCGTCTACCAGGGCTACTCCCTGGTCGGCGACGTGGCCGGTGCCCTGTTCGTCGTGGGCGTCGGCTGGGCGATCGTGCGCCGCTACGTCCAGCGCCCCTACCGCATCCGCATCAAGTCGAAGCCAGAGCACGCGGTGATCCTGGGCGTTCTGCTGGCGATCGGCCTCACCGGCTTCGGGGCCGAGGCGTACCGGATCGCGCTGGACGGCACCCCGGACTTCGAGCGCTGGTCGGTGATCGGCTACCCGCTCGCCACGCTGGTGGAGGGCAGCGGGTCGCTGGCCGGCTGGCACCAGGGCTGGTGGGTGGCCCACGTGGTCGCGTTCGGGGCGTTCCTGCTGATCCTGCCGGTGACGATGCTCCGGCACATGTTCACGTCGCCGCTCAACATGTACCTGCGCGACCGGGAGCGCCCGAAGGGGGCGATGAAGGCGCTGCCGAACCTGATGGAGACCGAGCTCGAGACGTTCGGCGCGTCGAGCGTCGAGGACTTCACGTGGAAGCAGCTGCTCGACACCGACGCCTGCACGATGTGCGGCCGGTGCACCAGCGTCTGCCCCGCCCACGCCACCGGCAAGTCGCTCGACCCCCGGGAGATCGTGCTGAAGGCCGGGGAGGTGATGGCCCGCACCGGCGAGCCGGAGGTGTCGCCCCCGATCGGCATGGATCCCGAGATCACGGTGTCGGCCGACTCGCTGTTCGAGCGCATCACCCCCGAGGAGATCTGGGCGTGCACGTCGTGCAAGGCGTGCGACGAGATCTGCCCGGTGAACATCGAGATCCTCGACAAGATCCTCGACATGCGGCGCTACCTGTCGCTGATGGAGTCGAACTTCCCCACCGAGCTGGGCACCGCCTACCGGGCGATGGAGAACTCGGGCAACCCGTGGGGCATGGCGCAGACCGAGCGGGCGAGCTGGGCGTCCAAGGTCGACGGTGTGCCGATCGTCGAGCCCGGCGACTCCTTCGACCACGAGTTCCTCTACTGGGTCGGCTGCGCCGGCAGCTTCGACGACAAGAACCAGAGGGTGTCGGTCGCCATGGCCAAGCTGATGCAGCGGGCCGGGCTCGACTTCGCCATCCTCGGGCCGTCGGAGAACTGCAACGGCGACCCCGCCCGCCGCTCCGGCAACGAGTACATCTTCCAGATGCTCGCCATGCAGAACATCGAGACACTCAACGGCATGGGGGTGCGGAAGATCGTCACGCAGTGCCCGCACTGCTTCAACACGCTGGGCAACGAGTACCCGCAGCTCGGCGGCGACTACGAGGTGATCCACCACAGCCAGCTGCTCGAGTGGCTGATCACCGAGGGGCGCCTCGACATGACCGATGCCCGGCTCGACGAGCGGCTCGTCTACCACGACTCGTGCTACCTGGGCCGCCACAACGACATCTACATGGCGCCCCGGCGGGTGGTCGGCAGCCTGGGCGGCGTCGAGGTGGTGGAGGCCAAGCGCAACGGCACCAAGGGCATGTGCTGCGGCGCCGGCGGGGCCCGCATGTGGATGGAGGAGACCGTCGGCAAGCGGGTCAACGAGGAGCGGACCCAGGAGCTGATCGCCACCGGCGCCGACCGCATCGCCGTGGCGTGCCCCTTCTGCTACATCATGATCGACGACGGTGCGAAGGCCGCCGGCAAGGAGGACGAGGAGCTCCGGGTGGCCGACATCTCGATGCACGTGCTCGACGCGCTGGAGGAGCGGGACGCCCGCCGGCTGGCGGTCAACGACTGAGGCTGCGAGCGCTCGTTCTATCCGCCCCCGCCGGCTACTCCTGGAAGTTGGTCCAGTAGCGGCTGGGCGTGGGGCCGCGCTGGCCCTGGTACCGCGATCCCCGCCCGGCGCCGTACGGCTGGTCGGCCGGGGTCGTCATCCGCAGGAAGCTGATCTGGCCGATCTTCATGCGCGGGTAGAGCGTGATCGGCAGGTTCGCCACGTTCGACAGCTCGAGCGTGATGTGCCCGCTGAACCCGGCGTCGACGAAGCCCGCGGTGTTCGAGACGAACACGCCACCGTGGCCCGCAAGGAAGTTCTCGATCTTCCGGCCCCCGGGCCGGACCTCCAGGTCGAAGATCGTCTCGACCGTCCCTGTGTCCTCCACCGCCACCACGGCATCCCAGACGAGATCACCGTCGACGAGCCGGTC
>JBKHJZ010000191.1:0-6000 GCA_046537875.1 Acidimicrobiia bacterium | reverse complement strand
CGAGTCGGACGACGACGTCCCACCCGGCGAGTCGGACGATCCCCCGGTCGACGAGTCGGACGAGCCGTTCGCCGACGGCTCGGACGGGGCACGGCCCTTCGACGAGCGGGAGCCGCCGCCAGACGCCGCCCGGCTGTCGTTCCTGTAGAACCCCGAGCCCTTGAACGCGATGCCGATCGGGCGGAACACCTTCTTCAGGGTGCCGGCACACGCAGGGCACTCGGTGAGCGGATCGTCGGTGAAGGCCTGGACGACCTCGAGGTGCTCCCCACAGTCCTTGCAGCGGTACTCGTAGGTGGGCATTGCGGCTCCGGTGGGCTCGGCGGCCCGGTGGCCGGGCCGGCAGGGTTGGCGTGTGGGTCTGGTGCGAGCGCCGTGCGTGCCGGGTGGATTAGCACTCGCGCGGTGCGAGTGCCAGCGTACCGCCCGCCGACCCCCACCCGCCACGATCCGGTGAGCGGCCGGTCGTAGCATCGGGTGGCCGTGCTCGCCGCCACGCACCCCGTGGTCATCCTCGGCGTCCTCGCCGGGTCGTACCTGGTGGGGACGCTCCCGACCGCGCTCGTCGTGGGGCGGCGGCGCGGTGTCGACCCGACCGCGGCGGGCTCCGGCAACCCGGGGGCCACCAACGTCTACCGCACGGCGGGACGGAGGGCGGGGGCCGTCACCCTGGCCGGCGACGTGCTGAAGGGCGCGCTCGCGGCGGGCGCCGGCTGGGCGGTGGGAGGTCGGGGGTTGGGCGTGGCCTGCGGCGTGGCCGCCCTGCTCGGCCACGTCGCCCCCGTGACCCGCCGGTTCCACGGGGGCAAGGGCGTGGCCACCGGCGCCGGCATGGCGGCCGTGCTGTTCCCGCTTCCGCTGCTGGGCGCGGCGCTGGCGTTCGCGGTTGTCGCCCGCATGACGGGCGTGGTGGCGCTGGGGTCGATCACTGCTGCCGTCGGGCTCCCGCTGGGTGCCGCCGTGGCCGGATCGCCGGCCACCGAGGTCGGCGCGCTGGTGCTGTGCGCGGTGGTGATCGTGGCGCGGCACGCCGGCAACATCCGCCGGCTGCTGCGGGGCGAGGAGCACGGCGTGGGGCTTCCCGACTGACGGCGCCGGCGGCGTGTGCGTCCGCGCGCGCTCGCCGTGGGCGGGCGCACCGATCTACGGTCTCCCGTGCCGGCCGACGCCCGGCGGACCCGACCCACCCGGTGGACCCTGCGGACCGGGCGGACTCCGGCGGGACGGGCCCCACCGCCGTCCCCCTCTCCACACGACACCCGAGCCACACGACACGCGAGGCTCTCACGCCCATGGCGACGACCGTCCGCAAAGCCGTCATACCGGCCGCTGGTCTCGGCACCCGGTTCCTCCCGGCCACCAAGGCGCAGCCCAAGGAGATGCTGCCGGTCGTCGACAAGCCGGCCATCCAGTACGTCGTCGAGGAAGCCGTCCGGGCCGGGATCGACGACATCCTGATCATCACCGGGCGCGGGAAGCGCAGCCTCGAGGACCACTTCGACCGGTCGATCGAACTGGAGGTGTCGCTCGAGGCGTCGGGCAAGCAGGGGGAGCTGAGCGAGATACGCGAGCTCGCCGAGCTGGCCGACATCCACTACGTGCGCCAAGGGGAGCCGCTCGGGCTGGGCCACGCGGTCTCGGTGGCGCGCAAGCACGTGGGCGACGAGCCGTTCGCGGTGATGCTGGGCGACGACATCATGGACGACCGGTCGACGGTGCTGCAGGACATGATCGCCGCGTACGAGCGGCGGCGTGCGTCGATCGTCGCGTTCAAGTCGTTCCCGCTCGAGGAGATCTCCTCGTACGGCTGTGCGGACGTCGAGCCGGTGGACGACGGGCTGGTGCGGGTGCGGGGCATCGTGGAGAAGCCGGCCCCCGAGGAGGCGCCGTCGGACCTGGCCGTGATGGGGCGCTACGTGTTCACCTCGCGAATCTTCGAGGCCCTGGAGCGCACCAAGCCGGGGGTCGGCGGGGAGATCCAGCTCACCGACGCCATCGCGATCCTGCTGGAGGAGGAACCGGTCTACGGCTACGTGTTCGAGGTGGGGCGCTTCGACATCGGCAAGAAGCTCGACTACCTGCGCGCCACGGTGGAGCTGGCGCTGGACCGCGACGACATCGGCCCGGAGTTCGGCTCGTTCCTGGCCGACGTGGTGAGCCGCCGGGGGTTGCTGCGAGCGCCGGGCCGGTCGGAGCCGTGATCGGCGTGGTCGAGCTGGTCGGGGCGATCCACGTGGTCGACGCGGTTGCGGGTCCTGTGGACGTCCCGGAGGTCGAGGTGGTCGAGGTAGGCGCGGGGGGTCCGGCGGTCGCGGCGGTCGCGGGGGTCGCGGCCGGGAGCGTGGGGCGATGATCCCGCTGGACGAGGCGATCGGCACGGTGCTGGCGGGCTGCGCCCCGCTGCCGCCGACAACGATGCCCTCGGGCGAGGCGCGCGGCCGGGTGCTGGCCGAGCCGGTCGTCGCCGGCGACGCGGTGCCCCCGTTCGCCAACACGGCCATGGACGGCTACGCGGTGCGGGCGGCCGACGTGGCGCACGCGCCCGTGCGCCTGCCGGTGGTCGCCGAGGTGGCCGCCGGCAGCCCGGCGGCGCGCCCGCTGGCCGCGGGCGAGGCGATGCGCATCTTCACCGGGGCCCCGATGCCCGAGGGCGCCGACGCGGTGGTGATGGTCGAGGCGACCCGGCGGCTCGATGGCGGCGCCGCGGTCGAGTTGCTCGAGCGGGTGCCACCGGGGAACCACGTGCGGGAGGCCGGCGAGGACGTGCGCCCGGGCGACGAGGTGCTCGCCGCCGGCGACGAGCTCACACCGGCGCGGATCGGCGTGCTGGCCTCGCTCGGGGTCACCGAGGTGCGCGTGCATCCGCGTCCGCGGGTGGGCGTGATGTCGACCGGTGACGAGCTGGTGCAGGGCTCGGCGCCCTTGCGGCCCGGCCAGATCCGCGACTCGAACCGGCCGATGCTGCTGGCACTGGTGGCGCAGGCGGGGTTCGAGGCGGTCGACCTCGGGCCGGTGCCCGACGACGAGGCCGCGATCACCGGTGCGATCGAGCGCGGCGTCGGGGGGTGCGACGCGGTGCTGTCGTCCGGGGGCGTGTCGATGGGCGACATCGACCTGGTGAGGGTGGTGCTCGACCGCATCGGCGACATGCGGTGGATGCAGGTGGCGATCCGGCCGGCCAAGCCGCTGGCGTTCGGGACGCTGCCGGCGCCGGGCGGGGCCGACGGCCGGCGGGTGCCGGTGTTCGGCCTGCCGGGCAACCCGGTGTCCGCCCACGTGAGCTTCGAGCTGTTCGCCCGGCCGGGCCTGCGCCGCCTGTCCGGGGTGGCGGACGACCGGCTGCACCGCCCACGGCTGTCCGCGCGGGCCACCGAGCGGTTCGCCCGCCGGCCGGACGGCAAGGTCCACTTCGCCCGTGCCGTGGTGACCGCCGGGGAGGGGGGCGTGCTCGAGGCGCGGTCGGCCGGCGGCCAGGGGTCGCACCAGCTGGCGGCGCTCGCCCGTGCCGACGGCCTGGTGGTACTGCCCGACGGCGACGGCGTGGTGGCCGGTGACGCCGTCGAGGTGATCCTTCTGGGCGAGCCGGCGACGGTGCGGACCGCCTTGCGGGCTGTTACCCCCTAGCCTGGGCACCGATGGCGATCGAGCCGCTGACCGACAGCTATGGCCGCGTCCATCGCGACCTGCGCATCTCGGTCACCGATCGCTGCAACTTCCGGTGCACCTACTGCATGCCCGAGGAGGGCATGACCTGGCTGCCCCGCTCCGAGGTGCTCACGTTCGAGGAGATCGAGCGTGTCACGCGGGTGTGCGTCGACCGCCTCGGCATCGACGCGGTGCGGCTCACCGGTGGTGAGCCCACGGTGCGGGCTCACCTGCCGGTGCTGGTGGAGAAGCTGGCCGCGCTGCGGGTGCCCGGGCCGGACGGCCGACCGGGTCGGCCGCTCGACCTGGCGCTCACCACCAACGCCGCCACGTTGCGCTCGATGGCCACCGACCTGCGGGCGGCCGGCCTGCGCCGGGTGAACATCTCGCTCGACACGCTGCGCCGCGACCGCTTCGTCGAGCTGACCCGCCGCGACGAGCTCGACCGGGTGCTCGACGGCATCGACGCCGCGGTCGAGGCCGGCCTCGACCCGGTGAAGATCAACGTGGTCGTCATGCGGGGTGTCAACGACGACGAGATCGTCGACCTGGCCACCTTCGGTCGCGACCGGGGTGTGACGGTTCGGTTCATCGAGTGGATGCCGCTCGATGCCCAGGAGCAGTGGCGCGAGCAGGCGGTGGTGAGCCAGGCCGAGATCCTGGACGCCATCGGCGAGGTGTTCCCCGTCGACCCGATCGTTCGGGGTCCCGAGCCCGCGGAGCGGTTCGCCTACCGCGACGGACGGGGCGAGGTGGGCGTGATCCCGTCGGTGACCCGCCCGTTCTGCATGTCGTGCGACCGCATCCGGCTGACGGCCGACGGCCAGCTGCGCTCGTGTCTGTTCGCGGTCGACGAGGTGGACCTGCGGGCGCTGCTGCGCTCCGGCGCATCCGACGCCGACCTGGACGAGGCCGTGCGAGGCTGCGTGGCCGACAAGTGGGCGGGCCACATGATCGGCCAGGTCACGTTCGTACGGCCCCGCCGCAGCATGAGCCAGATCGGCGGCTGAGGCGTCCAACGAACGACCTGCCGGTGGCGTGAGGGGCCGGGGGCGGGGGGCAGTTCGGGAACCGCCGGTCGTTCGGGCGTCGCCGGAGGGTGTCGTGGGCGCCAGCCGTGGCTGCGAGCACTAGTCTGTCCTGCATGTCAGAACGCGGGCTCACGCACCTCGACCCTCTCGGACGAGCCCGGATGGTCGACGTCACCCCGAAGGAGCCGAGCCACCGACGGGCGGTCGCCCGGGGGCGCGTGCACATGCGGTCCGACACGACGTCGCTGGTGGCGCGGGGCGCCATCAACAAGGGCGACGTGCTGGCGGTTGCCCGGGTCGCCGGCATCCAGGCGGCCAAGCGCACGCCGGAGCTCATCCCGCTGTGCCACCCGCTGCTGGTCGGATCCGTGCTGGTGAACTTCCGGATCGAGGACGACTACATCGAGGTCGAGGCGCACGTCGAGACGGTCGACCGGACGGGGGTCGAGATGGAGGCGATGACCGCCTGCTCGGTGGCCTGCCTGACCATCTACGACATGTGCAAGTCGGTCGATCGCAGCATGGTCATCGGCGAGGTGGCCCTGTGGGAGAAGACCGGCGGCCGCAGCGGCACCTACCGGCGCCACGACGGCGTCGACCCCGACCTCGACATCTGAGGGTTCTCCGCATCGACCTGCCCGGCATTCGAGGGCTCGCGCGCGTCGACCCCGACCTCGACATCTGACGACCATCCACCCGCGCGAGGCCGGCGACCTGTACGGTCGCAGCAGGAACTGGCCGGAGGCGTGGTGCCGTGGAAGTCTTCCTTCTCCTCGGGGTGATCTGGGCGGCGGTGCTGGTCCCGCAGTGGGTGGAGAACCGGCGTGACGCCCGGCCCACCGCGTCGATCGCATCCTTCAACCGGCGGCTGTGGTCGCTCGAGCGCATGACGCCGGTCTACGACGACAGCGCCTACGGCTCGACCTACGGTGACGCTCCGCTGGCCCCCGGCCGGCGAGCCTCCGCGGCTCGGGCGAGGGCGGCCGGGACCGGCCGGCCGGGCGCGGCGCACGGTGGCAGGTTCGACGGCCACCTCGACGGCCGGTTCGAGGGCCACCTCGACGGCCGGTTCCAGGGCTGGGTCGACGGAGTCGGCGCCGTCAACGGGGTCGGTGCGGCCAATGCGGTCGGCGCCGTCAACGGGGTGGCCGTCGCCGCCGGCGTCGGCGCCGCGGGCGGCCCCGGTGGGCACGGTCCGGTCGAGGAGATGATCGTCTTCGACGACCTGCGGGACGATGCCGGGGTGCTCGCCGCGACGGGTGCGCGCCCCACCGGCCGGACGTCGCCGAGCGCCCCGGTCACGCCGCTGGAGGCAGCCCAGTCG
>JBKHJZ010000190.1:0-6027 GCA_046537875.1 Acidimicrobiia bacterium | reverse complement strand
CGTCCTCGTCGGTGGCGGCCGCGTTGTACAGGGCGCGTGCCACCGGGAGGATGTGGGGGACGTAGGCGAGCCACGTCCGGACCGTCGCCTCGAGCGCGGCGGGCGCGGTGGGGGCGGCGCGGGCCTCCAGGAACCGGGCACCGATGCGATCAACCTCGTCGCGGTGCTGCGCCATGGCGACGAGCAGGCTGGCGCGGGACCCGAAGTGGAAGTGCACGGTCTGGCGGGTGACTCCGGCCGCGTCGGCGATCTCGTTGATCGACACCGACATGCCCTGCTCGACGACCAACTGCCACGTCGTGTCGAGGATCCGGCGCCGGGTCGCCTCGCCGGCCACGTTCGGGCGCCTATTCCTTGACACGCGTCAAAGCATAGCGCGATCGTTGTCGCTGACGCGCACTCAGCACGACGGGAGGCGGACGATATGGCTGAGATCGTCGTCTGCGGCGGAAGCGTGATCGGCCTGGCGAGCGCCGTGCTGCTCGCACGCGACGGCCACGAGGTGACCCTGCTCGAGCGTGATCCGTCGGAGCCCCCCGCCACCCCCGAGGACGCCTGGGATCAGTGGGAGCGAGCGGGGGTCGCGCAGTTCCGGCAGCCGCACAACCTGTTCCCCGGCTACAACGAGGTGCTCCGCGAGGAGCTCCCCGACGTGCTCGAGGGGCTCGTGGACGCCGGCGGAACCGAGGTCGATCTCCTCGCCACCCTCCCTCCGTTCATCACCGATCGGGACCCACGACCGGGTGATGAACGGTTCCGGTTCGTGACCGGGCGCCGCCCGATGGTCGAGCTCGTCCACGCCCGGGCGGCCGAGAGAGAACCAGCCGTGACGGTGCGCCGGGGGACGAAGGTGACAGGGCTGCTCGCGGGCGACCCGATGAACGGTGTGCCCCACGTCGCGGGTGTTCGCTGCGCGGACGGCGACATCCGAGCCGACCTGGTGATCGATGCGATGGGTCGCCGTTCCCCGACGAGCGACTGGCTCGAGGAGATCGGGGCGCAGCGACCGGAGACCCGGTCGCAGGAGTGCGGGTTCACCTACTACACGCGGTACTTCCGCGGACCGGAGATCCCCGTGCTCGTCGCCCCGCAGGTGTGTCCGGTCAACAGCTTCATGGTCCTCACCCTGCCGGGCGACAACTCCACCTGGTCGGTGACCCTGTGGGCGCCGAGCGGCGACAAGCCACTGAAGCGGTTCCGTGACCCGGAGGTGTTCGAGAAGGTGGTGCGCGCCTGCCCGATGCACGCGCACTGGCTCGACGGAGACCCGATCACCGACGTGCTCCCCATGGGCGGCATCCTCGACCGCTACCGGCGTTTCGGCATCGACGGCCGCCCGGTCGTCACCGGGCTCGCCGCGGTCGGCGACGCCTGGGCCTGCACCAACCCGTCGGCGGGCCGTGGCCTGTCGGTCGGGCTGATGCACGCCCGCCGGCTGCGCGATGTCGTCCGCTCCTCGCTCGACGATCCCGAGGCCTTCGCCGCGGAGTGGGACCACGTCACCGAGACCGAGCTCGCCCCCTGGTACTGGACTCAGCTCGCCGCCGACCAGGAGCGTCTGGACCAGCTCGCCGCGGTCCGGGAGGGCCGGGCCGACAGCGTGCGCACGATCCCACCGGTTCCACCGGAGTACGAGCCGGCCGCCCGGGCCATGCTCTACGACGCCGACGTGTTCCGGGCCGTCCTGGAGACGGTCACCTGCCTCGCCCCACCTGCCGAGGTGTTCTCCCGTCCGGGCCTCTGGGACAAGGTCGAGGCCGCGGCCGGCGACCCGCTCGCCATTCCCGGGCCGAGCCGGGAGGAGCTCCTCGCCCTGCTCGCCTGATCACAGCTCGGTGCGGCCCAGGGCACGCGCCGCCTCGGGCACGAACGGCTCGGGCGCGAACGGGCCGGTGTCCACCGACGACAGCTCCACCTCGGGCAGCACCACGTTGGGCGGCAGCGTGTCGAGCCACACCAGGGTCCGGGCGACGTCGTCCACGTCCAGGGTTCGCATCGGGAAGCGGACCTCGTCGAGCATCGGGGTGGCCACCGGACCGGTGGTGACGACGTGGACGGCGATGCCGTCGCGCTCGACCTCGCGGGCGAGGGCGAGCGCGAAGGCGTTGAGCCCCGCCTTCGACGCCGAGTAGGCCGACCGTCCCGGGTGCGGCGCGTGGGCGGAGCTCGAGGACAGGAAGACCATGCGGCCACCGGCCGGCATCGCCGGGAGCACTGCGTGGGCCACCACGAACGCCGACGTGAGGTTGGTGCGCAGCACCGAGTCGAACGTCTCCACCGACTCCCTGCGCACGAAGGTCCCCGCCATCGTCCCGGCGGCGTGCACGAGCAGGTCCACCCGCCCCGCGGCCTCCACCACCGCGGCGACGGCCGCAGGGTCGGCGCTGTCGGCCGGCACCCACCGGGCGCCGATCTCATCGGCGGCCGACCGCAGCCTGGACGGGGTGCGGGCGCTGAGCACCACGTCGTACCCCCGCTGGACCAGCAGCCGCCCGACGGCGAGGCCGATGCCGCCGCTGCCGCCGGTGACGATCGCTAGCCTCGGTGCGCCGTCCACGGGGAGGAACGTAGTTGGACGACCTGGCGGGGATCGACGTTCGCGCCGACGGGGCGGTGCGGGTGGTCACCCTCGACCGGCAGACCGAGGAGCAGAGGGAGGGGTCGAGGTGACCGTCATCGTCCACGAGCGCGACGCCGACGTCGACGAGCTGCGCGGCTCGTCGGTGGCGGTGGTCGGCTACGGCAACCAGGGCCGGCCGTGGGCCCTCAACCTGCGGGACTCGGGCCTCGACGTGAGCGTGTGCGTGCGCGCCGACGACACCCGCCGACAGGCCGAGGCCGACGGCTTCGCCACCCGGGACCTCGACGCCGCGTCGTCGGCGGACGTCATCTGCGTCCTGGTGCCCGACGACGCCATCCCGGGTCTGCCGCTCACCCCGGCGCCCGACGCGCTGGTGGTGGTGGCCAGCGGCTACACCCTCGCGTTCGACCGTCTCGCGCTCGACTGCGACGTCGGCCTCGTGGCCCCCCGGATGCTCGGTCCCGAGGTGCGCCGCTGCTACCAGGAGGGGGTCGGCTTCATCAGCGCCGTGGGGGTGCACCGCGACGTCACCGGGCGGGCCCGGGAACGGGTGCTCGCCATCGCCAAGGCCATCGGCGGGCTGCGCCAGGGTGCCATCGAGCTGACGCCCCGCCAGGAGGCCGTGCTCGACCTCGCCGTGGAGCAGGCCCTGGCACCGGCGCTGCGCCGGGTGTCGGAGTCGTTCGTGGAGGTGATGCTGGACGAGGGAATCCCCCTCGAGGCGATCGTCACCGAGCTGGTGCTGTCCGGCGAGGTGGAACGCACCTACCGCCTGCTGCGGCTCGAGGGCTACGCGGCCCAGATGGACCACCACTCCCCGGCGAGCCAGTACGGCCAGCTGTCGCGGGGCCCCGAGTTCGCCCACCTCGACCTCGCACGCCCGATGCGTGACATCGTGGCCCGCATCGCGTCCGGCACCTTCGCCGACGAGTGGGACGCCGAGCGAGACGCCGGGTTCCCCCGGTTCCGGGCGCTCAAGGAGGCCGCCGCAGGTCCCGCGGTGCGCGAGCTCGAGGAGGACCTCCGGCGCCGCCTGGGGGAGCGCGCTATCGGGTGAGGATCCTGCGGGCGGCCGACCCGAGGAACTCGTCCATGCCCGCTTCCGACAGCGGCAGGGCCCGCGCAGCCTCGAGCGCCCTCCCCGCCGGGATGACCGGGTGGTCCGACGCGAACAGCACCCGGCCCCTCCCCCGGGAGGAGTCCATGAACCGCACCAGGGCCGGATCCATGTAGGTCGCCAGGTAGGCCGAGGTCATCAGGTGCAGCTGCGGCCACTTGAGCATGTACTGGATCAGCAGGGCCTCGTAGGGATGGCCCATGTGGGCGCCGATCACGGTGAGGTCCGGGAAGTCGATGAGCACGTCCTCGAGCAGCACCGGGTCCTGGCAGCGCGACCGCACCTGGGGGCCGGGGACGCCGATGTTGATCGACACCGGCAGCCCCAGCTCGGCGCACGTGGCGTACACGGGGTAGTACAGGCGGTGGTTCAGCTCGTACTGCTCCACCAGCGGGGTCACCCGGACGAGCACCACCTGCGGGTGCCGTGCGAGCTCCCGTACACGGCGGCAGTTCTCGACGGGGCGGCCCGCCCTGTCGACCGCCGCCGACACGAGGAACCGGCCGGGGTGCTGCTCGGCGACCGCGACCATGTCCTCGGCCGCGTAGCCGCCCCGCCGGTGCGCCCGCTCGGGGTCGCTGAGACCGGCGGTGAGGACGCCGGTGGCGATGCCGGCGTCGTCCATCGCCTGCAGCAGGTCCTCGGCGCCGGGGCCCTTGGCGAGGTCGGTACCGAACAGCTCGACCACCCCACGCTGCTCCTCCTTCGCCAGCCAGTCGGCGGCGAACGCCTGCGGGAAGAGGTTCACCCATCCGTCCACGACCATGCGCGGACAGTACCTGACACGACTGTCAGAAGTTCCCAGGGAAGACTACGATCCCGCGCATGCCCGACCTCGGGTTCCGCCCCTTCGACGCCGACAACCACTACTACGAGGCCGAGGACGCGTTCACCCGCCACATCGACCGGTCGATGGCCAAGCGGTGCATGCAGTGGGCCGTGGTGGACGGCAAGAAGCGGCTGCTCGTGGCGGGGAAGATCAACAAGTTCATCCCCAATCCCACGTTCGACCCCATCGCCCGGCCGGGCAGCCTCGAGGACTACTTCCGGGGACGTAACGAGGGCGGGCTCGACCTCAAGACGATGTTCGGCGAGCTCGAGCCGCTCGACCGGTACCCCGCCTACCGTCAGCGTGACGCCCGCGTCCGGCTGCTCGACGAGCAGGGGCTGGAGGGCGCGCTGCTGTTCCCCACGCTCGGCGTCGGCATGCAGGAGGCGCTCCGGCGCGACATCCCGGCGCTCCATGCCGCCTTCGAGGCGTTCAACCGGTGGCTCGACGACGACTGGGGCTACGACCGCGGCGACGGCCGGCTCTACGCGGCCCCGGTGATCACGTTCGCCGATCCCGAGCGTGCGGCGGCCGAGGTGGAGAGGGTGCTCGACGCCGGCGCCCGGATCCTCGTCACCATCCCCGGCCCGGTGCCCGACGGCGGTGGGGGCTACGTGTCACCCGGCCACCCCAAGTTCGACCGGGTGTGGGGCCTCATCGCGGAGTCGGGCGTGCCCCTCGCCCTCCACGCCGGGCTCAGCGGTGTGCGGCACTACGGCGGCTACTGGCGTACCGGCGACGAGCACGCGGGCGGCGGGTTCGAGGGCTTCAAGCACGCGGCCTTCCCCCTGGTGGCCTTCCAGGACCGCGCCATCTCCGACACGTTCGCAGCGCTCATCTGCCACGGCGTGCTCGAGCGGTTCCCCGGCCTGAAGCTGGCGTCGATCGAGAACGGCGCCATGTGGGTGCCCGACCTGCTGCGCAACCTGCGCGACGCCTGGGGGAAGCTGCCGTTCTCGTTCACGGACCATCCCGTCGAGCAGTTCACGCGCCAGGTGTGGGTGGCGCCGTACTACGAGGACGACATGGCCCGCCTGCGCGACGAGCTGGGCGTGGAGCGGCTGCTGTTCGGCTCGGACTTCCCCCACACCGAGGGCCTCCCCGAGCCCACCGACTTCGTGAAGGACATCCCGTCGTTCGACGAGGCCGAGACCCGGGCCATCATGCGCGACAACGTCCTCGAGCTCCTCGGCATCCGCGCGTGACCATCGCCATCGGTGAGGATCACCAGGCGCTCCTGGAGGTCGCCCGCCGGTTCACGCGCGAGCGTTGCACCAGGGCGGTCGCCCGGGCGGCCGTCGATGCCGAGGTCGAGGCGCTGCCCCCGTTCTGGGACGAGCTGGCCGGGCTGGGGTGGCTGGGCCTCGCCGTCCCCGAGGACGCTGGCGGCGGGGGGCACGGGTACGGCGCCCTCGCGGTCGTGCTGGAGGAGCTGGGTCGCTCGGTGGCCCCGGGCCCGATGCTGCCCACCGTGTGGGCGGCCGCCGCGATCGACGCCGG
>JBKHJZ010000037.1:0-23120 GCA_046537875.1 Acidimicrobiia bacterium | reverse complement strand
CGCGGAGCTTCGCGACCCGGCGTCCGAACGATTCCGTCGAGATGCTCAGTGGCTTGGAGGCCGAGCGAATGGGACGGATGTGGACGCTGAACCGTACGGAATTTGCACCGTGAGCCACGGCCCGACAGCGAGGCCGCTGAGCAGCACTGACCACCTTGAGCCAAGCTGAGGTTCCCATCCGCGCACGCTCTGAGCAGACATGTCGCCCGGCCGCCGGTACAAGGGACGCCATGGCACCGATCCGACGGGCGCTCGTCACCGGCATCACCGGCCAGGACGGCTCCTACCTCGCCGAGCTGCTGCTGGAGAAGGGGTACGAGGTGGTGGGCATCGTCCGCCGCAGCTCGACCGTGAGCTTCGAGCGCATCGCACACCTCCAGGACCGCCTGACGCTGGTCCCCGGCGACCTGCTCGACCAGGGCTCCCTCAACGCCATCGTCGCCGAGCACCGGCCCACCGAGGTCTACAACCTGGCGGCCCAGAGCTTCGTGGTGACCAGCTTCTCGCAGCCCGTGCTCACCGGCGAGGTGACCGCGCTCGGCGCCCTGCGGATGCTCGAGGCGATCCGGCAGATCGACCCGGACATCCGCTTCTACCAGGCGAGCTCGTCGGAGATGTTCGGCAAGGTGCGTGAGGTGCCCCAGACGGAGACGACGCCCTTCCATCCCCGTTCCCCCTACGGCGTCGCCAAGGTGTTCGCCCACTGGATCACCGTCAACTACCGGGAGAGCTACGACCTCTTCGCGATGTCGGGCATCCTGTTCAACCACGGGTCGCCGCGGCGCGGCCTCGAGTTCGTCGAGCGGAAGGTCAGCGACGGCGTCGCCCGCATCAGGCTCGGCCTCGCCGGCGAGCTGCGGCTGGGCAACCTGGACGCCCGGCGGGACTGGGGCAGCGCCCCCGACTACGTCGAGGCCATCTGGCGGATGCTCCAGCTCGACGAGCCGGGCGACTTCGTGGTCGCCAGCGGCGAGACGCACTCGATACGGGAGCTGTGCGAGGTGGCGTTCGGCCACGTCGGCCTCGACTGGCGGCAGCACGTGGTCACCGACGAGCGGTTCCACCGGCCGGCCGAGGTCGACCTGCTGGTCGGCGACGCCTCCCGGGCCATCGCGGCCCTCCGGTGGACGCCGCGCACCGGGTTCGAGGACCTGGTGTGCACCATGGTGGACGCCGACATCGCGCGCCTTCGCGGCGGATGAGCCCGCAGCAGCTGCGCATCGCCGCCGGGGCCGGAGCTCCCCGACGGACCGGCCGGTACGTGGACGGCGCAGGTCACACCCGCGGCAGGGCGCCCCGGGCGGCCAGGTCGTCGACCCTTGCGAGCGCCCGATAAGCGAGCCGCACGGTGGCGGCGTCCACGCCGTAGCCGCCGAGCTCGTCGATCGTCGCCCACCGCATGTCGAGCGCCTCGTGGTTGGGACGCAGCTCTGCGCCCGGCGGGGCCACCACCAGGTAGCGGACGTCGAGGTGCAGGTGCGGGCCGTGCGGAGGCCCAACCATGTGCACGTCGAGGTCGATCGCCGGGGTCACCACCGCGAGGCCGTCGAGGCCCGTCTCCTCCGAGGCCTCGCGCCGCGCCACCTGCGGCAGCTCGCCGTCGCCGTCGGCGTGGCCACCCGGCTGCAGCCACATGCGGAGCTTGGCGTGCAGCATCAGCACGAACCGGCGGCGGGCGGGGTCCACCACCATCGCCGAGCCGGTGAGGTGACCGGGTTGGCAGCTCCGGTCGAGCACGTCGGGATGCCCGTCGATCAGCTCGAGGATCCGCCGGCGGTGACGCTCGTGCTCGCGGTCGCCCGGAAGGGCCGCGAGCACGTGGCCCCGCGCGGTGCCGACCGCGTCGCTCACGGACGATGGGCGGCGACGGCGGGCACGGCGCCGCACGCTACCCGGTCATCTGCGACCGCCGGCTCGTGCGGCGGGGCGCGAGACGTTCGGGTCGCCGTCGACGTACCAGCGCCAGGGGTGCTCCGCCCCGTTGCGCAGGCCGACGCGGGTGGTCTGCACCGGGCACGTCGGTGGGGGCGTGCCGTCGTCGACGATCGTCACGCCGCGGTCGCCGGTGACCAGGTCGGCGCCGTCGAAGGTGCGGTCGAGGCCGAGCGCCTGGCACAGCTTGGCCGGGCCGCTGCACAGATCGCGGTTCCGCTTCGCCCGCGGTCGGGCGATGCGCATCTCGTCGAGCCCGGTCAGCGGGGCCAGCGCCCGCAGCAGGACGGCCACGCCGATCCCCCGCTCGCCGCACACCGCGTTGGCACACCAGTGCATGCCATAGGTGAAGTACACGTAGAGCCCGCCGGGGGGACCGAACATCGTGCGGTTCCGCTCGGTCATCCCCCGGTAGGTGTGGCTCCCGGGGTCGATGCCACCGCAGTACGCCTCCACCTCCACGATGCGGCCCGAGCGACCGCCGTGGACGAGCACCTTGTGCAGCAGCTCGGGGGCGACGTCCCGCGGGTCACGCCGGTAGAACTCCCGGGGCAACGGTGCACCGAGCGAGCCGGCGGCCGCCGGGCCCCCGCCGGGCGCCCCGCCGGCCGCCAACCCCGAACCCCCGCTGCCCTCGGCCACCGGCCGCTACCCGAGCCGCTCGGCCACCGCGTCGATCGTCCGCTCGAACCGCTGGAGCTGGGCGGCCACCGGGTCGGGCCCGGCGCCCCCCGGCGTGGTCCTGCGGGCCGCCGCGCTCCCGGGCGCGAGCAGTGCCGCCCCCTCGCTCCCGAGGTCGGGATGGGCCTCGACCAGCTCGCGCAGCGGCACCTTCCGCTCGAGGCTGTCGCGGACCAGCGCCCCGACCAGCGCATGGGCGTCCCGGAACGGGACCCCGCGCTCCACGAGGAGCTCGGCGAGGTCGGTGGCGGCGGCGTACGGCGTGTCGGCGGCCGCCTGCATGCGCTCGACGTCGAACGTGACCGTGGCGTACAGGCCCCCCATGGCGCCGAGCCCAGGCATCAGCTGGTCGACCGCGTCGAACAACGGCTCCTTGTCCTCCTGCAGGTCGCGGTTGTAGCTGAGGGGGAGCCCCTTCAGCGTCGCCAGCATCCCGGTCAGGTCGCCGATCACCCGGCCGGCCTTGCCGCGGGCCAGCTCGGCGATGTCCGGGTTCTTCTTCTGGGGGAGCATGGAGGACCCGGTCGCATATGCGTCGTCCAGCCGGACGAAGCCGAACTCCTCGCTCGTCCACAGCACGATCTCCTCGCCCATGCGCGACAGGTGGACCGCCAGCAGGCTCAGTGCGAACAGCGCCTCGGCCACGAAGTCACGGTCGCTCACCGCGTCCAGGCTGTTCTCGAACCGGTGGGCGAAGCCGAGATCGCTGGCCGTGGTGTCCGGGTCGAGTGGCAGCGACGACCCGGCCAGGGCGCCGGCCCCGAGGGGCGACACGTCGAGGCGACGACGGCAGTCGAGCAGCCGGTCCACGTCGCGACCCAGCGCCCAGCCGTGGGCGAGCAGGTGGTGGGCGAGCAGCACCGGTTGCGCCCGCTGGAGGTGCGTGTAGCCGGGCAGGTAGGCGGGGCCGGCCTCGTGCGCCCGCTCGGCGAGCACCCGTTGGAGGGCCACCACCCGCCGGGCGATGTCGGTGATCGCCCGCTTGGTCCAGAGCCGCAGGTCGGTGGCCACCTGGTCGTTGCGGCTGCGCCCGCTGTGGAGCTTGGCCCCGGCCGGTCCGGCCAGCGCCGTCACCCGCCGCTCGATGGCCGTGTGGATGTCCTCGTCGGTGGGCTCGATCGAGAGGTCTCCCGACCGGAGCTCCTCCTCGACCCGGTCGAGCGCCGCCAGCACGATCCCGGCCTCCTCGTCGCTGACGATCCCCGCCCGCGCCAGCGCCCGCACGTGCGCGCGGCTCCCGGCGACGTCGTCGGCCGCGAGCCGCCGGTCGAAGGGCAGGCTGACCGTGAACGCGAGCAGGTCGTCGGAGGGGCCCTCCGCGAACCGGCCGTGCCAGAGCGTGCTCACCGTCGTCCCGGGCCCTGCACGTGCGACCAGCGCTCGATGCCAAGGCCCCAGAGCCGGACGAAGCCCTCGCTGTCCTCGTGGCGGAAGCTGTCGGCCGCGTCGTACGTGGCCAGCCCGTAGTCGTAGAGCGTCGCCGGGCTGCGGCGACCGGTCGGCCGGCACGACCCGGGCGACAGGTGCAGCCGCACCTCGCCGGTGACCGACCGCTGGCTCTCGTCGATGAAGGCGTCCATCGCCTGGCGCAGCGGGCTGAACCAGAGGCCGTCGTAGACCAGCTCCGCGTACCGCGACGCCATGCGATCCTTCTCCCGGGCGAGATCGCGCTCCAGGCAGATCGACTCGAGATCGGCGTGTGCCAGCATCAGCGCCAGGCTCGCCGGGCACTCGTACGTCTCCCGGCTCTTGATGCCCACCCGCCGGTTCTCGACCATGTCGATGCGGCCCCAGCCGTAGGAGCCGACCAGGCCGCTGAGACGCGCCACCAGCTCGGCCGGCGTGAGCTCCTCGCCGTCGAGCGACGTGGGCACGCCCTCGACGAAGCCGACCACCACGTCGACCGGCTCGCTCGCCGAGGGCTCGGTGAGCGACCACACCCCGGGCGGCGGGACCGCCCACGGGTCCTCCATCTCGCCGCACTCGATCGCCCGCCCCCAGAGGTTGTCGTCGATCGAGTAGACGTTCTCCTTCGTCGCCTTGATCGGGATGCCGTGATCGTAGGCGTAGTAGATGGCCTCCTCGCGGGTCATGCCCCACGACCGCACCGGCGCCACGACCTCGAGGTCGGGGGCGAGCGCCCGGGTCGACACCTCGAAGCGCACCTGGTCGTTGCCCTTTCCGGTGCAGCCGTGGGCGACGGCGTCGGCGCCGTGCTGCCGGGCGGTCGCCACCAGGTGCCGGACGATGAGCGGCCGCGACAGCGCGGACACCAGCGGGTACCTGTCCTCGTAGAGGGCGTTCGCCTTGAGGACGGGCATGCAGTAGTCGCGGGCGAACTCCTCGCGTGCGTCCACCACGATGGCCTCGGCCGCACCGGCCGCGAGGGCCCGCCGGCGCACGACCTCCCAGTCGTCCGACGTCTGGCCGACGTCGACGGCGAGCGCGATCACCTCGGCACCGAGGTTGTCGATCATCCAGCGGACCGCCACCGACGTGTCGAGCCCACCGCTGTAGGCGAGGACCACTCGCTTGGCCATGTCGTCGCTTCCTCTCGTTCGGTCGGATCCCCGGTCAGAGCCCGGCCAGGTCCCGCAGCCTGCCGGCCATGCCGGATCCCCCGGTGTCCTCGGCCACCACCACGATCAGCGTGTCGTCACCCGCCACGGTGCCCAGCACGCCGGGGAGGCCCGCCCGGTCGAGCGCCGAGCCCACCACGTGCGCCGAGCCGGGCGGCGTGCGGAGCACCACCAGGTTCCCCGAGTGCGCCACCTCCACGACCCAGTCGCTGAAGACGCGCCGCAGGTGGTCGCCCGGCGCCCGCTGCTCGGTCGGCAGCTCGGGGATGGCGTAGACGGTCTCTCCCCCGGCCACCCGCACCTTGATGGCGCCCAGGTCCTCGAGATCGCGCGAGACCGTGGCCTGGGTCGCCGCGACCCCCTCGTCGGCCAGGAGGTCGACGAGCTGCGCCTGGCTGGTCACCAGGTGCTCGGCGAGGAGCTGCGCCACCCGGTGCTGCCGCTGCGGCTTGGCGAGCGGGCGGGGCGCCCGGCCGATGTCGCGGCTCGCGGAACGGCCCACGGTCACCGGGAGGCCTCCTCGATCAACCAGGACAGCAGACCCCGGAACGCGTGGCGGCGGTTGTGGGCCTGCACGATCATGCGGCTCTGCGCGCCGTCGACCACGGACGCGGTCACCTCCTCGCCCCGGTGGGCCGGCATGCAGTGCATGAACACGGCCCCCGGCGCCGCCGCGGCCATCACCCGGTCGCCCACGGCGAAACCCTCGAAGTCGCGCCGGCGCCGCTCGGCGTCGTGCTCCTGGCCCATCGAGGCCCACACGTCCGTGTGCACCGCCACGGCGCCCGCAGCCGCCTCCTCGGGACGGATCGTCACCACCGGCTCGCCGCCGGCCCGGCGGAGGCGGTCGAGGTCGAGGTCGTCGGGACCGTACTGCGGTGGGCACGCCAGCCGGACCTTCATGCCGAGCAGGGTGGCGCCGATGGCCAGCGACCTGGCCACGTTGTTGAAGTCGCCGACCCACGCCAGCGACGCCCCGTCGAGCTCGCCCACCTCCTCGCGCATGGTGAGCAGGTCGGCCAGCGCCTGGCACGGGTGCCCCCGGTCGGACAGCAGGTTCACGACCGGCACGCCGGCCGCCGCGGCGAGCTCCTCGAGCATCCCGTGGTCGTAGACCCGTGCGCCCAGCGCGGCGTGGTACCCCGATAGCACCCGGGCGATGTCGGCGACCGGCTCGCGGTCCCCGGTGCGCACCTCGTCGTGGCGGAACGTGACCGGGTGGCCGCCCAGCTCGACCACGGCCACCTCGCAGGAGTGCCGGGTGCGCAGCGACGGCTTCTCGAAGTAGAGGCCGACCGTCCGGCCCACCAGGGGGCGGTGGACCGACGGCGCCGCCGCCCGGCGGAGGACCTCGCTCAGCTCCGCGGGGGACAGGTCGTCGATCTCGAGGAGATGCCGCACGCTCATCGCCCGCAACTCCCACGTTCCCCGTGCAACACCGCCAGCGGCCCGCTCATCGCAGCACCTCGGCCAGGTGCCCGAGCGCCTCGTCGATCTCGTCGTCGGCGATGAGCAGCGACGGCGCCAGCCGGAGGGCGGTGGGCGTGACCGCGTTGACCACCAGGCCGCGCACCAGCAGCTCGGCCGCGACCTCCCGGGCGTCACGCCCGGCCAGCTCGACGCCGAGCAGCAGCCCGAGGCCCCGGACCCCGGCCACGCCCGGCATCCGGGCGAGCCCGGCGACGAACCGCTCCCCTGCCCGGCGTGCCCGCGCCGGCACGTCCTCGGCCACCATCACGTCGAGCACGGCGCGCGCCGCGGACATGGCCAGGGGCTGGCCGCCGAACGTCGTCGCGTGATCGCCCGGCTCGAACACCGATGCGATCGAGGCGTCCGCCCAGCAGGCACCGACGGGTACGCCGTTTCCCAGGGCCTTGGCCATCGTCACCACGTCGGGCCGGACGCCGGCGTGCTGGAAGCCGAACCACCGGCCCGTGCGGCCGAGGCCGGCCTGGACCTCGTCGATCATGAGCAGTGCACCCCGCTCGTCGCAGAGGCGGCGCAGGCCCTGCAGGTACTCGGGGCTCGCCGGGTTGACGCCGCCCTCGCCCTGCACGGGCTCCACCAGCACCGCGGCCACCGAGGGGTCCATCGCCGCCGCGAGGGCGTCGAGGTCGTTCCACGGCACGTGGCGGAACCCCTCGGGCAGCGGCTGGAACGCCTCGTGCTTCGCCGGCTGGCCGGTGGCGTGCAGCGTGGCCAGCGTGCGCCCGTGGAAGCTGCCGTAGGTGGACACCACCACGTGGCGACCCCGCCCGCCGGCGCGGCGCGCCAGCTTGAGCGCGCACTCGTTGGCCTCGGCACCCGAGTTGCAGAAGAACACCTGGCCGCCCGCCGCGTCGTCGTCGCCGATCAGCCGGTCGAGCCGCCGAGCCACCTCCGGCCCCACGTCGGTGCCGAACAGGTTCGACACGTGGAGCAACGTCCGCGCCTGCGCGTTCAGGGCGTCGGCCACCGTGGGATGGGAATGCCCCAGCGACGTCACCGCCAGGCCCGACAGGCAGTCGAGGTAGCGCCGGCCGCCGGCGTCGTACAGGTAGGAGCCCTCGCCGCGTACGAAGGTCACCGGGGGTGGCGGGTAGGTGGGCATGAGCGGCGAGGCGCCGGCCGCCGTGGCGGGGCCCGACCCCGCCGCAGCGGTGCTGGCGGTCACGGCGTCGGTCTCCGAGCCGGGACCGCCCGTGGTGGCGCCGGTCACGTGCCCGCTCCCTTCGCCTCGGGCGGCGGCGCCGCGCCCATCGTGGCGCTCCCCGGTTCGCGGCTCTCGCCTGCCGTGATCATCGTGCCGATCCCCTCGTCGCTGAACAGCTCCAGCAGCACCACGTGCGGCACCCGCCCGTCGAGCAGGTGCACCGACCCCACACCGCCCCGCACCGCGTGCACGGCGGCCGCCACCTTCGGGATCATCCCGCCCACCAGCCGGCCATCGTCGATCATGGCCTGCAGCTCGGCGACGGTCGTGTGGCTGATGAGGCTGGCCGGGTCGTCGACGTCGGCCAGCAGCCCCGGGACGTCGGTGAGGAAGATCGCCTTCTCGGCGCCGAGCGCCTCGGCCACCGCACCGGCCACCGTGTCGGCGTTGATGTTGTACGCCTGGCCCGCGCGGTCGGACCCGATCGTCGACACCACAGGGATCAGGTCCTCGGCGAGCAGGCGCTCGAGGATCGCCGGGTTGACCGAGCGGACATCGCCGACGAATCCGAGGTCGGGGTTGCGGGCGCTGGCCACGATGAGGCCGGCGTCCTCGCCGGACAGGCCCACCGCGAGCGGGCCGTGGACGTTGATGGCCGCGACGATCTCCCGGTTCACCTTGCCTGCGAGCACCATGCGGGCGATGTCGACGGTCTCGGCGTCGGTGACCCGGACCCCGTCCCGGAACTCCGGCTCCTTGCCGAGCCGGGCCATGAGCGCGCTGATCTGTGGGCCGCCGCCGTGCACGACCACCGGTCGCAGGCCCACCGCCCGCAGGAGCACCACGTCGGCGGCGACGTCGCGGCCGAGCGCCGGGTCGACCATCGCGTTGCCCCCGTACTTCACGACGACGACCGCGTCCCGGAACCGCTGGATGTACGGCAGCGCCTCGAGGAGGATCTCGACCCGTCCGTGGGCCGCGGCCGCGTCTCCCTCCACGTCCGGGCCCGGGTGGTGATCGCGTGGCGCCGCGGCTGCGGAGCCGCCGTCGCGACGTCGCGACGGCGACGGTGGTCGGTCCCCGATCGGGGGCGACAGGACCGGTGGGCGGCGGGGATCGGTCGGGCTCACGACGTGGCCTTGTTCTCGTCGATGTAGGCGTGGGTCAGGTCGTTGGTGAGGATCTGCGCCGCACCGTTGCCCAGCCCCAGGTCGCAGTGCAGGTCGAGGTGCTCCCCCGCCATGTGGTCGGCGACCGCCGCCTCGTCGTGCGGCACGGCCACGCAGCCCTTGCTGACCACCGTGCCGCCGTAGGCGATGGTCAGCGCACCGGGATCCAGATCGATCCCCGCCGCGCCCAGGTCGCTGGCGACCCGGCCCCAGTACGGATCCTCGCCGTACCACGAGCACTTCACGAGCTGGCTGTCGGCCACCGCCCGGGCCGCCCGGTCGGCGTCGGCGTCGCTGGCGGCCCCCGTCACCCGGACCCGCACGACCTTCGTGTGCCCCTCGGCATCGCCGACCATCTGCATCGCCAGGTCGAGGCAGGCGTCGGCGAGGGCGCTGCCGAGGGCCGCCTCCGCCACAGCACCGGCCCGCCCGCTCGCCAGCACGATCACCGTGTCGTTGGTCGAGGTGCAGCCGTCGACGCTCACGGTGTTGAAGCTGCCGGCCGCCGCCTCGCGGAGCAGGCGTTGCAGCGGAGCAGGGTCCACCGCGGCATCGGTGGTCAGGACCGCGAGCATGGTCGCCATGTCGGGCGCGAGCATCGCGGCACCCTTGGCCATCCCGCCCACCACGAAGCCGTCGCCCCGGACGGCGGTCTCCTTCGGGTGGGTGTCGGTGGTCATCATCGCCCGGGCGGCGGCGGTGGCGTGGTCGGGCTCGCCGCCCCGGGCCGCGACCAGCGGGGGCACGCCGGCCTCGACGGCCGCCATCGGGAGGGGGTAGCCGATCAGGCCCGTCGAGCACACCAGCACCGACTGGGGCGTGCAGCCGAGCCGGGTCGCCGTCAGCTCGCACATGCGGGCCGCGTCGTCGTCTCCCTGCGCCCCGGTCGCGGCGTTGGCGTTACCGCTGTTCAGCACCACCGCTGCGGCCCGGCCGCCGGTCGCTGCGAGGTGACGGCGGGTGGTCGTGACCGGGGCGGCGACCACCTGGTTGCGGGTGAGCACGGCGGCCGCGGGCACCGGGGCGGCGTCGTCGGTGGCCACGAGGGCCAGGTCCGGGAGGCCCGCCGCCTTGATCCCGCAGGCCGCCCCCGCGGCCACGAACCCCCGGGGGGCGACGACGCTCACGGGTAGATGCCCGCCGTGGTCAGGCCCGCGCCCTCCGGCAGGCCGAGCATGAGGTTGGCGCACTGAACGGCCTGGCCCGCCGCACCCTTGACCAGGTTGTCGAGGGCGGCGAGCGCGACCACCCACCCCGTGCGCCCGTCGGCGACCGCCGAGACGTGCACGCTGTTCGAGCCGAGCGTGGCCTTCGTCGACGGGGGCCGGTCGACCGGTACGACGAAGGGCTCGCCGGCCCAGGCGCCACGCACGACCGCCATCAGGTCGTCGGTGGCGGCCGGCGCGGTGGGCCGCGCGTAGCACGTGGCCAGGATGCCCCGGTTCATCGGTGCCAGGTGCGGCGTGAACAGCACCTGGGCCGGCTCCCCGGCCGCCGCGCCGAGCCCCTGCTCGATCTCGGGTGTGTGCCGGTGCGTCAGCAGGCCGTAGGCGGTGAAGTCCTCGTCGACCGCGCAGAAGGTCGTCGACTCCCGGGGCGGCCGGCCGGCGCCCGAGACGCCGCTCGCGGCGTCGACCACGATGCCGGTCGGCTCGATCAGCCCGGCCCGGAGCAGCGGCGCCAGCGCGAGCACCGCCGTGGTGACGTAGCAGCCGGGGGCGGCCACCCGGGTGGCGCCGGCGATCTTGTCCCGGAACAGCTCCGGGAGCCCGTAGGCGAACCCACCGAGCAGGTCGGGCCGCGAGTGCTCGCGCCCGTACCAGAGCGGGTAGAGCGCCGGATCCGCGAGGCGGAAGTCGGCGCCGAGGTCGACGATGGCGCCCACCCGCCCGTCGAGCTCGCCCACCAGGTCCTGCGAGGCCCCGTGCGGCAGGGCCAGGAACACCAGGTCGAGCCCGTCGCACGCCACCGGGTCCGCCGGCGTGAACCTGGTGTCGCCGTAGGCGGCCGCGAGGCTGGGATAGAGGTCGGCAACCCGGGTGCCCGCCTGGCTCTCGGCGGTCGCCACCCGCACCTCGAGCTCCGGGTGGTGCGCGCAGAGCCGCAGCAGCTCGGCGCCGGCGAATCCCGACGCCCCCATGATGCCGACCGAGGTCACCGGCGCATCATACGAGCCAGTGCATAGTCATGCAATACGGCGGTCGGGCTGTCAGCCGCGGAGGCGGGCGGGGTGGGACGACTCCACCGCCCGGATGCATGCGGACCGCACCTGCGCCACCTCGTCGTCGGTGAGGGTGCGGTCGGGCGCGTCGAGCCGCAGGCGATACGCGAGGCTCCGCCGGCCCTCACCGATGCCCGGCCCCCGGTACACGTCGAAGAGGTGCACGTGGGCCAGCAGGTCGCCCGCCGCCCGCCGCAGGGCGGACTCCACGGCACCCGCCGGCGTGTCGTCGTCGACCTCGAACGCCAGGTCGATGTCGCTCGACGGGTACACGCTGACCGGACGGTAGATGTGGGTCTCCCGCGGGAGCCGCGCCACCGCGTCGAGGTCGACCTCGATCCACCCGACGCGCTCGGCGATCCCGTGCGCCTCGAGCACCATCGGGTCGATCTCGCCGAGCACACCGACCTCCTCACCCGATCCGGCCACCAGCCGGCCGCTGCGAGTGGGATGCAGGCCGGGGGCCGGGCCGTTCACGATGTCGACGTCGCGGAGGCCCAGCGCGTCGGCCACGAGCCGCCACTCGTGGACCGCGTCGGTGGCGTCCTGCCCGCCGAGCGCGATCGCGAGCGACTCACGCTCGTCGGGCAGCGGGGTGTCGCGGTCGTCGCCGTTGCCGCCGGATGCCTCGACCGGCGCCTCCGAGCCGTTGCCACGCCGGAACACGTGACCGATCTCCCACAGCCCCACGCCGGTGTTGCGGCGGGCGGCGTTGGTGCCGAGCGCGCCCACCAGGCCGGGCAGCAGCGACGTGCGCAGCACCGACTCCTCGGCCACCAGTGGGTTGGCGATCCTGATGCCCTCGTCGGGAAGGCCGCAGCGCTCGAGGTCACCGGGCGCCAGGAACGGCAGCGGCATCGCCTCGGAGAGGCCACGGCCGACCAGCAGGGACCGCAGCCGGCGCCGCTCCTTCTGGCGCTCGGTGAGGCGACCCACGTGCGCCGACGGTGGGATCCGGCGGCCGATGGCCGTGTACCCGTGCATGCGGGCGACCTCCTCGACCACGTCGATCTCGGTCGAGGAGTCGTAGCGCCACGACGGGATCCTCACCGCCAGGTCGCCGTCGCCGGCGGGCTCCGCGGCGAAGCCGATCGGCGCCAGCAGCCCGGTGATCTCGCCCGGCGACAGCGACGTGCCGAGCAGGCGGTTGAGCCGCCCGGTCCGCACCGTCACCGGCGCACGGGACGGCAGCTCGCCCCGCTCGTCGACCGTGCCGGCCTCCATCCGGGCACCCGCGCCCGCCAGGAGCTCGGCGAAGCGGGCGAACGCCAGGTCGATGACCTCGGGGTCGCAGCCCTTCTCGAAGCGGGCGGACGCCTCCGAGCGCAGCTTGAGCCGCCGGGAGGTCCGGGCGATCGCCAGGGGCCGGAACCACGCCATCTCGAGCAGCACGTCGGTGGTGCTCTCGTCGATCTCGGTGCTCGCGCCGCCCATGATCCCGGCGATGCCGACCGCGGCGTCGTGGGCGTCGCAGATCAGGAGGTCGTCGCCGGAGAAGGTCCGCTCGACGCCGTCGAGCGTCACCAGCGTCTCGGCCGGGCGGGCGCGCCGCACGCGCAGGCCCCGGCCGGCCACCTTGGCCAGGTCGTAGGGATGGCTGGGCTGCCCGAGCTCGAGCATCACGTAGTTCGACACGTCGACCAGCGAGTTGATCGGCCGCATGCCGAGCAGCGTCAGGCGGCGGGCGATCGCCGGATCGGACGCACCGATGCCCACGCCGCGCAGCACGCGGGCTGCGAAGCGCCCGCAGAGGTCCGGGTCGGCGATCTCGACCGTCACCTCGCGGATCAGCTCCGGCGGCAGCTCGTCGACCGCCGGCTCCGGAAGGGCGAACGGCACACCGAGCCGGGCCGCGAGGTCGCGGGCCACGCCGGCCACCGACATGGCGTCCGGCCGGTTGGGGTTCACCTCGAGGTCGTAGAGCACGTCGGACCCGATGCCCATCGCCTCGGTGAACGGCGCGCCCACCGGAAGGCCCTCGGGCAGGATCAGGATCCGGTCGCCCTCGCCTCCGAGCCCCAGCTCGTGGGCCGAGCAGAGCATGCCGTTCGACCACTCCCCGCGCATCTTGCGGCGGGCGATCTCCCGGCCGTCCGGCATGGTGGTCCCCACCGTGGCGAGCGGGACGAGGTCGCCCGGCGCCATGTTGAACGCACCGCAGGCCACCTGGAGCACCTCGCCGCCTCCCGCGTCCACGTCGACGAGCTGGATCCGCTCGGCGTCGGGGTGGGGCCTGGTCGAGAGCACCCGCGCGACCACGATGCCCTCGAACCCCTCCCCGAGCACGTCGAGCGCCTCCACCGCCATGCCGAGGTCGCTCATGTGCTCGCCGAGCTCGACCGGGTCGCCCTCGATGGGTGCGAACTCGCGCAGCCAGGACAGCAGGACCTTCATCGGGTGTCCTCGTGTGAGGCCCAGCCCCTCAGAACTGGGACAGGAAGCGGATGTCGTTGGTGAAGAGGTCGCGCAGGTCGCCGACCCCGTGGCGCGCCGCGGCCAGGCGGTCGATGCCGAACCCGAAGGCGAAGCCCTGCCACTCGTCGGGATCGAGGCCGCAGTTGCGGAGCACGTTGGGATGCACCATGCCGCAGCCCCCCAGCTCGAGCCAGCTCCCGTCGGGGCGCTGGATGTCGAACTCGGCCGACGGCTCGGTGAACGGGAAGTACGACGGCCGGAGCCGCGAGGTGAACGCGCCGCCGAAGTACGACTTGGTGAACTCCTCGATGGTGCCGGCCAGGTCGGCGAACGTGATGTCGCGGTCCACCACGAGGCCCTCGATCTGGTGGAAGACCGGCATGTGCGTGGCGTCGGCGGTGTCGGAGCGGAACACGCGCCCCGGCATCACCGAGTAGTACGGCGGCGGCAGCTCGGTCATCACCCGGATCTGCACCGGTGAGGTGTGCGTGCGCAGCAGCGTGGTCCCGGGCGCGCCGTACTCGACGTAGAGGGTGTCGTACATGTCGCGTGCCGGGTGGCCCAGCGGGAAGTTGAGCGCCCCGAAGTTGTGCCACTCGCTCTCGATCTCGGGGCCCTCGGCCACCGTGAACCCCATGCCGACGAAGGTGTCCTCGAGCTCTTCGATCGCCTGGGTGACGAGGTGGAGGTGCCCGGCCTGCGGCCCCGGCAGGACCTCGGTGAGATCGATGCGCTCGGCCTGCAGCTTCTCGGTGCGCTCGGCCTCCTCCAGGGCGGCGCGGCGCTCGGCCGCCACCGCCGCCACGGCGTCGAGCGCGTCGTTCAGCGCCTTCCCCGCCTCCCGCCGCTGCTCGGGCGGCAGCGAGCCGAGCCGCTGGCGCATGCTGGACAGGGGCGCCCGGCGACCGAGCACCTCGGTCTCGGCCACCTTCAGCTCGTCGAGGGTCGTCGCCGAGGTGAGCCGGCGGCGCGCCTCCTGCTCGTGGCGGGAGATCTCGTCGATCATGTCGCCGTGCACCCTGCCCTCTCGTGCGAGCCGCCGTCCAGTTGATTGGGCCGGCCGTGCGGGTGGCGAGCTCGGCGCTGCCGGAGCGACTCGAAGCACAGGATCGTTCCCGCCATGCCCACGTTCAGCGACTCCACCCGCCCGGCCATCGGGATCGCCACCACCGCGTCCAGGGCGCCGGCGATCTCCCCCGGCAGGCCGTGCGCTTCGCTGCCCAGGACCACCGCCGTGGGCCTGGCCAGATCGTGTCGATCGTAGGCGGTCCCACCCCGCACCACCGTCCCGACCGTGACCAGCCCGGCCCGGCGCACGGCCCGGAGGGCGTCGGCGCCCGAGGCGTCGCGCACCACCGCCAACCGGAAGAGCGACCCCGCCGACGCTCGCACGGACTTCGGCCCGTACGGATCCACCGAACCGTCGCAGAAGATCACCGCCCCACCACCTGCGGCCTCCGCCGACCGCAGCAGCGTGCCCGCGTTGCCGGGGTCGCCGACGCCGACCAGCACCAGGGCGAGCGGCCCCGCCGAGGCAGCCGCCGCGTCCAGCCCGATGTCCGGGATCCGGGCGATCGCCGCGACCGGCTGCGGGGTGACCGTGTCGGTCACCCGGGCGAGCGCGCCGGGGGCCACCCGGCGCACCGTGGCCCCGGCAGCCGCCGCGCGCTCGAGCAGGTCGTCGGGGCAGCCGGGCTCGGCCACCACCTCGTCCACGTGCGGGCGCACCGCTGCACCCGGCAGTTCGGTCGGCGTCGGCACGTCGAGGGCCTCCTCCAGCAGGGTGGGACCCTCGATCAGGTAGGCACCCGCGCGCGAACGCGCACTGCGGCGCCTCGCGAGGCGCCGCAGCCGCTGCATCGTGGGGTGTCGAGCGCCGATGAGCCCGGTCATCGGGGTGCGGGTCAGGACGACGCGGAGCCGGCTCCCGCGCTCTCCTCCAGGGCGGCGGTGGCGTTGGCGACCAGCGCGGCGAACGCCGCGGCGTCGGTGACGGCGAGGTCGGCCAGCACCTTGCGGTCGACCTCGATGCCCGCCTGGCGCAACCCGGCCACGAAGCGGCTGTAGGTCGTCCCGTGCTGGCGGCACGCGGCGTTGATCCGCTGGATCCACAGCCGCCGGAAGTCGCCCTTGCGGGCGCGGCGGTCGCGGTAGGCGTACTGCAGGCTGTGCATCACCTGCTCGTTGGCGGCGCGGCGGGAGCGGCTCTTGTTGCCGTAGTAGCCCTTCGCGCGCTCGAGGGTGGTGCGGCGCTTCTTCTTGGCGTGGACGGCTCGCTTCACCCGGGCCATGGGGAGCTCCTCTCGTCGGTCGGGGGCGGATCGGCGGAACGGCGGTGACCGGGCGGGTCAGCGCCCGAGCATCCGGTTCACGCGGGCCTCGTCGCCAGGGTGCAGGGAGTCGGGCCGGGCGAGCCGGCGCTTCCGGGACGACGACTTCTTGCGGAGGATGTGGTTGAGGTTTGCCTGGCGGCGCCGGACCTTGCCGGTGCCGGTCACCTTGAAGCGCTTGGCGGCGCCGCTGTGGGTCTTCATCTTGGGCATGGCGGTACCTTCGATCGTCGAGCGCCGTGGGCTCCCGGCTCCCGGGTCAGCGCTCGTTCGGTGGGTTGGGTGATGTTCTGTCGGGGCCGTGCGTGTTGGACCCGCCCCGTGCGGGCGGCGCCTGCCCGCCGGATCCCGCCGCCTCCGCCTCCGCCTGGCGCTTCGCCCGCTCGTGCGCGGCCTGGGCCTTCCGGTCGGGCGCCAGCACCATGGTCATGTTCCGCCCGTCCTGGCGGGGGAAGGTCTCGACCCGGCCGAGGTGCTCGGTGGCGTCGACCACCTGGTCGAGGATGCGCCTCCCGAGCTCGGGATGGTGCATCTCCCGCCCCCGGAACGTGAGGGTCACCTTGACCTTGTGACCGTCCTCGAGGAAGCGCTCCACCTTGCGGGTCTTGGTGTCGAAGTCGCCCCTGGAGATCTTCGGCCGGTACTTCATCTCCTTGACCGAGACGCTGCTGGCCTTGCGCCGGGACTCCTTGGCCTTCTGCGCCGCCTCGTACTTGTACTTGCCGTAGTCCATGATCCGGCAGACGGGCGGGTTGGCCTGGGGCGCCACCTCGACCAGGTCGAGGTCGGCGTTGCGGGCGACAGCCAGGGCCTCGGGGAGCGGCTTGATCCCGATCTGCTGACCGTCCGGACCCACGAGGCGCACCTCGCGTGCCCGGATGCGATCGTTGATCCGGGGCTCGTTGTTCGACGGCGCAGCTATCGCCGATCACTCCTCATCGATGCGCAGACACCTCCGTACGCATGGCTTGCCAGGACTGCCCCCACGTCGTGGGACGGGCCGGTGGACCCGAAAAGCACGGCGCGGACGCCGGGAAGCCGACGTCCGCCACGGGCCGAGCCCGCCTGCGATCCGACCGACCCGGCGCACCTGCCCGACGGCGTCGGACCGTGGCCGGGTGGGGACCTGACACGATGCGGAAACCCGCAGGAACCGTCCGGCCCCACTTCCCATTCACGTTGTCCGGCGTAGGGTACCAGCGGGCGCCGCCCTGTCCACACCGGCAACACGAACCCTGAAGGACGATGAGCATCTGGACACCCTCCGGCGAGCATCCCGTCGACCGACCCGGCAGCCCTGCGGGCGAACGCCGCGCCCCAGGTGGCGAGAGCGGTGCGGGCCCCCCTCCCCGTGCGAGCGGGCGGGCCCCCGAGGACATCTCACCCGAGGACATCTCACCCGAGGACCTGTCGCCCGAGGAACGTGAGCAGCTCGAGGCCTACGCCCGCCAGGTGGACGAGGCCCGCACGCGGCTGCTCGAGGCCCCCGCGGGGCCGGTGGTCGGCCAGCAGGCGCTCCAGTTCTACGAGCTCGCAGCGCTGCATCTGTCGCAGCCCGCGCCCCGGCTGGCCGACGCCCGGGTCGCCATCGACGCCCTCGCCGCGGTGGTCGACGCCCTCGGCAGCCGGCTCGGCGAGACCCACGAGCCGCTGAAGCAGGCGCTCCACCAGCTCCGGCTGGCGTACGTCGAGAAGTCGGGCTCCGCGACACAGGGCGGCGACCGTCCCACCGACGCACCCGGCGCCGCCGGCGCCGGGGGTCCCGCGGACTCCGGTCCCGGGGAGACGCCCGCCGCCGATCCCGGGGACGACACCACCTGACACCCGGGGGTCGGGTGGGGGCTCACGCCGGCTCGATGCCGGCCGCCTCCCAGCGCCCCATGGGTCCGGCCACCACCTGGCACCGCACCCGCACGCCGACCTCGATGGTGCGGGAGCCGTCGGCGATCGCCGTGCAGTGGAACGGCAGCGCGGTGCCGTCGTCGGTCCTCACCGTGCCCAGGCCTCGCGCCTCGTCGAAGGCCTCGACGGTCCCGGTCGTCGCGCTGAACGGCCGCACGGTCTCTCCCGCTTCAGTGGACGATCTTCGAGAGCGGCAGCTCGATGATGTCGGAGGCGCCGACATCCTTGAGCGCCGGGATCAGCGTGTTGATCTCGGTCTTCGCCACCACCGTCTCGACCGCGTACCCACCGTCGCCGGAGAGCTCCGAGATCGTGGGCGCCTTCATCGAGGGCAGCAGCCGGATCACCTCGTCGAGCGCGGCCCCGCCGACGTTGAGCTTCACCAGCACCTTGCCGCGGGCCTCGAGCACCCCGTCGAGCAGGACCTTGACCTGCTGCATCGCCTGGCGCTTGGCGGGGTCGTCGTACGCCACGCGGTTGGCGATCAGCGCCGTGAAGCTGGGCAGCACCTCGCCGATGATCCTGAGGTTCGCCGCCCGGAGCGCCCGGCCCGTCTCCGTCCCGTCGACCACGCAGTCGACGATGTCGGGCACCTTGGCCTCGGTCGCCCCGTAGGACAGCCGGACGTCGGCGTCGATGCCGCGCTCGGCCAGGAACCGCCGGGTGAGCTCGGGGTACTCGGTCGACACCCGCACCCCGTCGGGCAGGTCGTCCACCGCCGTCCACGGCGAGTCCTCGGCCACCGCGACCACGATCCGGAACGGGTTCGACGATGCCTTCGAGTAGCGCAGCTCGCCGAGCACCTTGACGTCGCTGCCGGTCTCCTCGACCCAGTCGCGCCCGGCGATCCCCAGGTCGAACAGCCCGTCGGCGACGTAGCGCGGGATCTCCTGGGGGCGCAGGATCCTCACCTCGCCGATGCGGGGGTCGGCGATCGTCGCCTTGTACTCGACCGCCGAGGACCGGTGGACCGTGAGGTCGGCCGCCTCGAACAGGTCGAGCGTGGCCCGCTCCAGCGAGCCCTTCGGCAGCACGAGCTTCAGCACGTGGTGGAGGGTACGCAGCCCGGGCCGCGGTCCACCAAGCCCGGACCTCCCGCCCTCACGCGCCCCCGGGGCGGAGCGCCCGGGCCAGGCGCCCCATCTCCACCGCCACCGCGGCCGCTTCCTCGCCCACGTTGTGGCCCCCCGGTCCCTCGGAGCGGGCCAGCGCCTGGCGCTCGTCCTCGGTCGTGAGCACGCCGAACGCCACCGGCACGCCGGTGCTGAGCTGGACCTGCTGCACCCCCCGGGCGCACTCCCCCGCCACGATGTCGTAGTGGCTGGTCTCCCCGCGGATCACCGCCCCGATGCAGATCACCGCATCCACCCGGCCGGACCCGGCGACGGCCTTGGCCCCGAACGGGATCTCGAACGACCCCGGGACGGACACCTCGAGGACGTCGTCGGGCACGACACCGAGCGCCTTGAGCCCCCGTTCGACGCCCGCGGCGAGCCGGTCGACCACGTGACCGTTCCAGCGGGCCCGGACGACGCCGATGCGCAGCCCCGCCCCGTCCAGGCCCTCGGGTGCGCGCGCCCGCGCCTGTTCGCCGGCCACTCACGCCCCCCGCGGCGCCCCGGTCGTGCGCTCACAGCACATCGTCGAGCCCCTCCAGCAGGTGTCCCATGCGCTCGCGCTTGGTGCGGAGGTAGGAGATGTTCTCGGGGTTCGGCTCGGTGAGCAACGGCACCCGGTCGGTGATCTCGAGCCCGTACCCCTCGATGCCCCCGTACTTCGCCGGGTTGTTGGTCATGAGACGCATGGTGGTGATGCCCAGGTCGACGAGGATCTGGGAGCCGATGCCGTACTCGCGACTGTCCACCGGCAGCCCCAGGGCCAGGTTGGCGTCGACGGTGTCGTGCCCCTGGTCCTGCAGCTTGTAGGCCCGCAGCTTGTGCCCAAGGCCGATGCCCCGCCCCTCGTGCCCCCGCAGGTACACGACGACGCCCAGCCCGGCCTCGGCGATCTGGCGAAGGGCGGCCGCGAGCTGGGGACCGCAGTCGCATCGCAGCGATCCGAACACGTCGCCGGTGAGGCACTCGGAGTGGACGCGCACCAGCACGTCCTCCTCCCCCTGCACGGCACCCCTCACGAACGCGAGGTGCTCCGTGCCGTCGAGCGTCGACTCGTAGGCGTAGCAGGTGAAGTCGCCCCACTGCGTCGGCACCCGGGCCTCGGTGACCCGCCTCACGAGCTTCTCCGTCTGGCGCCGGTAGCGGATGAGGTCGGCGATGGAGATGAGCAGCAGGCCGTGATCCTCGGCGAAGCGCTCGAGCTCGGGGAGGCGTGCCATGTCGGTCTTCTTCTCATTGACCACCTCGCACAGCACGCCCGCCGGGTAGAGCCCGGCCATCCGGGCCAGGTCGACGGCGGCCTCGGTGTGACCGGCCCGCTTGAGCACGCCCCCGTCGCGGGCCTCGAGGGGGAAGATGTGGCCCGGCCGCAGCAGGTCGGGGGGGCGGGTGGCAGGGTCGACGAGCGCCTGGATGGTGGCGGCACGGTCGTGGGCCGAGATGCCGGTGGTCGTGCCGTGGCGGGCGTCGACGCTGACCGTGAACGCGGTCCGCATGGTCTCGGTGTTGTTGGCCACCATCAGCTGCAGGTCGAGCTCGCGGGCACGCTCCCGGGTGACGGGTGCGCAGATGACACCCGAGGTGTGGTGCAGGAAGAAGGCCACCTTGTCGGGCGTGGCCGCCTCGGCGGCCATGATGAGGTCGCCCTCGTTCTCGCGGTCCTCGTCGTCGACGACGATCACGATCTCGCCCCGGCCGATCGCGGCGACCGCGTCCTCGATCTTCGTGAGCGGCATGGTCAGGCCTCCGTCCAGGCGAGGAGGCGCTCGACGTACTTGGCGGTGATGTCGACCTCCAGGTTGACCCGGTCGCCCGGGTCCCGCCGCCCGAGCGTGGTGACGTCCGCGGTGTGCGGGATCACCGCCGAGGTGAAGCCGTCGTCGAGCGCGTCCACCACGGTGAGGCTCACGCCGTCGACTGCGACGGACCCCTTGGCGACGAGGTAGCGGGTGAGCTCGCCGGGCACGCGGATCCGCAGGTCGGGGGCCCGCTCGACCACGGTCCCGACCCCGTCGACGTGCCCCTGGACGAGGTGGCCCCCCAGGCGGTCGGCAAGGCGCACCGGCCGTTCGAGGTTGACCGCGTCGCCCGGTGCCCGGTCGCCCAGCGTCGTGCGCTTGAGCGTCTCGTCGGACACGTCGGCCTCCCACCAGCCGTCGCCGTGCTCGACCACGGTCAGGCAGCACCCGTCGACCGCGATCGACGCTCCGGTGCGGGCGTCGTCCAGCACGGTGCGTGCGGCGATGCGGAGCCGCCGGCCGTCCACGGCCACGACCTCGCCGAGCTCCTCGACGATCCCGGTGAACATCTAGTGACTCCTCGCTGGGGGATGCAGGTCGACGCGGATGTCGTCGCCCACGGGCGTGACCGCTGCGATGCGGCCGCGCCAGACGTCGGCCATCGTGGCGGCTCCCCGCCCGGCGAACAACCCGACCGCGTCGTCGCCGCCGAACAGCACCGGCGCCAGGTAGATCACGTAGCGGTCGACGAGCCCGGAGCGGTGGAAGTCCCCGGCCACGCCGGCCCCGCCCTCCACCAGGAGCTGCAGCACGTTCCGACCGCCCAGCTCGTCGAGGACGTCGCCGAGGTCGCCGCCGAGCTCGAGGCAGGGGTGCACCTTCGCCCCCGGGGGCGCGGTCCCGAGCACGACCCGCAGGGGATCGCGGCCGGGCAGCTGCCGGACCGTCAGCTCCGGGTCGTCGGCCCGGACGGTGCCGGCGCCCACGAGCACCGCATCGCTCTCCGCCCGCAGGCGGTGGGCGTCCCGGCGGGCGGCCTCGCCGGTGATCCACCGGCTGGTGCCGTCGGGAGCGGCGGTGCGCCCGTCGAGGCTGGCGGCGAGCTTGAGCACCACGTAGGGCCGTCCCGTGGTCCGGTGGGCGATGTAGGGCGCAAGCTGGTCGGCGACCGGGCCGGCGGCGACGCCGACGTCGACGGCCACGCCGGCCCGGCGCAGCCGCTCGCAGCCCCGCCCGGCCACCTGCCGGTCGGGGTCGAGCAGGCCGATCACGACCCGGGAGACGCCGGCCTCGACCAGCGCGTCGGCGCACGGTGGCGTGCGCCCGTGGTGGCTGCAGGGCTCGAGCGTGACGTAGGCGGTGGCGCCGGCGAGGTCCAGGCCGGCGTCGGCCGCCGCGTCCAGCGCCACCGCTTCGGCGTGCGGGCCACCGGGCGGGCGGGTGGCGCCCTCGGCGGAACGGCCGTCGGCCGTGACGATCACGCAGCCCACCCAGGGGTTGGGCGAGGTGATGGTTCGCACGCCCGCGGCCAGCTCGACCGCGCGTGCCATGTGCCGCTCGTCGACGTCGGGCGTCCCGACCGCGATGGCGTCCGCAACCACGTCGCTCACGGTAGCGGGGCCCACCGCCACAAAAGTAGAACGTGTTCTAATTCTGTGCAAGCGTCGGGCCTGGGATTCGACCGAGCCATTCCCGGAGGGCTGAACGTTCACCGAACCTTGCACCCGCCGGCGCCAGGGTCCGGGCCCCCCGGCCGCTCAGTGGGGGCGCCCGCCGGCCAGGAGGTCGAGCGCGTGGGGCACCACCTCGATGACCGCGCCGAGGCATTCCACCGCCCCGCTGGACGACCCGGGCGTGTTCAGCACAAGGGCCTGCCCCGCCGTGCCCGCCACCGCCCGGGAGAGGCGCCCGAGAGGGCTCACCAGCCGCATGGCCTCGGCCAGCCCGGGGGCCTCGCGCTCCACAACGGCCAGCGTGCCCTCCGGCGTGAGGTCACGGGGACCGAAGCCCGTGCCCCCGGTGGTCACCACGAGACCGGCGAAGCCGTCCACCAGCTCGCGGAGCGCCTCCGCCACCGCGTCCCGCCCGTCGGCGCTGACGCGCCGCTCCACGACCTCGAACCCGGTCTCGCCGAGCAGCTCCTCCAGCGCCGCGCCCGAGCGGTCGTCGCGCGTCCCGGCGACCACCCCGTCGGACACGGTCAGCACCTTGGCCGGCCAGCGGTCCCGACGGGCCGGACCGCCGGCGTGATCGCCGGCGTGGTCGCCGTGATGCCGGTGGTGCTCGCTCACGGGGCCGCACTGTACGCGGCCCGCCGCCGCGGGCGGCCACGAGTCCGCTGGCTCGGAGGCTTCTGGCAGCGGTGGGTGGCGGTGGGCGAAGCGGTCGCTGCCAGAACGGGATTG
>JBKHJZ010000189.1:0-6057 GCA_046537875.1 Acidimicrobiia bacterium | reverse complement strand
ATTTTCAGCGGGCGGCGGCGGTTCTTTCGAGGATCTCGTCCAGGCGCAACACGTCCTCGGTGGTGACGACGCCCACGAAACGGTCGTCGCCGTCGACGATCGGGAGGACGTCGGTGTCGCCCTCCTCCATCGCGCGGACGACGTCGCGCACCAGCCACGTCGTGCGACCCACCGCGGCACCCACCCGGGCGATCGTGCGGATGTCGGTGCCCGCCCACGCCTCCCGCCGGATGGCGACGACCTCGTCGAGGACGGCGAGCCCCAGGTACTGGTTGCTGCCCTCGACCACAGGGACTGCGCGCTGGCGGTGGCCGACGAGGTGGAAGGTGAGGAACTCCTCGATCGTGGCGTCGGGGGGCACGGTGCGGACATCGGTCTGCATCACCGCGCTGACCGGCAACTCGAACCGGCGCTCGAGGTGCCCGAGACGGCCCTTCCGCTGGTGCGACGAGACCGAGGCGTCGCCGATGACCAGCTGGGATGCCGCCGTGGCGAGGAGCGCCGGCACCACCAGGGCGGGCCGGCCCGTCGTCTCGGCCACGAACACCACGGCGGCGAGCGGGGTCCGGTAGCCGGCTCCGACGAACGCCGCCATCCCCACCACCAGCAGCAGGCCGGAGTCGGCCATGCCGAGCGCGCCGCTGGTGAAGCGGCCCGTGAGCGCGCCGATGACCACGAGCGGGATGAACAACCCGCCGACCCCACCCCCGCCGACCGTGGCGAGCACGGCGCCCACCCGGGCCACCAGCAGCACGAGGACGAGCCACTGGGCGTGGGACGGGTCGGCGGCCCAGGCGACGACGTCGTAGCCGAGCCCGAGCGACAGCGGTGAGTCGGCAGCGGCCTCGGTGAGGTAGGCGAGCAGGGCGAGCGTCGCGGCGGCCGCGGCGATGCGGAGTCCCGTCGGCACCCCGGCGACGTGCCGGTGCCTCACCAGTTCCAGGCCCACGGCGAAGGCGCGTGCACCCAGGCCGCACAGGAGGCCGACAGCCAGCGCGCCACCCAGGTCGGTCAGCCCGAAGCCGGTGTCGCCGGCGACCGGGAACAGCGGCTCGGTCCCGTCGACCAGCGCGAAGGTGATGTAGCTGGCGGCGGCCGCGACCATGGCGGGCAGCACGTTCCTCCGCCCCAGATCGGCACGGTACGGAACCTCGATCGCGAACACTGCGCCGGTCGCCGGCGCCTTGAAGATGGCGGCGATGCCGGCGGCCGCCCCGGCGACCATCAGCAGCTTGGCGTCCTCGCGGGAGAAGAACCTGGCGTAGCGGTGCTGCACCGACGACCCGACGACCGCGCCCCCGTACTGCGATGCGCCCTCGAGGCCCAGGGCGCCGCCCCACCCGATGGTGGCGATGCTGGCGAGCACGCGCCCGAGCGCGGGGCGGCCGGAGAGCCGCTCGTGCGCCTCCTCGTGGTAGTTCCGGATGTACTCGTCGGCGGTGATGGGTGAGGCGCTACCGGAGACCCACCGGAGGCAGGCCCACGCGACCGCGAGGCCGATTCCCGGGGCCACCGCCCGGAACCACAGCGGCCGGTCGGCCAGCGGGTCGAGGACCCACTCGAGCGTGACGTGCTCCAGCGCCACCACCAGCAGCCCCACGGCGACGCCGACGAGGCCGCAGAAGATGAGGACCTGGTGGTTGCGCCGGTCGATCGCACGTGGCTCCACCTGCCGGTGGATGGGCAGGGGCGAGCGCAACGAGAACACGGGCGCTGACATTAGAGCGTGGCTGCGCCCGGCCCGAAGTGAACCGCGGGCGGCCCCGGCCGGTCACGCCGCCCGGCCGGCGGCGGCGGGAGCGCTACAGTCGCGTCCCATGAAGAAGCTGCTGCTCCTCGTCGTGCTCGCCGCGCTGGTCACGGTGGCGGCCAAGAAGGTCCGTTCTCTCTGAGACCCGCGCGGCCCGTGCCGCTGGCCGGCCGGCGTGCTCGGCGCGCCGGCCGATCGGCGTCTCAGCGTCGCCTGCGGCCGGGCGGCGACTGGCGCCGCTCCCAGAGCCAGCGGGCCAGGAGGGCAGCTCCCACGGCCACCACCGCCGCTCCCCCACCCCAGGCGGCGTGGCGCGGGGCGGGCATCGGGACGCGCTCGCGCAGCCGCACCCGGCGGGCGAACCGCCGCACCTCCCAGCCGCGCGCCCGGGCGATGCGCAGCAGCTCGCGATCGGGGTTGACCACCACGGGGTGCCCCACCGCCTCGAGCATCGGCAGGTCGGTCGCCGAGTCGCTGTAGGCGTGTGAGGCGGACAGGTCGATGCCGTCGCGGTCGGCCACCTCGGACAGCGCCGTGGCCTTCCCGGGCCCGTAGCAGTAGCGCTCCGTGCGGCCCGTGTACCGCCCGGCCCCGTCGAGCTCCGACCGGGTGGCGATCGCCTCGTCGGCCCCGAGGTACCGGGCGAGGGGCGCCACGATCTCCTCCGGCGACGCCGAGACGATGAACACCTTGTGACCGTCGCGCTGGTGCGCCCGGATCAGGTCGAGCGCCTCCTCGTACACGATCGGCTCGACCACCTCGACCAGGGCCTCGTGCACGATCTCGGTGATCTCCACCTGGTCCCAGCCGCGCGTGAGCTCCAGCACCGAGTCGCGCAGCTTCGCCAGCTTGGCCGGCGAGGCGCCGAACTGGGCGTAGAGGAGCTGGCCCCACGCGGCCCGCAGCAGCATCCGGCGTGACACCAGCCCGGCCCGGTGGAGCGGGCCGCTGAAGGCCACCATCGACGCCTTGGCGATGACCGTCTTGTCCAGATCGAAGAAGGCGGCCTGCACGGTGCGACCCTATCGATCATGGCTCCGGGTGAGCGGCAGCCCCCGGGCGGTCATCCGACACAGGGCCCTCCGGACTGTTGACGCTGTCACACCCCCTGGATATGTTCCCGGGCCACCGGGATCCGGCCTCAGTCGGGTTCGGTCCTGGCTTCGCCGCCGGGCTCTCCCGTGGTTGCACCCCGGCGAGATCGCGCCCTCCCGCGCTCCCCCTCACCGCCCTCGCCGCCGGCCTCCCCCGTGGCTGCACCCGGTGTGATCGCGCCCGTGCGGGCGCTGCTCCGATCGCCCTCCTGCACCGCAGCGTCCAGCCGCCGTGCGCCGGCGACATCGCGCCCTCAGGCGCTCCCCCGGCTCCCTGCGGAGGTCCCGTCATGCTCGTCACGTGCTGGTCTGCGAAGGGCGGCGCCGGTGTCACCGTCGTCGCCGCCACGCTCGCGGTGCTCCTCGGTCGCCGCACCCCGGGCGGCGCCCTGCTCGTCGACCTCGGAGGCGACGCCCCGGCGGTCCTCGGGGTGCCCGAGCCCGATTCGCCCGGGGTCGCCGGCTGGCTCGGCGGGGGCGCCACCGTCCCCGCCGACGCGCTCCGCCGCCTCGAGACCGAGGTGGCGCCCGGGGTGAGGTTGCTGCCCCGGGGTGGGGGTGCCCTGGTGCCGGACCGCGCCGAGGTGCTCACCGCCATGCTGGCCGACTCCCCCCGCCCGGTGGTGGTCGACTGCGGTGCCGGTGCCACCGGCGGTGGGCCGGTGGCCACGTCGCTGGTCCGCGCCGCCGACCGGTCGGTGCTCGTCATCCGCCCCTGTTACCTGGCCCTCCGCCGGGCGATGGTCCTCGCCGAGCGCCCCACCGAGGTGGTCCTCGTGCGGGAGCCGGGGCGCGTGCTCTCCCGCGACGACGTGGAGCAGGTGGTCCGAGCCCGGGTCGTCGCAGAGGTCGAGCTCGATCCGGCCGTCGCCCGCGCCGTCGACGGACCGGGGCTGGCCGGGCGCCTGCCCCGATCCCTGGAGAGGGGGCTGCGCGATGCCGCCTGACGCCAGCTCGCTCGACGCGCGGGTGCACCGGCGGCTGCTCGGCGAGGCATCGTCGGGAGCGGACGCCGGACCCGCCCTCGGCGATGGCACGGCGCACGCCGGCGCCGGCGGTGCGAGCGCGGTCGAGGGAGGCTCGGTCGGCGGACGCGGGGACGGCGGAGGCGCGGTCGGCCGAGTCGCGGTCGGCAAGTCCTCCGCCGACGAGGGCGTGGTGGACGCGCGCACCATCGCCCGGCTCGTCCGCCACGAGGCCCCCCTCCTCGACGCCGACGGAATCGCCGGGGTGGTCACCCGGGTGCGGGCGCGCATCGCCGGTCTCGGCGTGCTCGAGCCGCTGCTGGCCGATCCCCGGGTCAGCGATCTCATGATCAACGGCCCGGGGCCGGTGTGGGTCGAGCGGGCCGGCCGGCTGGAGCGCACCGCCGTCGAGGTCGACACCCAGGCGATCGATCACCTCGTCGAGCGCGTGCTGGCGCCACTCGGGCGGCGGGCCGATCGCACGACCCCGGTGGTCGACGCCCGGCTCGCCGACGGATCCCGCGCGCACATCGTCCTGCCGCCCCTCGCCATCGACGGTCCGGCGGTCACGATCCGGCGCTTCGGGGCCGCCGACCTGCCCCTCGGGGCCTTCTGCCCGGCTCCGGTCGCCGACGTGCTCCGCGCTGCGGTCGCCCACCGCGCCAACACGGTCGTCAGCGGCGCCACGGGGGCGGGGAAGACCACGCTCCTCAACGCGATGTGCGGCCACCTGCCCCCGGGCGAGCGGGTCGTCACCATCGAGGACGCCGCCGAGCTGCGCCTGCCCGGCGCCCACGTGGTCCGCCTCGAGACCCGCCCCGCCGCCCCCGACGGTGTGGCCGAGGTGACGATCAGGGACCTGGTCCGCGCCGCGCTGCGCATGCGGCCCGACCGCATCGTCGTGGGGGAGGTTCGAGGCCCCGAGGCGCTCGACATGCTCGGGGCCCTCAACACGGGCCACGACGGATCGCTGTCGACCTGCCACGCCAACGGTCCGCTCGACGCCCTGCGCCGCATCGAGACGCTCGCCATGCTCGGCTCGGCGGGTGTCCCGCTGGCCGCCGTCCGGGAGCACGTCGCGGGGGCGATCGACCTGGTCGTCCACGTCGAGCGCGGCTCCGGCGGTCACCGCCGGATCGCCGACGTGGCCGAGGTCGGCCTCGACGGCGATGGCACTCTGTGCGTCCGTCCCGTGGTGACCGGCGGCCAGGTGGTCGCACCGCTGCAGCGCGCCCGCCGCCGGAGCGCCGAACCATGACCGGGCTCGCCGTCACCGCACCGCTCCCCGCCGGGGCCTGCGCCGCTGCGCTCGTGCTGCTGATCGCCCGGCGCACCGCGTGCTCCGGGCGACACGCCCGGCGGCGACTCGCCGCCGCTCCAGATCCCAACGGAGCGTCGCTGCGCCCGACCCTCCCGGGACACCTCGACTCCCCACGCGTGCTCGGCGCCGCCGGGGCGCTCGCCGCCGCGCTCGCGCTCGGGCCGGCGGGTGCGGTCATCGCCGCGGTGGCCGTCGCAGCCGCGATCCCGGTCCGGCGGTGGCTGGCGGTGTCGCGCCAACGCGCCGCTCGCGCCGCCCAGTTGCCCGATGGCCTCGAGCGGGTCGCCGCCGCCCTCCGGTCCGGCGCCTCGTTGGCCAGCGCCATCGAGGACGCGGGCCGGTCGCTCCCCGACCCCCTCGGTGCCGAGCTCGTCGCGGTGGCCACCGCCACCCGCCAGGGTCAGCCCCTGGTCGAGGCGCTGGACGCGTGGGCCGCCACACGGCCCGACCCCGGCACCCGCGCCGCCGCCACCGTGCTCGTCGTGGCCGCCGGCGCAGGTGCGTCCCCGGCCCGGGCGGTCGACGGTTTGGCGGCCACCCTGCGCGAGCGCTCCCAGATGGCCGCCGAGCGACACGCCGCAGCGGCGCAGGTGCGGTGGAGCGCGCTCATCCTGTCGGCCGCACCGCTCGGGGTCGCCGTGCTCCTCGGCGCCAGCGGCAGCGCGGCCGGGCGGTTCCTGTTCGGCACCACCGCCGGGTGGACGTGCCTGGCTCTCGGCCTCGCGGCCGACGCGGCCGGCGCCGCCTGGATGGCCAGGCTCATCGGAGCGGGCGAGCGATGATCGGCGCCGTGCTGGGTGCGGCCTGGGCGGTCGCGGTGGCGGTCCTCGCCAGGCCGGGGCCGGCGCCGCGCCCGCTGCCCCTGCCCACAGCAGGAACCAGCACCGGGGCCAGCACCGGGACCAGCACCGGGACCAGCACCGGGAC
>JBKHJZ010000188.1:0-6094 GCA_046537875.1 Acidimicrobiia bacterium | reverse complement strand
CCCAGGGCGTCGGCAGCGGGCTCGCCGGGCGAGGATGCCTGGCGGGAGGGGCTCGCTGCGGCGATCGGCCTGCCACGGGTTGACCCGAGGACGGCCGGTCGGCTGGACGACCGGGCGCAGGTGATCGCCGGGTTCCGCGACGAGTACTACGGGATGACCGACGTCGTCCGGGAGGCCACGAACCACGAGCGCCATGTCCTCGCCGGGGGCCCCGGCGATGCCGGCGATCTTGCCGCGTCGGCCCTCGTGACGTCCGGTGCGATCGGCTGGTCTGCGACCACGTGGGCCACCGTGCCGGTGCGCTACGCGCGCCGTCGCTGGGCGGCCCCGGTGGTCGACCTGGACGCCGCCGCCGGGCACGGCAGCCGGGCGGCCCGCCGGTGGATCGCCCGCACCACAGGCCCCAAGGTCCTGGTCGCCAGCCAGACCCGCGTGCTCGAGGCGGTGGTCGACGGCTCGGGTCGGTGGGTGCCGTCGGTCCCGGTGGTGGCCCTGGTGCCCCGGGAGCCCGACGACGTGTGGCTGGTGGCCGCAGCGGTGCTCGCGCCGGCCGCGACGGCCTGGCTCGCCCGCTGCTCCCCGGGCACGGCGCTCGCCCGGGATGCCATCAGGGTGGCGGCGCCCGACCTCGCGGCGCTGCCCCTGCCGGGTGACCCCGGGGCGTGGCGCGAGGCGGCGGACCTGCTGCGCAGGCTGTCGGGCTGCTCGCCGTCGGGCGGGGCCACCACCGGACCGGCGGCCGCCGGCCCGGGTCGGGGCGAGCGGAGCCTGTTCGGTCGCTTCGTCGAGGCCGCCGCCGCGGCCTACGGGCTGGGTCCCGAGGGCGACACCGTGGTCCGCTGGTGGCACGGTCGGCTGCCCGCCGACGTGGCGGCCACCGGACCGGCCGAGCGGGCGGATGGGCGCCGGGCCTGCGGCACCGGCTAGTCTTGCGCCAGACATCAGGAGCGGCCCGCCGTCCGACAATGGCGGGCCCGGCAACCTGGTCCGGACAGCCAAGGTGCCTCCCGGCCTCGCCGGGGATGCGGCTCGTAGTGAGCAACCAAGTGTCCGTGCTCCGCCAGGAGCGCGCCGCCGGTCGTCCGGGCCCACCGACCCAAGCAGACCGAGATGGCCCGAACCGTAGACTCACCCCGTGCACCAGGCAGCGGCCACGCGCCCCGGGCTCCCGTGGGCGCGCAGGCGCTGCCGGTGAGCGAGGCGAGGCCCGGGGTGCGGCGCACCCACCCGAGCGCGCTGCCTGTCACCGGCGCCTGGCGTCCGGGCGACCCGCCGGGTCACCGGCGCTTCGTCCACCGGCCGGCCGACCGGCCGTTCGCGCTCGAGGGCGGCGGCCTGCTGCGCGGCGTGACCCTGGCGTACGAGACCTGGGGCACGCTCTCGCCGGCACGCGACAACGCCGTGCTCGTCTGCCACGCGCTCACGGGTGACAGCCATGCCGCCGGCGGCGTCGTCACCGGGCACCCGTCGGCCGGGTGGTGGGACGGCCTGATCGGTCCGGGCGGGCCCCTGGACACCGACCGCTGGTTCGTCGTCTGCGTCAACGTGCTGGGGGGATGTCAGGGCTCGACGGGACCGGCGTCGGCCCACCCCGACGACGGGCGGCCGTGGGGGTCCCGGTTCCCGGTGGTGTCGATCCGCGACATGGTGCGCACGCAGGCGATCGTCGCCGACCACCTCGGCGTGGACGCCTGGGCCCTCGTGATCGGGGGCTCCATGGGCGGCATGCAGGTGCTCGAGTGGGGCGTGATGTACCCGGACCGGGTGCGCGCCCTCATGCCGATCGCCACGGCGGTCGCGGCGAGCGCGCACCAGATCGGCTGGTGGAGCAGCGGCAGGCGGGCCATCCGCCTGGATCCCCGCTGGCGGGAAGGTGACTACTACGACGCGAGCCCCGGTGACGGCCCCCACGAGGGCCTATCGACCGCCCGGATGATGTCGATGATGACCTTCCGGAGCGACGACGTGTTCACCGCCCGGTTCGGCCGCGAGGTGGTCGAGCCCGTCGACGGCTTCTCGATGTGGCAGCGGTTCCAGGTGGAGCGCTACATCGAGTACCAGGGCGACAAGCTCGTGCGCCGGTTCGACGCCAACTCGTACCTCATCCTCACCAAGGCGATGGATCTCCATGACCTCGCACGCGGCCGCGGGAGCTACGAGTCGGCGTTCGCCCGCCTGCGCGCCCCGGTGCTGTCGGTCGGCATCTCGAGCGACATCCTCTACCCGGCGCACCAGTCCCGGGAGATCGCCGATCTCGCCGCCGGGGCGGGGGTGCCGGCCTCGTACGCCGAGCTCGACACCCCGCACGGCCACGACGCGTTCCTCATCGAGGTGGATCAGGTGGGGGAGATCCTGCAACCCTTCCTCGGGAGCGTGGAGGGGTCGGATGCCTGACGAGACCGGGGTGCCCGAGCAGGCGGGGTCGCCCGGGGGCGGGTCGCCCGAGGGAACGTCGCCGCCGGCGTCGGGGGGCGACCCGGCCGGGCCGGGGCGGGAGGCCGTCCGCGAGAGCGAGGCGGTCCCCGCGGGCAGCGGGTCGTGGCGAGCCGACACCCGGGCGGTGCGCGCGGGCCGCCGCCACAGCGGGGCCTCGCTCACCCCGGTGATCTTCCCGGCGACCACGTACGAGGTGGCCTCGGTCGACGAGCACCGGCAGATGGCCGGGCAGGCCCGGCCGGCGCACTACTACTCGCGGTTCGGCAGCCCGACGGTCCGCGATCTCGAGGATGCGGTGGCCGAGCTGGAGGGAGCCGAGGCGGGGCTGGCCTTCGGCTCGGGGATGGCGGCGATCAGCGCAGTCGTGCTCGGCCTGTGCTCGTCCGGCGACCACATCGTGGCGCCCCGGCAGGTGTTCTCGGTGACCGCCACCCTCTTCGAGATGCACTGCCCGCGCCTGGGCATCGACGTGACCCTGGTCGACGGCACCGATCCCGCCGCCTTCGCGGACGCGGTCCGGCCCGGTCGCACCCAGCTGATCTTCGTCGAGACCCCGGCCAACCCCGCGCTGTCGCTCACCGACATCGAGGCGGTCGCGGCGATCCCCGGCCCGCTCACCGTGGTCGACTCGACGTTCGCCACGCCGGTCGTTCAGCGGCCGCTGGAGCTGGGCGCCGACCTGGTGCTGCACGCGGTGACCAAGGGGTTGGCCGGGCACAACGACGCACTGCTCGGGGTGATCGCCGGGCCGGCGGAGCTGATCGACGCGGTGTGGAGCTGGCACGTCGTCGCCGGCGGGCAGGCCTCGCCGTTCGACGCGGCGAACGCGCTCCGGGGCATCCGCACGCTGGCGGTGCGGGTCGAGCGGCAGAGCGCCACCGCCCAGGCCTTGGCCGAGCACCTGGCCGGCCGCCCCGAGGTGCTGGCCGTGCACTACCCGGGGCTCGACACGCATCCCCAGCACGAGCTGGCCAAGCGGCAGATGACCTCGGGTGGGACGCTGCTCACCATGGAGCTCGCCGGCGGCGCCGAGATGGCGACCCGCTTCTGCGAGTCGGCCCGCCTCGCGCGCATCGCGCTGTCGCTCGGCGGGCCCGAGACCCTCCTCACCCATCCGGCGACGATCGCCGCACGGCTCACCCCGGCCGAGCGGGCCGCGCTCGGGATCACCGACGGCATGGTCCGCATCTCGGTCGGCCTCGAACACGTCGACGACCTCGTGGCCGACCTCGCGCAGGCGCTCGACCGGGCGACCGCCTGACCGGCCCGCGCCCGTGCCCGAGCTCATCGAGGTCGAGACCTATCGCCGCCACGCGGAGGCGGCGGTGGGCCGCACGGTCTCGTGCGTCGAGGCCCCCGACGCCTGGTTCCTCAAGGGCACGACCGCAGCGGAGCTCGCCACGGTGCTCCCCGGCCGGCGCATCGAGGCGGCCAGGCGGCGCGGGAAGCTGCTGGTGCTCGACCTCGACGACGGCACCCGGCTGGGGCTGCGGTTCGGCATGACCGGCCGGCTCCTGGTGGCCGGGTCGGCCAGCATCGACCGGCTGGAGTACTCGAGCGGCCGCGACGAGCCGCGGTGGGACCGCTTCACGCTCCACCTCGACGACGGCACCGATCTGCGCATCCGCGATCCCCGGCGCCTCGGCGGGGTGATGCTGGATCCCGACGAGGACCGGCTGGGACCCGACGCTCTGACCGTGGGACCGCAGGACCTGGACCGGGTGCTCGCATCGAGCACCGCACCGGTCAAGGCCCGGCTCCTGGACCAGGGCCGCATCGCCGGGATCGGCAACCTGCTCGCCGACGAGATCCTCTGGCGGGCGGGCATCGACCCTGCCCGGCCGGCGGGGCAGCTGGACCGGGGCCGGCAGGCGCGGTTGCTGGACGCGATCCACGAGACGCTCGACGTCCTGACGGCCCGGGGCGGCAGCCACACCGGCGATCTCCGGGCGGCCCTGGCGGCCGACGGGCTGTGCCCCCGGGACGGCGCACGGCTGCGGTCCCGCCGCGTCGGTGGCCGGTCGACGTGGAGTTGCCCGGCCCACCAGCGGTAGGGGAGCCGCAGCTCGGGCGCCACGACCCGCATGGATTGCCCGCCCGCGCTCCGCCGGGGACTAGCGTCGTGGCCGTCACCGGCGCGCCGGTGGCCGAACATCCCCGGCTGGGGGTCGCCGGCAAGGTGGGAGTGGATGGTCGCAGGCTTCGGCGCACGAACACGCGACGGGCGCACCGGGACGCGCGCCCGCGCTCCCGCGCTGCTCGTCGCCGTGGTGGTGGCAGCCGTCGCAGCGTGGGTGCTCGTGTCGGCGGGCGCGGCGCAGGCGGGCGACCCGCCAGGCGGCGGCCCGCCGACCAGCGACCCCAGCGACACGACGTGGCCGACCACCACAACGACCTCGATCACCACCACGACCACCACGACCAGTCCGCCGCCCACGCAGACGCAGCCGACCGTCACGGTGGTGGAGCCGGATCCGGCGCCGTCGTCGACCGAGGCGACCGCTCCACCGGTGGACGACGACGACGAGGAGGTCGCCTCGTCGGACCTCTCGGCGAGCGGTCCGATGACCTTCACCACGGTCGCGAACCTGCTCGTGCCGGGCGACGGCACACCTGGCGCCCAGGGGACCACCACGACCAGGCCCCCGGAGGAAGGAAGTAGCGCCGACGACAGCGAGCGGCTGATCTGGATGCTGTTCGCGGCGCTGGCGGGGGTCGCTCTGCTGATGGCGCTGCTCACCTGGCGCTACTGGATGCTGACGCGCCCCGGTCTCGACCTCGGAGACGACGAGGAGGAGGACGGAGGCCCCGGCGGCGGAGGACCCGGTGGCGGGCAGGGCGGCGACCCGTACGGAGGGGTGCCCGACGCCCCCGGCGGCGCCGATCCCTGGGGCGACCCGATGCCCGGACCCGGGGCCCCGACGTCCGGCGGCCCGGGATGGCCGCCACCTGGGTCGGGACCCGCCGGACCCGGCGGTCCCTCCGGTCCGGGATGGCCCCCGCCCGGTGAGCCGCGGCCTGCCGGGCCCGGTGGCCGGCCCGGTCCGGGTGGGCCTGGTGGCTGGCCGCAGCCCGCCGGGCGGACCGGTCTCCTCGGCACCGGCGGTGTGCCGGGGCCGGGTGGCCGCGGTGACGGTCGACCAGCCGGGGGCGGTCCAGCCGGTGGCGGTCCACGTGCGGGCGTTCCCGGTGGGGACGCGGGAGGTTTCGATGGGGCGGGAGGCTGGGCCGATCCGGCCGGACGCAGCCCGTCACGGAGCGGTGGCAGCTTCGGTCCGGGGTCGCACGTGGCGGCCGGTGTGCCGCCCGCCGCTGGCCGCAGGTCCGGCCCACCGGCCGGTGGTGGTGCGGTGCGCCCGGGTGGGCGTGCCGATGCCGCTCGCGGCCGGCAAGGGGGTCGCCGCGGGAACGGCAGCGGTCAGCCCGCTCCGGGGCGCAGGGCGGGGCGGGGGGCAGGCGCCCAGGCGGCCCCGAATGGCATGGGGGGTGTGCCTCAGCCGAACGGGAGGCGCAGCGCACCGGGCGGCAACGGCCGGCGCGGTGCACCCCCGGGCAACGGGAGGGGCGGCGGGCCTCCACCGAACGGTCGCGGCGGCGCTCCGGGCCGGCGGCAGGGAGGCGGAGGGTGGACGGCGCCCCCAGCCGGCCAGCCCTCGGC
>JBKHJZ010000187.1:0-6225 GCA_046537875.1 Acidimicrobiia bacterium | reverse complement strand
GGTGGACCCTCCTGCCGACGTTCTGGCAGCGGCTGTTCGCGATGGGCGAAGCCAGTGCTGCCGGAACGAGGTGGGGTGGCCCCAGCCCGTCATGGCCGGCTTCTGGCAGCGGCTGTTGACGGTGGGCGAAGCCGGCGCTGCCGGAAGCCGCTTGAGGGTGGGACCGGTGAGGGCGGGTCTCAGGGACCCAGCCGGCGGGTGATGGAGGCCATGGTCCGGTCCGGGAGGATCCGCTCGAGGAGCCCGGCGGCCTTGGCGTCGCGGCCGACCAGGTAGCGGTACCGGGGTCGTGCCGCGGTCAGCGCCCGCTCCACGACGGCGGCCACGCGGTCGGGTGGCACGCCGATCCTCTCCTGGTGGTCGATCCCGCGACGGACGTCGTCGATGGCGTCGTCGTACAGCTCGCGCGCCTCGGGGGGCAGCCGGGCCTCCAGCTCGTCCGCGAAGGCCCGACCCTTCGCCCAGATCGGGGTGCGGACGGCACCGGGCTCGATCACCGAGACCGCGAGGCCCCACGGCCGCAGCTCCTCGCGCAGCGACTCGGCGACGGCCTCGATGGCGTGCTTCGACGCGCTGTACGGGCTGACGAGCGGTGTCGCGACCCGACCCGAGATCGAGCCGATGAACACGAGCCGCCCCTGCCGCCGTCGCAGCGCGGGGAGGAGCGCCTTCGTCACCGCGATCTGGCCGACCAGGTTCACCTCGAGCTGGGTGCGCCAGTCGTCGAGCGGCAGGAACTCGATCGGCCCGCCCCGGGCGATCCCGGCGTTGTTGACCAGGCCGTCGAGGCCGCCGGTGCCGAGCCCGTCGAGCCGCTCGACGAGGGCGTCGATGTGTGCCTGGTCGGTCACGTCGAGGATGACAGGAACGATCGAGTCGTCGAGGGCGGCGAGGCGCTTGGCGTCGGCCTCCTGGCGTACCCCGGCGATCACCCGGTGACCGGCCCGGGCGAGCCTCGTGGTGCACGCCTCGCCGATGCCGCTGGACGACCCGGTGACGACGAAGGTGGACGTGGGGCCGGACTGGAGGGAGCCTGACACCCTCTCGACACTAGGTGTCCCCGGCGGCGGACGGGGGCGATCAGTCCCCGGTGCCCCCGAGGCCCGAATCCGGCCCGAAGGCGGCGCCGCCCTCGTGCCAGAGCCGCAGCTGCTCGAAGGGGTAGATGCCGGTGGCGTGACCGTCGTTCCACGTGATCGCCAGTCCCCAGGCACCGTGGAGCTGGGCGTCCTCGATCCGCAGGGGCGTCGGGCTGCCAGGGCGCGGCCAGGCGGCCTCGCCGCGGTCGCGCAGGCCCCGGCACGTCGCGCACGGGCAGGCCCGCCGCAGGGGCTCGAGGCCGAAGGTCGCAACGGTCCCGTCGAAGAACGTGACCGTCACGCTCTCCGACCGCTCGACGTCGATCGTCCTCGGCTCGTATCGCTCGTCCACCCCCGCAGCCTGCCCCAGCCGGGGTCGCCGGCGCGAACCCGGGGCCACGGGCGGGCACCGTCGACCGCGTGGAAGCACCCCCGGCGCTGGCCGCCCGCGGGGCGGGCCCTCCCCGGGGGTCAGCGACCCCGGAAGCGGTCGAGCTGGCGTCGGTCGCGCTTGGTGGGTCGCCCCGTGCCCCGGTCGCGGGCGAAGGCCGGCGGCAGGTGCTCCCTCGGCGGGGGCGGGGGACTGTGGTCGACGAGGCACTCGGCGGCGACCGCGGCGCCGACGCGCGTGCCGATCGGACGGATGACCTCCAGGAGCCGCTCGCGGCCGTGCAGCGTCACCTCGACGCGATCGCCGGCCCGCACGACGCTCGCCGGCTTGGCGGGCGTCCCGTTGATCCGGACGTGGCCGCCGCGGCACGCCCCCGTGGCTGCGGAACGCGTCCGGTACAGGCGCACTGCCCAGAGCCAGCGGTCGACCCGCGTCGCGTCCACCCGGCCATCGTGCCAGAGCCGGCGGCCCTGCCGGGTTGCCCAGGTGGTTTGTCCCCCACCGGGCGGGAAGCTGCGGCGGGTCCAGCCGTCGGGGTGATTCACCAGGAGGTGTCCCAGTGGCCGAGAACACGGAAGGACGATCCGAGACGAGGGAGCGCGCCGCGAGCACGGCGGGCAGGGCACAAGACGAGGCCCGCGGCGTGGCGACCGACGCCCGGCAGCAGGCCTCCAAGGTGGCCTCCGAGGCATCCCACCAGGCGCGGAACCTCGCGGGTGAGGCCCGACACGCGGTCGAGGACCAGGCACGGGGCCAGGCGCACAGGTTGGCGGAGACGCTCGACGGCATGGGTGGCAAGCTCCAGGCCCTCGCGCACGGCGAGGCCGATCGGGCGGGCGAGCTGACCGAGTACGTCGACGACCTGGGGCGGCGGCTGCACGGCGTCTCCGAGCGGCTCGAGACCCAGGGACTCGAGGGCGTGATCGACGACGTGCAGCGGTTCGCTCGGCGCCGTCCCGGCATGTTCCTCGTGTCGGCCGCCGCGGCCGGCTTCCTCGCCGGGCGGCTGGCGCGCGGCGCCCGGCAGGCGGACGGCCAGGAGTCCGGGCCCCAGCCCGCGACGGCCCCGGCCGGGGCCGGGGCGACGACGCCCACCGGGCCGGGGACGACGATCTCAGCGGCGCCGCAGGACACCGGTCCGCAGGTGGCGCACGCCGCGTCCCGTGAGCCCGGCTCCACGATCGGTGCCGAGGGCACCCCTCCGGTCCCGCCGGCGCCCGGGAGCCAGCGGTGAGCGCCCCGGTGCCCGAGCCGGGAACCGACCGGGACGACCTGCCCCACGAGGGCACCGGGGCGTTCCCTGGCCGGGACACGTACGCGATGCAGCAGCACGCCGACACCTGGGAGCACGAGGTGGGGGACCAGCGCGGTGGTGTCGAGGAGGCGTCGATCGGCGAGCTCGTCGGGCGGTTGACCCGGGAGACGAGCGATCTCGTCCGGGCCGAGCTCGAGCTCGCCCGGGTCGAGATGAAGGAGGAGGCCACGAAGGCCGGGAAGGCCGGCGGCCTGCTCGCCGGCGGGGCGGCGGTGGGGTACGTCGCGCTGATCCTCCTGGCGTTCGCCGCGGCCTGGGGCCTGGCCGAGGTGATCGAGCCCGGTTGGGCCTTCCTCGTGATGGGTGCGGTGGTCGGCCTCGTGGCCGCCGTGCTCGCCCTGATCGGGCGGAACAAGTTGCGCCAGGTCAGCCCGATGCCCGAGCAGACCATGGAGACCCTCAAGGAGGACGCCCGATGGGCAAGAACTCGAGCGACGTGAGGCACGACATCGACATGACCCGCCGCGAGATGGCGGGCACGATCGACGAGCTCGCCGATCGTGCCAGCCCGCGGCGGGTGGTCAACCGGCGACGCCAGCGCGCCGCCGAGCGCCTGCACTCGATGCGCACGGCGGTGATGGGCGAGCCCGACGGCGGGTTCGGTCCCGAGGCCGGCGGCGGTGGCCTCGCGGGTGCCCGCGAGATGGCCGGGAGCGCGCGCGGCGCCGTGGAGGGGACCGGCGAGCAGATCGCCGGCCAGGCGCGGCAGGCACCGGACATCGCCAAGCGCAAGGCGCAGGGCAACCCGATCGCCGCCGGCCTCATCGCGTTCGGCGGTGGGTTGCTGGCCTCGTCGCTCCTGCCCGCCACCGAACCGGAGCAGCGGGCCGCGAAGACCCTGAAGGAGCGGACGGAACCGCTCCAGGAGGAGATGCGCCAGGCCGGCCAGGAGGTGGCCGAGCAGGTCAGCTCCTCCGCCAAGGAGCGCGCCGAGGAGGTCAAGCAGACCTCGACGGAGGCCACGGAGGCGGTCAAGGGCCGGGCCCAGTCGTCCGCCCAACAGGTGCAGGAGGAGGCCCGGGGCGGCGGTGGCGGCGGCCGGTAGGTGACCGCTGCGCTCGGGTGAGGTCACGGGATGGCACACGCGTGCGCGTGACCGTCACCGGCGGGACCGGCAACCTGGGAACGGCGGTCGTCACAGCCCTGTGCCGGGAGCCGGCCGTGGCCGAGGTGGTCGTGGCCGCCCGCCGGCCTCCGACCACGTGGGAGCTGCCCGGCCGTGCCCGGTTCGTGCGCGTCGACGTGGGCAGCGATGACCTGACGCCGGTCGTCGCGGGGTCGGACGCGGTGGTGCATCTCGCCTGGCTGTTCCAGCCGACCCGCCGCCCCGCGATCACCTGGCAGGCGAACGCCGTCGGGAGCAGCCGCGTGTTCGCCGCCGCGGCCCGGGCCGGCGCCGGGGCGCTGGTGCACGCATCGTCGGTCGGGGCGTACTCGCCCGGGCCCGGTCGCACGGTCGACGAGTCCTGGCCCACGCACAGCGTCCCGACCGCCGGGTACGGCCGGGAGAAGGCGTACGCCGAGCGGGCCCTCGACGGCGTGGAGGGACGTCACCCGGAGATGCGGATCGTGCGGGTGCGCCCCGCGTTCGTCTTCCAGCGGGCGTCGGGAACCCAGCAGAGGCGCCTGTTCATCGGTCCGTTCCTGCCGCGGTCGATCCTGCGGGCCGGCCGCCTGCCGGCGCTGCCACTGCCCGCGGGCCTGCGCTTCCAGGCGCTGCACGCCAGCGATGTCGGCCGGGCCATCGCCGCCGCGTGCCTCGCCGACGTGCGCGGAGCGTTCAACCTGGCCGCCGAGCCCGTGCTCGACGGGAGCGCCGTCGCCGACATCGTGGGCGCTCGGCTCGTCGAGGTGCCCCGGTGGCTCATGAGGTCGGGGGTGGCCGCGGCCTGGCACGCGCGCCTGGTGCCCGTCGAACCCCCGCTGCTCGATCTCGTCCTCGGCCTGCCGCTGCTCGACACCGGTCGGGCGCGCACCGAGCTCGACTGGGCGCCGCGCGTCCCGGCCGACGTGGCGCTCCGCGAGGCGTTCGGCGGGATGGCCGAGGGCGCGGGCGGCGGGACGGCACCGCTGGCGCCGGATTCGTTCCGCGGGCGCGTGCACGAGGTGACGACCGGGGTGGGCGCGTCGGGCCTCTGATCCGCCCGCGTGCGGGTCCCGCCCGGTTAGCCCGAGCGCCGGACGGGAAGGCGACGGGAGCCGCGAGGCGGTCGGCGACCCCCGCGGCGTTCACACCGAGGTGGAGGTCGGTCGGTGCGAGCAGTCACGTGGCACGGGGTGGAGGACGTCCGGGTGGAGGAGGTGCCCGACCCCCGCATCGAGGAGCCGACCGATGCGATCGTGGAGATCACGTCGACCGCCATCTGCGGGTCCGACCTGCACCTGTACCGCCCGCTGGCCCCGATCATGGAACCTGGCGACATCCTCGGCCACGAGCCGATGGGACGGGTGGTGGCCGCGGGCGCCGGCGTGGAGCACATCGCGCCCGGCGACCGCGTGGTCGTGCCGTTCAACATCTCGTGCGGGTCGTGCTTCATGTGCGACCGCACCCTGTTCGCCCAGTGCGAGACGACCCAGGTGCGCGAGTTCGGCACGGGCGCCGCGCTGTTCGGCTACACCAAGCTCTACGGCCACGTCCCCGGCGGCCAGGCGGAGCTGCTGCGGGTGCCCCAGGCCCACTTCGGGCCGGTCAAGGTGCCGGACGGCCCGCCCGACGAGCGGTTCCTCCTGCTGTCCGACGTGCTGCCGACGGCCTGGCAGGCCGTCGCGTACGCGGACGTGCCCGACGGAGGCTCGCTGGGCGTCATCGGCCTGGGCCCGATCGGTCAGATGTGCGTCCGGATCGCGCGGCATCAGGGCGTGGAGACCGTCTACGGGGTCGACCGGGTGCCCGAGCGGATCACGATGGCCGCCAGGCACGGTGCCGAGACCGTCGACGCCGCGGCCGCCGGTGACGTCGCCTCGACCCTGCGCGACCTCACCGACGGCCGCGGGCCGGACGCGGTGATCGACGCGGTCGGCATGGAGGCCCACGGAGCCCCGGCCGCCGCAGCCATGCAGCGGCTGGCCGCGGCGCTGCCCCGCCGGCTGGCCGAGCCGGTGGCGATGAAGGCCGGCGTCGACCGACTGTCGGCGCTCCGCACGGCGATCGACGCCGTGCGCCGGGGCGGCACGCTGTCGATCTCCGGGGTCTACGGCGGCGCCGCCGACCCGCTCCCGATGCTCCAGCTGTTCGACAAGGGCGTGCAGATCCGGATGGGGCAGGCCCACGTCCGGCGCTGGGTCCCGGAGATCCTGCCGCTCCTCCAGCGGGACGACGACGTGTTCGGGCTCGACGACTTCTTCACCCACCGCCTGCCGCTGTCCGCCGCGCCGGAGGCCTACGCCGACTTCCAGGCCAAGCGCGAGGGCGCGATCAAGATCGTGCTCGAACCCTAGGG
>JBKHJZ010000186.1:0-6242 GCA_046537875.1 Acidimicrobiia bacterium | reverse complement strand
GCTGGCGACGACCGGTACGCCGACAGCGACCGGCACACCGCTGGCGACCGGTACGGCGCGGATGACCGGTACCGGGAGGGAGCCGGGAGCGACCGGTACGCCGACCGGCGGGCTGCCGACCGGGCAGCCCGGGCCGACGTCCGGGACCGGCGGGCCGACTCGATCGACAACGGGATGTACGGGTCGGGATCCGAGCCATCGAGGTGGCCGCCGCCCGCCGAGGCGCGCCGCCACGAGTCCGGCACCTCCGAGGTCCGGTGGGCCGAATCCGTCCCGTCGCCGGACCGCGCCCCGGGGTCCGAGCGGCCGTCGCGGGTCGAGCAGCCTCGTGCGGACCAGGCTGGTGCTGAGCGCGCGCCCGGGGTCCAGCAGCCGCCAGCCGCGGGCCGGCCACCCGAGGTCGAGGAGCCGATGCAGGTTCGACCGCCCGGGCCCCCCATCGCTGCGCACGACCGCCCCCCGGGACCGGGCCGCGATCCCGTCACCTGGCGGGACGAGCCGCCGCCCGCCCACGCAACGCCGCGCGAGGGGGCGCCGCCCGCCCCCGCGAGCTCGGCGCCGGAGCCCTTCGCCGAGCTCGACCGGGCCATCGCGCACGCCATCGCCAAGGCCCTCACCGAGAAGCTGGCCCGCTATGCCACCACCGAGCTGCTTCCCCTGGTGGCCGAGGAGATGGTCCGGGTGATCGGCCGGCGCGCCGGGCGGGGGGCATCGGCCGCGCGACCCCGCCACGACCCGGTGCCCCGGGATGACCCCGGGGGGTGACCTTCCCTGCGCTGCGTGGTATAGCCACCACTCACAGGCGCTACGGCGGTAGGGTCACGCCGTGCATCTGTCCGATCCCGCGACCGACCGGTTCCGTGCCGAGCTCGTGGCGTGGCTCGACGCCCACGCCCCGGCACCGGCCGCACGGGACCGGGGCGCATCCGAACCCCGGCCGGCGTGGTTGCGCTCCTGGCAGCGGACGCTGTTCGAGGCCGGCTGGCTGGTCCCGACCTGGAGCCCCGACCTCGGGGGGCGGGACGCCAGCGCCACCCAGCACCTGATCTACCTCGAGGAGATGGGTGCACGGGATCTCCCGCGCACCGCCGACCCCGACTGCCTCGAGGCGTGCGTCCCGGCGTTGCTCGAGCACGGCACCGACGAGCAGGTGGCCGAGTGGGTCGTGCCGTTGCTCCGGGGCGACAGGGTGTGGTGCCTCGCGCCACAGGGTTCGGCGGCCGGAGACCGCCGACCGGTGGCGGTGGCGGCACACGGCGATCCCGCCTGGCTGGTGTCGGGCACGTTCGCCCCGGTCGCCGGCGCCGAGGGGGCCGACCGCCTGCTGTGCGCCGCGTGGATCCAGCACGCCCCCGACGACACCGGTCATCGCCCCACCGCCACCGAGCCGACCGTGTTCGCCGTCGACCTGTCGGCCGCCGGCGTCTCGGTGCGGGAGTTCCCCGGAGCCACACCGGCGGACCAACCCCGGTACGCAGTCGTGCTCACCAGGGTGCCGGCGAGCGCCGGCGACGTGATCGGCGAGCCCGGGGCCGGGACCGCCGTGCTGCACGGGATCGCCGTCCGCCTGCGGTCGGCCCGCTGGGTCGGGAGCCTGCTGGCCGCTCAGCGGGCGGTGGACGGGCTGGTCGTCCTCGGCCGCGAGCGCGGGCTGGCCGAGGATCGCGGGTTCTGCGCGACCCTGGGACGGGTGCACGCCCAGACGGCGGCGGCGCGGGCGCTGGCCTACTGGAGCATCTCGAAGGAGGCGGACGGACGCGCCGCGCCCGAGCTGGCGATGCTGCCCCTCGTCACGTCCGCTGCCGAGCGGGCGGTGGCGGAGGCGGCCCTGGATGCGCTCGGCCCGGCGGTCCTCGACCGGGCCGGTGGCGACCTGGTGCGCTGGCCCGACGGTGACTGGGTCGGCCGGTGGCTGGCGTCGTTCACACCGGACGGTGGGGCGGCGACGCAGCACGAGGCGATCACCGACCGGGTCCTCGGTGTGCGGCGCGCGTAGTGGGTCGGGGGCCGTCGATCTCCGGCGCCATGCTGCGAGCCACCCCACGGGTCGGGGGCAACCGCGGCGAGCGGCGCTGCGGGTGATCCCTCGGGAGGTCAGCCGTCCTCGGGCTCGCCCCGTCGAACCGCATCGGTCGGCGCCGGTTCGGCCGGGCGGCCGTCGCCGAGGAGGTGGCCGGCGACGGCCAGGCGGTGATCGGTCGCCGTGCCGAGCAGCAACGCGCTGGCATGGCTGCGGCGTACCCACAGCTCCACGTCGAGCCGGGTGTCGACCGGGGCGCCCGTGCGCTGGTCGGTGACGAGCTCGAGCGCACCCGTCGCAACCGTCCGCTGAGCCCGGGCGACGGCCTCGGCGGCACAGCGGGCGCTGACCCCCAGGCCCGTGGCGCCGGCGGACTGGGCGGCCACCGCCTGGTAGGCCATCGCCCGTGCCGGTTCGAGCGCGGCGATCATGCGTCCGAGGGTCTCAGCGGCACCCGGAGTGACGTGGCGGCCGTTGTCCGGCGCCGGGGGGTGGACGTCCGGTGGGCGGTCGGGCGGTGCGTCGGTTGCTCCACCCGTCGCGGCAGCCACCCCGGCCTCGATGAGCGCATCGCAGGCACCGATCGCATCGAGTGCGGCGCCGACGATCGCCTCGTCGACAGCTCGGGCGAGGGCTGCGGCGGCGTCGCAGCCCTCGTCGCCGAGCAGGCGGGTGGCCGGCACCCACACGCCCGCGAGGTCGATGTCGACGACCGGTCGGGTGGGGTCGAGGCCGGCCCGGGGGTGGATCTTCAGCTCGGCTGCCGGCACGGTGAACAGCGCGAGCCGGCCGTCCTCGCGGCGGGCCGGGATGACCACCTCGTCGACGTCGGCGCCGGAGAGCACATGCCGCTTGCGCCCGGTGAGAACCCAGCCCTCCCCGTCGGCGACCGCGGTGGTCGACGTGGCCATCGGCGCACCCCCCTCCGGCGGGGGCTCGCTGTCGTGAAAGGCCAACGTGCCGCCGGCCTCGCCGGTCGCGACGCCCGAGAGGAACCGGTGTGCCTGCGAGCCGGTCGCGGCTTCCCGCACGACCGGGACGAACTGGGTCATCGTGGCCAGGAAGGGGCCGGGGGCCGCCACCCGCCCCAGCTCCTCGACGACGATCGCGAGCTCCACCGCGCCCTGGCCCAGCCCGCCCTGGTGGGCCGGGATGGGGAGGGCGGTCCAGCCGAGCCAGGCGAGCGTCTTGGTGAGCTGCGCGGTCTCGGTGCGTCCGTGGACGACGTCGCGGACGAGCCGCGGTGGACACTCGCGGGAGAGGGTGCTGCGCGCGCTCTGGCGCAGCTCGACCTGGTCCGACGTGAGCTCCAGGTGCATGACGTCCTCTCGGGGGAGGTCGGCGCCCGCCGGGTCCTCTGGAGAGTTCGTTACCCGGTGCAGTCGAAAAGGATACTCCCAGTGACGGTGATTTCACCCAGCGCGCTGGTCGACGATCAGGTGCCGACATCGGGGACGCGCTGCCCCTCCGCGGCCGGTTCGCCGGCGTCGGGGGCGCGATCCCCGCCGTGCCGATCGGGACGACCGACCTCGGCGGGGAGGTCCCCTGCGTCGCGGCCTGCGTGGGGATCCCCGGCGTGGTCGCCCGGGTCGCCGTCGTCCGCCTCGATGCCGAGCGGGAGGCAGATCCGGAAGGTCGAACCGTGACCGGGCGTGCTGTCGACCTCGGTACGACCGCCGTGGGCGGCGGTGATCGCGGCCACGATCGACAACCCCAGCCCGGTGCCGCCCTGGGCGCGACTCCGTGCCGCGTCGGTGCGGTAGAAGCGCTCGAACACGTGCTCGGCCTGGTCGGGTGTGAGGCCGGGTCCCTGGTCGCGCACCTCGAGCACCCCGCAGGGTCGACCCGGCGCCATCTCGCCACTGCGGACGGCCACCGTGATCGGACTTCCGTCGGGTGTGTGCGCCAGCGCGTTGTCGAGGAGGTTGGTCACGACCTGGCGGAGGCGGGCGGCGTCGCCGGTCACGATGAGCTCGCCGCCGTCCTCGGACTCGCAGGAGATGTCACGGTCCGCGGCGACCGGCCGCGCGGCCTCGACCGCATCCCCGGCGATCGCCACCAGGTCGACCGACGTGCGCTCGAAGGGGCGCTCCTCGTCGAGGCGGGCGAGCAGCAGCAGGTCATCGACCAGCAGGCCCATCCGGGTGGCCTCGCCCTCGATCCGGCGCACGAGAGCCGCCACATCGTCGCGCTCGGTGACCGCGCCCTGCCGGTGGAGCTCGGCGAAGCCCCTGATCGAGGTGAGGGGCGTACGAAGCTCGTGGCTCGCGTCCGCCACGAAGCGGCGCATCTTCTCCTCCGACCGGCGGGCCGTCGCCTCCGACGTCTCGCGTTCCCGGAACGCCGTCTCGATCTGGTTCAGCATCACGTTGAGGGACCGACCCAACCGGCCGACCTCGGTGCGTGGGTGCTGGTCGGGGACGCGCCGCGACAGGTCGCCCTCGGCGATCGTGGCCGCGGTGTCCTCGATCCGCGTCAGCGGCCTGAGCGACGTGCGCACCGAGAGGTAGCCGGCACCGGCGAGGCCGACGAGCACGACGGCGCCGACGATCATGTCGATGCGGATCAGGCGTTGGACCGTGGCGTCGACGTCCTCGAGGCTCGCCGCGACGACGAGCGTGCCCAGGCCCCGGCCGAGAGGCACCGGGAGGACCCGCCAGGATGCGCCACCGTCTCCCTCGGAGGACACGGTGAACGGCGTGCCCCCACGCTCCTCGGCCTCCTCCGGCGTCATCTCGGGGAGGTCGGGAGGGGGCTCGTCGGCACGGAGCAGCGACGGGAACTGGCCCAACAGCTCGCCCGCCCCGCCCTGGAGCGCCACATGGAAGTCGCTGGGCAGGGTCGGTCCGCGGCTGGCGTTGGCGTCGGCGAGCAGGCCGAACAGGTCGGCGAACATGGCACCGGAATCCCGCGGGGGCTGCTCGCCGCCGGTCAGCGCCGTCGCCGCCCCGGTGAGAACGTTGCCGGAACCGCTCGGTGACGGCTCGTTGCGGGTGACGACGGCCGCTGCGTCGCGGAGCTGGTTGTCGAGCTGATCGATGAGGTAGGTGCGGAGCAGCCGCGCTCCGAACAGGCCCATCACCGTGAGCGCGGCGAACGACAGTGCGAGCAGCGCGGCGATGAGGCGCAGCCACAGCGGCGTCCTCCGCCAGACGGCGCGCACCGGGCGAGGCATCACGCGCTGGCGCGGGGCGGGCGCAGCACGTACCCGATGCCCCGCACCGTGTGGATCAGCGGTTGCTCCCCGTCGTCGAGCTTGCGCCGCAGGTACGAGACGTACGACTCGACGATGTTGCCGTCGCCGTCGAAGTCGTAGCTCCACACGTGGTCGAGGATCTGTGCCTTCGACAGCACCCGGCCGGCGTTGGCCATCAGATAGCGCAGCAGGTTGAACTCGGTGGGGGAGAGCTGCACCTCCCGGCCGGCCCGCCAGACCTCGTGACTGTCCTCGTCGAGCTCGAGGTCGCCGACCGTGAGCCGGGGAGCGATCGCGTCGTGGACCCGCGTCCGGCGCAGCACCGCCCGGATGCGGGCGATGACCTCCTCGAGGCTGAACGGTTTGGTCACGTAGTCGTCGCCGCCCAGCGTGAGGCCCTGGACCTTGTCGTCGCTGGCGTCGCGGGCGGTGAGGAACAGCACGGGGATCGGCCGGGCGGAGGCGCGAAGGCGCCGGAGCACGACGAACCCGTCGATGTCCGGAAGCATCACGTCGAGGAGCACCAGGTCGGGCCGGGCGCGCTCGACGGCCTTGACGGCGTCGCCGCCGGTCAACGCGGTCACCACCTCGAAGCCGGCGAAGCGCAGGCTGGTGGAGAGGAGGTCGACGATGTTGGGCTCGTCGTCGACCACGAGCAGGCGGGCCTCGGGCGTCTGGCCGTTGGTGGGCGGAAGGGACTCGGGCATGTCTGGTCGTTGACCTCCCGGGTCGGGGCGGTGGTACCGGCCGTGGTCGGCGAGCATCGACGGTACCGCCACCCGAGGCGGCTCCGACCAGAGCATTCTCTCTCGACCTGAGTGATGGCTGCGCGAAACCTGGGAGCAACCTGAGCGCGACGGGGTTCACAGGCAACTCTCAGGTTCTGTCCAGGCGCAGTGCAGGGTGGCCGGCCATGCTGGACCACATGTCCGCTGGCGAACCGCGCACCACCGGGGAGACCCCGGTCCGGGGCGAGGTCGCGCCCGATCCTGGGGCGCCGCCGGCGCCCGGCCTTCCGGTCCCGCC
>JBKHJZ010000185.1:0-6305 GCA_046537875.1 Acidimicrobiia bacterium | reverse complement strand
GGGCGAGGTGACGCTGGTGGGAGACCCGGTGCCCGACGCGGGAGGCGTGGCGGTCGACGTCCGCTGGCGGGGCCGGCGCCACCGGGCGGTCGCCCGCGATGCGGCCGCCGCCGCCCTCGACGACCGCCTGGCCGGGGAGCGGGTGCTGGTGCTCGGCACCCTGGATCCGCCCGGCGTGCGGGAGCGGCGCCTCGCGCACCGGCACCTGGCCGGCCGCCTGCGGGTCGACCACGTCGTCGGGTGGCGCAGCGGCGACCCGGTCAGCCGGGTGGCCAACGGCCTGCGCCGCACGCTGGCGCGGGGCGCGGAGGGGCTGCCCGCACGCCAGGCGAGCCTGCTGCTCGGGCTGACCCTGGGCGACGTCCGCGCCCAGCCGGCGGACATGAGCGACGCGTTCCGGGCCGCGGGGCTCACGCACATCCTCGCGGTGTCCGGCCAGAACGTCGCGTTCGTGCTGGTGGCCGCGTCGCCGATGCTCACCCGGCTCCGGCTCGGTGCCCGCTGGGCGGCGACGCTGGCGGTGCTCGGCGGCTTCGCACTGCTCACCCGCTGCGAGCCCTCGGTGCTGCGGGCCACGGCCATGGCGGGGGTGGCCGCCACGGGTGCTGCGCTGGGGCGGCCGGCGACGAGCCTGCGCACGCTCGCGCTCGGGGTGGCCGCGGTGATGCTCGTCGATCCGCTCCTCGTCGGCTCGTTGGGCTTCCGGCTGTCGGTGGCCGGCGCCGCGGGGATCATCGTGGGCTCGGGCCCCGTCGCCCGGGCGCTGCCCGGGCCGGGCTGGGTGACCATGCCGCTGGCGGTGACGGTGGCGGCGCAGCTGGCCGTGGCGCCGCTGCTGGTGGCGGCGTTCGGGTCCGTGCCGCTGGCGTCGCTGCCCGCGAACCTGCTGGCCGTGCCCGTCACCGGCCCGGTCATGGTGTGGGGCCTGACCGGTGGCCTGGCTGCGGGCGCGGCGGGCGGTGCGGTGGCGACGGTGGTCCACGCTCCCACCCGGCTGGGGCTGGCCTGGATCGACGCGGTCGCGTCGGCAGCGGCCCGCTGGCCGCTGGGTGAGCTTCGCTGGCCCCACGTCGCGGTGCTCGTGGCCGGCACGGTCGTGCTCGTCGGCGTCGCCCGCCGCGAGACTGCGGCCGCACGGGAAACGGGGGTGCGGCCCCGCGCGCCGGGGACGCGACGCCGGATGCTGGTCGCCTCGCTCCGGGTGGCGGCCGGCGTGGCGGTGACCGCGGCCACGCTGGTCGCGGCCCTCGGGCGCCCCGACGGCGCCGCCGGGACGGGCAGCGCGTCGCTGGGCATCGGCGCCACCGCGTCGTGGAGCGAGGGGGCGGTGGTGGTGGAGCTCGACGGGCGGGCCCGGGACGGCGCGGTGCTGGGACGGCTCCGGGCGGAGGGCATCGATCGCGTCCACGTGGTGGTGGCCCGCACGAGGGCGCGGGGGATCGCCGGCGTGGTGGCCACCCTGCGCCGCCGGTGGCCGGGCCTTGTGGTGCTCGCCCCGGCCCCGCCCCCGGGCGAGCCCGACGCCGGCGCCCCACCCGGAGCGATGCACCCGCCGGCCGGCAGCGTGGTCGAGATCGGCGGCCTGCGGGTCACGGTGGAGGCCAACACCGGGGGTCGGCTCGAGACCCGGATCGTGCCGCTCGACTCCGGCGGCGACCCGGCGGGCACCCGGTAACGTCGCGGCGTGATCGCCGCCGCCCCCCGCCCCGTGCCGCGCCCGGACGTGGCGCTGACGCTCGGAGGCACCGAGGTCGACCTGCGCACCCGGGCGCTGGTGGCCGGGGTGGTCCCGCCGCCGCGCTTCGCCCGGGAGAGCGAGGTCCTCGCCGCGGTGGCCGCTGTGCGCGATGCCGGGGCCGACCTGGCCGACGTCTCGCTGGCGCCGCGCCTGGTCGGTGCGGCAGCCGGCCAGGGCGGCCTGCCGATCGCGGCGCTGGCGCGGACGCCGGAGGACGCTCACGCATCCCTCGCGGCCGGGGCCGCCCTGGTGCTGGTGCCACCGTCGGCGGCGACGGCCGTGGTGCCCGCGCTCGCGGCGTCGCACCCGGCGCAGGTCGCGGTGATCGCCGACGGCCTCGCTGCCGTCCCCGCCACCATCGAGGTGGCCGGTGAGCTGGGCGTCGCGGCCGGGGTCGATTCCACCGGGTGGGCGCCGGCCGACAGCCTGGCCGGCGAGCCGCTGGCGATCGCGAGCGGCTGCCGGATCCTCCGGACCGCGGACGTCCGGCGGTCGCGGCGGATCGTGGAGGTGGTCGCGGCGCTGCTGGAGGCCCGCCGGCGTGGCTGAGGTGTCGGGCGCGGCGCCGGTCCACCTGGTGCGCGGTGACGACGAGGTGATCCTGCGGGACGCGGTGCGCGACCTGGTCCGCTCGCTGGTGGGCGACGACGACCCCGCGCTGTGCGTGGAGGAGGTGGGGCGCGACCGGTTGGCGCCGGCGGAGGGCGAGACCAGCATCACCCCGCTCGTCGACGCCGCGCAGACGCCCCCGTTCCTGAGCGACCGGCGGGTGGTGGTGGGGCGCGACCTCGACATGTTCACCCGGGCCGACCAGGTGGCGCCGCTCGTCGGGTACCTGGGCGACCCGCTCCCCACGACGGTGCTGGTGCTGGTGTGGGGGTCGGGCCGCATTCCCCGGTCGCTCGTCGACGCGGTGCGGCAGGCCGGGGGCGAGAGCGTCGACACGAGTCCCGGGCGCAAGCTGGACGGGTGGGTCCGCGACCATGTGGCCGGCGCCGGGCTCCGCCTCGACCGCGAGGCGACCGAGCAGGTGGTGTCCTGGCTCGGCGACGACCCCCAGCGGCTCGTCGGCCTGCTGGGGACGCTGGTCGGCAGCTTCGGCGCGGGGGCCCGTCTCGGTGCGGCGGACATCGCGCCGTTCCTCGACGAGGCCGGCGGCGTCCCGCCGTGGGAGCTCACCGACGCCCTCGACCGGGGTGACATCGCGGCGGCGCTCGACAAGCTGCATCGGATGCTCGACGGTGGCGGCCGGCACCCGCTCCAGGTGATGGCGACGCTGCACACCCACTACGCCCGCATGCTGCAGCTCGACGGCGCTCCGGTCGCGGGCGAGAAGGACGCGGCGCGCCTGCTCGGTCTGCGGGGCTCCACCTTCCCGGCCCGCAAGGCGCTCGCCCAGGCCCGCCGGTTGGGCCACGCCAGGCTCGCACGGGCGCTCGAGCTGCTGGCGGGCGCAGACCTCGACCTGCGCGGCGGCAAGGCGTGGCCGGAGGCGCTGGTGATGGAGGTGCTCGTCGCCCGCCTGGCTCAGCTCACCCGCTGACCGGACGGGGCCGCCGGCGCCAGGGCCGGGTGGGCCGGCGGGTGGGCCGGCGGCAGCGGGTGTCGCCGGCCGGCGGCTCAGCTCATCAGAGCTCGGCCGTGGCCCGGTTGACGTGCTTCATCAGCCGGGACTTGCGGCGGGCGGCCTGGTTCTTGTGGATGATCCCCTTGGCCGCGGCCTTGTCGATGCGCTTGATGGCGAGGCGCACCTTCTCGTCCAGGTCGTCGGTGCCCTCGTCGGCCGCCGTGGTGGCGGCGCGGACGCGCGTCTTGACCTCGGACTTCACGGCCTTGTTGCGCTCGTGGCGCTTCAGGTTCTGGCGGTTCCGCTTGATCTGGCTCTTGATGTTGGCCATGGGGTGGGCCCTGCTCCTCCGACTGAACAGCCGGGACAGGCTAGCGGCGGGGCGGGACGGCTGTCACCTCGTCGGGGCCGGGGTGGCGGGCGAAGACGTTCGTGGACAGACCATTAGGCTTCACGGGTTCCCCTATGGACCTCTCGCGCATCCGCAACATCTCGGTCATCGCCCACATCGACCACGGGAAGTCGACGTTGGCCGACCGCCTGCTCGAGCTGTGCGGCGCCGTCGATCCCCGCGAGATGCGCGAGCAGTACCTCGATTCCATGGAGCTCGAGCGCGAGCGGGGGATCACGATCAAGCTCCAGTCGGTCCGGCTGAGCTACCGCGACCACGTGATCGACCTGATCGACACGCCGGGCCACGTCGACTTCGGCTACGAGGTCTCGCGCTCGCTGGCTGCGTGCGAGGGCGTGATCCTGCTGGTCGACGCGGCGCAGGGCATCGAGGCGCAGACGCTGGCGAACTGCTACCTGGCCCTCGAGCACGACCTCGAGATCGTCGCTGCGCTCAACAAGATCGACCTGCCGGCGGCCGAGCCCGACCGCTACGCCGGGGAGATCGAGAAGGTGCTCGGCATCCCGGCCGACGACATCCTGCGCATCAGCGCCAAGACCGGTGAGGGCGTGAGCGACCTGCTGGACGCGGTGATCGAGCGGGTGCCGCCACCCGGCGGTGAGCCGGAGGCGCCGCTCCAGGCCCTGATCTTCGACTCGCACTACGACACCTACCGGGGGGTCGTGTCGTCGGTCCGGGTGATGAACGGGACGCTGCGCACCGGGAGCCGCCTGCGGTTCATGCAGGCCGGTGCGGTGCACGACGCCGACGAGGTGGGCATCCGCAGCCCGCGGGTCACGCCGGTCGCGGCGCTGGGACCGGGCGAGACGGGGTACCTCATCGCCGGCATCAAGGACGTCGCCGAGGCCCGCTCCGGCGAGACGATCACCGAGGCGGGCCGGCCTGCGGCCGAGGCCCTGGCCGGCTACCGCGACCCGAAGCCGATGGTCTTCTGCGGCCTCTACCCGGTGGACGGCGACGAGTTCACCGACCTGCGCGAGGCCCTCCAGAAGCTGCGGCTCAACGACGCCAGCTTCACCTACGAACCGGAGACATCGGGGGCGCTCGGATTCGGGTTCCGGTGCGGGTTTCTCGGCCTGCTGCACATGGAGATCATCCGCGAGCGGCTCGAGCGGGAGTTCGGGTTGTCGCTCATCGCCACGGCGCCCTCGGTGGCCTACCGGGTCCACCGCAGCGACGGGCAGGTGGTGGAGGTGGACAACCCGTCCACCATGCCGCCGGCGCAGGAGATCGACCGGATCGAGGAGCCGTTCCTGGTGTGCACGATCATCACCCCGAGCGACTACACGGGTGCGGTGATGGACCTCTGCCAGCGGCGCCGGGGCGAGATGACCAGGATGGAGTACATCTCGCCGGAGCGGATCGAGATCGTGTACCGCATCCCGCTGGCCGAGGTGGTGCGGGACTTCTTCGACCAGCTCAAGTCGCGCACTCAGGGGTACGCCAGCCTCGACTACGAGCCGGCCGGATATGCGGTGTCCGACCTCGTCAAGGTGGACGTGCTGCTGAACTCGGTCGCCGCCGACGCGTTCAGCATGATCGTTCACCGCGACAAGGCCTACGACTACGGGCGCCGCATGGTCGAGAAGCTGCGGGAGCTGATCCCGCGCCAGCTGTTCGACGTCCCGATCCAGGCGGCCGTCGGGGGCCGGATCATCGCCCGCGAGACGGTGAAGGCCAAGCGCAAGGACGTGCTCGCCAAGTGCTACGGCGGCGACGTCACCCGGAAGCGCAAGCTGCTCGAGCGCCAGAAGGAGGGCAAGCGGCGCATGAAGAGCATCGGGCGGGTCGACGTGCCCCAGGAGGCCTTCATCAGCGCCCTCCGGCTCGACGACGGCGGCTCCTGACCGGCCGCGGTCGCCGGGACCACCGGGCGTCACCCTCCCGGCCGGTACGGAGGGCGTCGTCTAGCATGCGGCCTCGGCATGCGAGTGTTGCTCGTGGAGGGCGATGGGGACGAGCGAGCTGTCGCTGTCAGGCAGCTTCGTCGAGAGGGCTTCGCGGTCGACGTCCGGGCCGATCTGAGCGAGGCCGAGGCTGCCGTGCTCGAGCAGGACTACGACTGCGTCGTGTCGGCCCGTGATCTCCCCGACGGCGACTCGCTCAAGCTGGTCGAGCGGTGGCGCGCCGACGGGAACGACGTCCCGGTCATGTTCATCGACGGCGACGCGCCCCTGGAGGAGCGGCTGGCCGGGCTGGCGGTGGCCGACGACTACCTCGCCGAGCCGTACCAGGTCTCCGAGCTGGTGGCGCGCGTGCGCGTGCTCTGCCGGCGGCGCACCTGGCTGCTGCCGGTGATCGAGCGTTACGGGGACCTCGAGGTGAACCGCTCGACGCGCGAGGTGTGGCGTGCCGGGTTGCGGTGCGACCTGACGCCGAAGGAGTTCGCCATCCTCGAGGTCCTGGTCGAGAGGGCCGGAGGCGTGGTCAGCGTCAGCGAGCTGGTGGAACGCTGCTGGGACGACCGGGCCGACCTGTTCACCCGCGCCGTCTACGTGCACGTGGCGTCGCTGCGGCGGAAGCTGGGCGAGCCCCCGCTGGTCCGCACCGTCCGGGGCGAGGGCTACGCGCTGCGCCGACGGGCGTAG
>JBKHJZ010000184.1:0-6310 GCA_046537875.1 Acidimicrobiia bacterium | reverse complement strand
CCGGGGACGGAGATCTTGACTTGGGTGGTCGCCACTTGGCTCTCCAGCCTAGGCCGACGCCGGGGCCCGGCGGTCGCCATTGCCGGCCGCGGCCCCGCGTTGCCGGGAGGCCCAGCTGTCGAGCTGCCGCCCGGCAGCAAATCCCCCCGCGGCGGTGCCCTTCGGAGCGCGCCATCCGCTGGGCCTCTAGCCTCGGCGGGTGCGCTGCGCGCTGTTCCTGCCGATCTTCGGCGAGCTGTCCGAGCCGCGGCGGGTCGCCGAGCTGGCCGCCGAGGCCGAGGCGGCCGGGTTCGACGGAATGTTCGTCTGGGATCACGTGCTCTACCACGACCCGGTGGTCGACATCGGTGACCCGTGGGTGACGCTCGCCGCGATCGCGTGCGCCACCGAGCGGATCCGGCTGGGCCCGATGGTCACGCCGGTGCCCCGGCGCCGCCCCCAGCGGCTGGCCCGCGAGACGGTGGCGGTCGACCGCCTGTCGGGCGGGCGCCTGGTGTTCGGCGCCGGGCTCGGCGGTGACCCCGGGCGGGAGCTGAGCGCGCTCGGCGAGGAGACCGATCCGGTGGCCCGCGCCCACCTGCTCGACGAGGGGCTCTCCCTCCTGGAGGCCATGTGGTCGGGCGATCGGGTCGACCACCCCGGCCCCCGGTTCAGGGCCGAGGGTGTCCGCTTCCGCCCGACACCTCTGCAGCGTCCCCGCATCCCGGTCTGGCTCGGGGCCCGGTACCCGCACCGCCGCCCGGTGCGGCGGGCGGCGCGCTACGACGGCGTGTTCCCGATCGGCCTCGACGGCCCCGAGGCGCTGCGGGAGCTGGTCGAGGTCGTGCGCACCTGCCGGCCGGCGGAGCTGGTGGACCGGCCGTTCGACGTCGCGGTGCAGGGGATCGCGGGCCAGTCGCCGGCGGGCTGGGCGGAGGCCGGCGCCACGTGGTGGCTGGTCCGCTTCGAGCCGTACACGGTGACCGCCGCCGAGGTGCGGGACGCGATCGCCGCCGGGCCGCCCGGTCGGGCTCGCTGAGCCGGGAGCGGGTGGCCCATGGCCCATCCGGAGCCGCCGCCGTCGCCCCTTCCCTGGCCGCAGCCCGGGGACGCCGAGGGTGCGCTCGGCGGTGCCGACCTGTCGGCCCGGCTCGACCGCTGGGCGGCGGACGCCCGGGTCGACGAGGCGGCGCAACGCCGGTCGCGCGAGCGCTGGCTCCGCCAGCAGGCGGAGGAGGGGGCGACGATCGCAGGGATCCTGGTCGATCTGGCCGAACGCGCCGTGACCGTCAGCGTGCAGACGTCGGCGGGGCACCGCCACCACGGCGCGCTGCGGGGGGTCGGCGCCGACTTCGTGGCGGTCGAGGCGGGTGGCGGCGCGGTGCTGGTCGCGATGTCGGCGGTGGTGGCCGTGCGGACCGGCCCGGGTGTCGGGCCGGCGCTCGGGGTGCGCCCGGCCGCGGGGCAGCGCCTGCTGGTGGACGTGCTGGCGGGGATGGCGGCCGACCGCGAGCGCGTCACGCTGGTGCCGCTCCGGGGCGGCGAGCCCGTGACGGGCACGCTCGTGTCGGTCGGCCGCGACGTCGTGGTGACGACGAGCGCAGGGGAGCGGACCGCGACCGCCTACGTGCCGCTGGCGTCGATCGGCGAGGTGCTGGTCCCCGGGTGAGCGATCGGGTCGTCAGCCGGCGAGGCGGGCGACCGTGCGGGTGCCGTCGGTGGCGTGGTCGCGCCGCCGGACCGCCAGCAGGTCGTCGGTGCGGAAGCTCGCGACCCGCGTGCTCCACGAGTCGATGACGTCGCGCCCGTCGCCCCGGCGGAAGAACGTGGTCATCGGACCCTCCTGCTGGTAGGCGTCGGCGCCGTCGACCAGCTCGATGGAGCGGTCCCGCATCGTCACCTCGAAGGTCGGCATGCGAGAACGGTACGACCACCCGCCTGTGCGCGACGAGAGGGGTAACCCTGTGAATTGTGGGAGTTGTCCACAGGATGACCGCGCCGTGGCGGTCAGCCGTCGTCGTGGGCCCGCATCGCCGGCTCCGGGTAGAGGTGCTCGAGCTCGCCCGGCTTGATGCGGGATCGGTTGATGAACTCGTCGACCTCGTGCGCCCGCAGGCGGATGACGCGGCCGAACCGGTAGGCCGGGAGCTCCCCGTGGTCGATGAACCGGTAGAGGGTGCGGGGAGTGATGCCGAGCCGGCGTGCCGCTTCCTGGGTCGAGAGCCAGTCCGTCTCGTCGTTGGTCACGCCGCCACTCTAGCTCCTCGCATGCTGTTTGGGCACTTTTCGGTCTAATCTCGCTCGCATCCGAGGGTCTCGTATGGTTCGCCGGTCGCCGCGCTGGCGTGATCGACCGGTCGCGGTCACCGCCCCGGACAGGTGGCCGTGTCCCAGCCGGTGGCGGCGGCCCGGTGGGCCGGCGCCGGCCTCCGGACCATCGGAGCCCCTGGGCCAGGGCGCCCGGTGCGGCTCCCGCTGACGGTTGAGGGCGGAGCGGAGCACAGAGCGAGATGTCGAGACCTTCGATCCCCGGGTTCGCCGTGGTGCCGGGCCGCGGCGTTCGGGGCGTGCCGTGACAGACCGGACCGCGGTGGCCCCCGCTCCGGAGGAGGCCGGGCGGCCGGCACAGCCGGTGCGCCAGGTGGCGCGCCCGGCAGGCGTGCCCGGCGGCCGCGCCATCGTCGGCGGCCTGCTGGTCGCGCTGGCCGGTGTCGCCACGTTCGTGGCGTGGCAGCGCTCGACCGGGACCCCGGGAACCTCGTATGCGGTGGCGGCGCGGGCGATCGGCCCGGGGGAGCGCCTCACGGTCGACGACGTGAGGCTCGAGCCGATCGACCTCCCGGACGGCGTCGCAGCGGCGGCGTTCACGGGCGCGGCCGAGATCGTCGATCGGGTGACGCTCGGCCCGGTCGGCGAGGGCGAGCTGCTCCAGCGGGGCCAGCTCAGCGATCCGGCCGAGGGTGCGCCCAGCGTCGAGGTCTCGTTCGCCATCGATCCCGATCGGGCGGTGGACGGCAGGCTGAGCGCCGGCGACCTCGTCGACGTGTTCGTCACCATGGACGGCCGGACCGAGGCGGTCGCCGAGGGGGTGCGGGTCGCCGCGGTCGCCGGCGGGGACGGGCGGTCGTTCGGCGGCGACCGCCGCATCACGGTCACCCTGGCCCTCGCAGACCCCGCACGACGGGCCCCGCTGATCCACGCGGTCCGGCAGGGCGAGGTGACCCTCGTGCGGAGCACGCACCTCGCGGGGCCGGGCGCTCCCGGCGCGGCCGGGGCCGGCGGCTCGACGTGGGGCAGCCCGGCGGGCGGTGGTGCGACCGGCGGTGGTCCGGCGGGCGGCGACGCGACCGGTGGTGGTCCGGCGGGCGGTAGCCCGACCCCGGGCACGGGCGGCGGCCAGACGACAGGTGGATCCGCACCGACTGCCGACGGTGCTGCGCCAGGGGCGGGCGACGCGATCGCTGACCTGGGGCCGGGTGGCGGCTGATGGTCAGCGAGCGGTTCGTCGTGCTCGGTCTCGCCCGGGCTCGCACGCCGTGGTTCGGCGAGGTGGCCCGGTGGGCGACCTCGGCGGCGCTCCCGGTGGAGTTCGTGAAGGTCGTGTCGGTCGAGGAGGCGCGCGCACGCCTGCGGTCGGGGCGCCCCTTCTCGGCGCTGCTGGTGGACGGCGCGCTGGCCGGTCTCGACCGCGACCTCGTCGACCTGGCGGCCGGCCGTGCGTGCGCGGTGGTGGCCGTCGACGACGGTCGGGCGCCCCGGGTGTGGGGCGATCTGGGCGTCGCCGCGGTGCTGCCGGCGACGTTCGAGCGGGACCAGCTGCTCGACGCCCTGCGGGCGGTCGCGCAGCCGATCGCGCGGAGCGACGGGGGCGCCCCGGTCCCGGCGCGGGCCCCGGTGCCGGCCGCGTGGCGGGGACGTCTGCTGGCCGTCACGGGCGCGGGCGGCGTGGGTCGCTCCACGGTGGCGATGGCCCTCGCCGGCGGGCTGGCGGCCGATCCGCGCGACCGGGGCCTGGTCGTGCTGGCGGACCTCTCGCTGCGGGCGCAGCAGGCGCTGCTGCACGACGTGGGCGATGTGGTGCCCGGGGTGCTCGAGCTGGTCGAGGCCCACCGCACGGCCGCGCTGGGGGACGAGCAGATCCGGGGCCTGTGCTGGTCGGTGCCCGGGCGGGGCTACCACGTGCTGCTCGGCCTGCGGCGCCACCGCGACTGGACGGCGCTGCGGCCGCCGGCGGTGAGCGCCGCGCTCGAGGGGCTGCGCCGCGCGTTCCGCGTCGTGGTGACCGATGTCGACGGGGACGTCGAGGGCGAAGCCGCCACGGGATCGGTGGACGTCGAGGAGCGCAACGTGCTGGCGCGCACCGCGCTCGGGGCGGCCGACGTGGTGCTGGTGGTCGGCCGCCCGGGCCTGACCGGGCTCCACGCGCAGCTCGGCGTGGTGGGCGACCTGCTCGACGCGGGCGTCGAGCCGTCGCGGGTGGTGCCGGTGATCAACCGGGCGCCGCGCAACCCCCGGCAGCGGGCCGAGCTCTCGGCGGCGCTGGCCCGGGTGCTCGACGCCGCCCAACCGGGGGCGGTGCTCGCCTGCAGCCCGGTGTTCGTGCCGGATCGCCGGGGACTGGACCAGCTCCAGCGTGACGGGGCCGCGTTGCCTGCGGCGGTGGTGGATCCCGTGGCCGGCGTGGCGCGGTCGCTGGCCGACCGCCTGGGCGAGGCGCCGGCGGCGGGCGATCCCGAGCCGGTTCCGGTCGTGCCCGGGTCGCTGGGCAGCTGGACCGGCGACGAGGACGACGAGGTTCCGGCGTGAGCTCGGCCGGGTCGTCCGGGGGATCGCCCCTGTCGCCCCTGGAGGAGATCGAGCGCGCCGTCCAGGAGCGGGCCAAGGACATCTCGCTGCAGATGGCGGCGCCGGGTGGGGAGGCCGAGTTGCGGCGGCTGATCCGCGACGAGGTCGACCGGTGGGCGGCCGACTACCGGCGGGGGCGGCGGGCCTTCGATCTCGCCGACCCGGAGGCGGTGGTGGAGCGGGCCTTCCGCAACCTGGCCCGCTACGGCCCGCTCACCCCGCTGCTCACCGACGACGACGTGTGGGAGATCATGGTCAACTCGCCCGACGCGATCTTCGTGCGCCGGCACCTGGGACCGTCGGGCTACCACGACGAGGTCTTCCACGACGACGAGCACGTCCTGCGCACCCTGACGAAGCTGCTCGACGACGCGTCGACCGCACACCGCAAGCTCGACCCGGCCGAGGGGCTCCAGGACGCGCAGCTCGTCGACGGCGCCCGGGTGCACATCGTGCACGGCGACGTGGCGCGCGGCGGCCACGTACTGGTCAACATCCGCCGGTTCACCGGCATCCCGTTCCGGACCCTCGGCGAGCTGGTCGAGCGGGACATGCTCACCGGGCAGGTCGCGGCGTTCCTGCGGGCCTGCGTGCGGGCCCGGCTGTCGCTGGTCTTCTCCGGCCCGCCGGGCTCGGGCAAGACCACGATGCTGTCGTGCACCACCGCCGAGCTGGATCCCGCCCTGCGGGTGGTGATCGCCGAGGAGGTGTTCGAGGCCGACGTGCCGGTGCCGAACGTCGCGCAGATGCAGACCCGCGCGGCGCGCAGCGACCGGCCCGCCGTCGACCTCCGGCGACTCGTGGCCGGCTTCCTCCGCATGGCGCCCGACGTGGCGATCGTCGGCGAGGTGCGCGATCGCGAGGCGCTGCCGCTGCTGCTGACGCTGTCGTCGGGGGTCACCGGCTTCACCACCCTCCACGCCGGGTCGGCTCGCCAGGCGCTCACCCGGTTGCGGTTCATCTGCCAGCTGGCGGGCACGTCGGGAGGCCTGCCGCTGGCGGCGCTCAACTCGCTGGTCAGCGAGAGCGTCGACGTGGTGGTCCACTGCTCCCGCACGCCGGCGGGCCCGCGGGTCGCCGAGGTGGTCTGCGTGGAGGACCTGGCCGGGGGCGCCGAGGCCACGCAGTTCACGGTGACCGAGGTGTTCCGGCGCCCTGGTCCGGGCCAGCCCCTGGCGTGGACGGGGCAGCTCCCCGTCCGCGCCGGGCGCGCGCTCGCCGACGCCGGCGCAGACGTCCGGCAGCTGCTCGATCGTGGCGCCGGCGGGTGGTCGCCGTGACCGGCGCCCTGGTGGCCCTGTGCGCGTCGGTGGGGGCCTACTACCTGGTGACCGCGCTCGGTTTCGGATGGCAGGGCTTCGGGGTCGGTCCCCGACCGCCCCGCGGCGGTCGGCGCCGCCGGCGCCGGGTGGCCACCTGGTCGGCGCGGGCGGGCCCGGGGGCGGTGGACGCGCGCGAGCTCGCGGCGGTGACGGCGGGGCTGGCC
>JBKHJZ010000183.1:0-6315 GCA_046537875.1 Acidimicrobiia bacterium | reverse complement strand
TGATCAACGGCGAGCGCTGCACCCGGGCCTGCGGGTTCTGCCTGGTCGACACCCGGCGCCCGGGGCCGCTCGACCCGGAGGAGCCCGGCCGGGTGGCCGAGGCCGTCGAGCGGATGGGCCTCGGCTTCGCGGTGGTGACCGCGGTGGCGCGCGACGACCTGCCCGACGGGGGCGCCGCTGCGTTCGCGGCCACGATCGCGGCGATCCGCGCCCGCACCCCGGGCGTGCAGGTCGAGGTGCTGATCCCCGACTGCCGGGGCGACGACGCCTCCCTGGCCACGATCTTCGAGGCACGGCCCGACGTGCTCAACCACAACATCGAGACGGTCGCCCGGCTCCAGCGGGCGGTCCGCCCGTCGGCCGGCTACGCGCGCAGCCTGTCGGTGCTCGCCCGGGCCCGGGAGGCCGGGCTGGTCACGAAGTCGGGCCTCATCGTCGGCATGGGCGAGACCGACGACGAGGTGCTCGGTGCGCTGGCCGACCTGCGCGCCGTCGGCGTCGACATCGTGACCATCGGTCAGTACCTGCGGCCCACGACCCACCACCTGCCGGTGAGCCGGTGGGTGGAGCCCGAGGTGTTCGCGTCCTACAGGGCGGCGGGCGAGGCGATGGGCATCCCCCACGTGGAGTCGAGCCCGCTCACCCGCTCGAGCTACCACGCCCGGCAGGCGGCGGGGTCGACCGCGGGTGCGCCCTCGCCACCCGGAACCCCCGCCGTAGCCAGCGGCTGAGGGGACCACCGCGGCGTCCTACGCTGAGGCCGTGCTCGCCGACCGCGTCGCCCGCGTCCGTGCCCGCCTGGCCGACCTCGGCCTCGACGCGCTGCTGGTGTCGGTCGGGCCCGACCTGCCCTGGCTCACGGGCTACGAGGCGATGCCGCTGGAGCGGCTGACCATGCTGGTGCTGCCCCGGGACGGCGAGGCCACGCTGGTGGTGCCCCGGCTGGAGGCGCCCCGGGTGGTCGAGCGGCCGGACGTGTTCAGCCTGGTGCCGTGGGACGAGACGACCGATCCCATCGGACTGGTCGCCGGGCTGGTGGGGCGGGCCGAGCGGCTGGCGGTCGGGGACCGGACCTGGGCCCGGTTCGTGCTCGACCTGCAGGCCGCGCTCCCGGGGGCGCGGTTCTCGCGGGGCAGCGAGGTGACCGGCCCGCTGCGGGCGGTGAAGGACGCCGCGGAGGTCGCGGCGCTGCGCCGGGCGGGTGCTGCGGTCGACCGGATCGCCGCCGCCCTGCAGGGCGGCGACGTCCCGCTGGTCGGTCGCACCGAGGCCCAGGTGGCGGCCGACCTCGGCCGGCGGATCGTCGGGGAGGGACACCGGCGGGTGAACTTCGCGATCGTGGCTGCGGGCGCGGACGCCGCGAGCCCGCACCACGAGCCCGGTGACCGGGTGATCCGCGAGGGTGACCTGGTGCTGTGCGACTTCGGCGGCACGATGCACGACGACCTGGGCGTCGGCTACTGCAGCGACATCACCCGGTGCGTGCACGTGGGCGAGCCGCCCGCCGAGGTGGCCGAGGCCTACGCGGTGCTCCACCGGGCCCAGCAGGCGGCGGTCGCCGCCGCGACGGTGGGCGCACCCTGCGAGGAGGTCGACGCCGCGGCGCGGGGGATCATCGCCGAGGCCGGGTGGGGCGACCGGTTCATCCACCGCACGGGCCACGGGATCGGCGTGGAGGAGCACGAGGATCCCTACATCGTGGAGGGCAACCGCACGCCGCTGGCGCCCGGGCACGCGTTCTCGATCGAGCCGGGCATCTACGTGCCCGGCCGGTTCGGGATGCGGCTGGAGGACATCGTGGTGGCCGCGGAGGGCGGTCCCGAGCCGCTGAACCGGGCCGACCACGCCCTCGCCGTGGTCGGCGGCTGAGCCCGACCGGGGCCCCGGGGGCGGTCCCGCCGTCCCGTGCCGCCGATTGCCGGGTGGCGACGGGGCCGACCTACCCTCGGCCGCCGTGATCAGGCTCGACGCCGCCACGGTGCTGCTGCAGTGGGCGGCCGGCGGGCTGCTGTTCCTGTGGGTCACCAGCCGCGGGCGCCAGGTGGGCATCGGCTACGGCTGGCTGCTGCGAAGCACGTACCTGCTCATGGCCGTCGGGGCCCTCGCGGCGGGGCTGTGGACCGACCCCGTTCCGGTCCGGGAGGCGTCGTCGCTCGCCGTGGCGGTCGCGGCGTCGGTGGCGCTCGGCGTGTCGGTCGTGCGCCGGCGGGCGGGCGTGGCGGGGGAGCGGGCACGGGTCGAGCGCCGGGCGGCGCGGGTGGCGGCCATGACGGGCATCGACCGTCGCGGGCACGGCGGTCCCGATCCCGATGCGCGGGAGTTCCCCCCGGTGCTCGACCTCGTCGCTCCGGTGGTGGCGGTGCCGGGGCTCGTGGCTGCGGGGGTGGCTGCGGGGGATCCGGCGGCCCTGTCGGTCGTGCGGGTGCTGGTCGGAGCCGCGTTCCTCGGATCGGTGTCCGACGGCATGCTGCTCGGGCACTGGTACCTGGTGCAGCCGGGGCTGGCCAGGGGGCCCCTGCTCGAGCTGGTCCGGTGGACGGGGCTGGTCTGGCCGCTGGAGGTGGCCGCGCTCCTGTGGCCCACCGGGATGGTGTCGGTGCTGAACGGCAGCATCGACGACGGGTACGGCGGCCTGTTGGGCTGGTTCTGGGTGGCCTGCGCGGTGACGACGATCGGGTTGGTCGTGGCCACGCGGGCGGCGTTGCGCGAGCGGGCCTACGCGGCGGTGATGGCGGCGACCGGCCTCCTCTACCTGGCGATCCTCACCGCGTTCGGCACCGACCTCGTGGCCCGGGCGGTGCTGGCCGGCGCGTGATCCGAGCGCCCGGGCGATACCGGGGGAGGAGGCTCGCCCGGGCGGTCGGACATCGTGCACCCGCGACCGCTCGGGGGCGCTGCGCCGCGTCGGTCGGGGTGTCCCGATCTTGTTCTGGGCAGCGATGGGGTGCCTCTCGGCACCCGGTCACCCAGCTGCTCACCGGCATTGTAGTCACACAAACGCTCACCGCGTTCAAGTCGGCGGGAAAACGTCGGAGCGCACTACCGAGCGCGCTCTCCGTCTTCACGCGACCGGATCCTCACCGCGCTGGCCCGGTCGTGTGTGAGGTCAGCCGCCGAGGTGGGCCCGCCGGCAGCTCGGGCGGGCGCTCACGGGGTTGCACCGGGCCGGGTCGTCGCCGGGGAGGTCGACCACGTAGCCGGTCGCGAAGCGCTCGTCCGGGAACACGTAGTCGGTGGACACGAAGTGGGCACCGCTCGCGAAGGCGGCCTCACGCCGGGCGGTGTCGCCGGTCCGGGCCTCGATCGTGTCGGCGTCGGCCCGGGTCCGCACGAGGAAGCCCTGCTCGACCAGCGAGCGGATCCGCTCGGCGTCGCCGATCGGGTCGTTCACCACCATCACGCCGGCGTCCGGGTCGGACGGCGGCACGTCCACGAAGATCGACCGGTCGTCGATGTCGGGCACCGCCGTGCGGTACGCCTCCCGCTTCGCACCGGTGTCGTCGAGCACGAACATCACCTGGTCACGGGCGTTCCGCAGCCACGGCCACCCACGCGAGCGGACGGCGTCGGCCAGCGTGCGGGCGGGGCCCTTCACCTCGCCGGGCGTGATCACCCGCGCCGGTGGGAACACCGAAGCGATCTCGGCCTCGAGCTCGGTGAACGCCCCCGGGTCCCAGGGGCGTGGCGTGACGAAGCCCAGCTCGAGCGGGTCGGGGATGGTGCCGTCCTTGGCCTCGATCTGGATGACGATCGGGAGGTGGCCCGGGTTCCCGTCCGACCAGTCGCGGACGTCGGTGAGGCAGTCGACGAGGGTGGGACACGTCGACCGGTAGTCCACCTCCTGCACGTGGAAGACCTTGAGGCCGGGGTCGGCGAGCCGGGGGTCGACCGGGTCGAGGCCGAGCGGCTCGACGAGCTTCGGTTCGGCGTAGCGCCCGCCCCCGGGGTCGTCGACGAAGACGTCGAGCTCGATCTGGCGGACCCCGGCGTCGAGCTCCTCGGCGAGCGCCCGGTGCGTGTACTGCAGGCCGTCGGCCTCGGCGCCGATGACCCCGCGGAGCGCGTCGAGCAGCACGGGTTCCGGTTCCACGTGGTAGCTGTTGTGCGACGCGAGCACCTGCACCTCGTTCAGGCGCACCTGCGCGCCGGGCGCCGACGGTGGACCCCCGGCCGCCGCCGCCTCGGGAAGCGGTCGGCAGGCCGCCAGGATCGCCACCATGCTGACCAGGGCGACGAGCGTGCGCGCGCTGCGTGCGCGGCGGTGCATGGCCCGCAGCTTGCCACGCTGCGGGGGGCGCCGCAGCTCGGCCCACCTGTTGCATCCAGCGTGCGACAGGGAATACTGCATGCATGCCCCGGGCCATGTGGAGCGGCGCGATCAGCTTCGGGTTGGTCAACATCCCGATCAAGCTGTACAACGCGGTGTCGCGCAAGACCGTGCACTTCAACCAGATCGACACGAAGACCGGGGCCCGCATCCAGTACAAGAAGGTGTCGGCCGCCGACGGCCGTGAGGTCCCCGGCGAGGAGATCACCAGGGGCTACCAGCTCTCGAGCGGCGACTACGTGCTGGTGGGTGACCAGGAGCTGGAGGCGCTCGATCCCGAGGCGACACGGACCATCGACATCGAGCAGTTCGTGGACCTCGACGAGATCGATCCGCTGTTCTACGACTCGGCCTACTACATCGCCCCCGACGCCGCCGCCCGCAAGCCCTACGCACTGCTGGTACGGGCGATGGAGGAGCAGGGCAAGGTGGCCATCGCCCGGCTGGTCATGCGCACCAAGCAGTACCTTGCAGCGCTGCGCCCCAAGGACGGCGTGCTGGTGATGTCGACGATGGTCTATGCCGACGAGGTGAACGACCCCGCCGAGCTCACCGGGGTCGACGGGATGGACGAGGTGGACGTGAGCGACCGCGAGCTGCGGATGGCGGAGCAGCTCATCGACTCGCTCACCGAGCCGTTCCAGCCCGAGCGCTACGAGGACAGCTACCGCAACCGGGTGCTCGAGCTCATCGAGCGGAAGGCGGCCGGTGAGGAGGAGGTCGTCCCCGCTGCGCCGCCGCCGGCCGAGGAGAAGGTGGTCGACCTCATGGCCGCCCTCGAGGCGAGCGTCCGCGACGCCAAGGAGGCCCGCAAGCGCCACCCGGCGGCTGCGGCGGTCGCGGGCGACGGTCAGGGCGGAAGCGAGGAGGCCGAGGGCGGCGCCGAGCAGGCCGGCGAGGGCGCCGCGGCACCCGCACGGTCACGCGGTGGCGGCAAGGGCGGCGGCGCGGCGAAGCGGTCGTCGCGGTCCGCCAGGTCGCCCAAGCGCAAGTCGGCGTAGGCGACCGCGCTCGCCCTCGTGGCCCCGACGCGCCGGTCCGGTCGCTCGTCGGTCGTCGAGATCGACGGGCACCGGGTGAAGCTCTCGAACCTCGACAAGGTGCTGTACCCGGAGGCCGGGACCACCAAAGCCGAGGTCATCGACTACTACGCGCGCATCGCCCCGGTGATGGTGCCGCACCTGGCCGGGCGGGGCGTGACCCTGCGCCGGTTCCCGGACGGCGTCGACGCGGGGTCGTTCTTCGAGAAGCGCTGCGCGAGCCACCGGCCCGCCTGGCTGGGCACCCAGCCGGGGCCCGGCGACCGCGAGGGCTCGATCGACTACTGCGTGCTCGACTCGACGGCGGCGCTCGTGTGGGCGGCCAACATGGCCGCCATCGAGATCCACGCCCCGATGGCCCGGACCGACCTCGAGCGCCCCACGATGTGCGTGTTCGACCTCGACCCGGGCGCCCCGGCCGCCATCCGGGAGTGCGCCGAGGTGGCGCTCGACGTGCGGTACGTGCTCGAGCGCTTCGACCTGGTCGCCGTGGCGAAGACGTCGGGCTCGAAGGGTCTCCAGCTCTACGTCCCGCTGAACACCCCGCACACGCACGAGGGGTGCTCGTCGTTCGCGCAGGCGGTGGCCCAGCTCCTCGAACGGGCCCACCCCGACCAGGTCACGTCGGTCATGCGCAAGGACCTGCGTCACGGCAAGGTGTTCGTCGACTGGAGCCAGAACAGCCGGCACAAGACCACGGTGGCCGTGTACTCGTTGCGGGCGCGCCCGTCGCCCACCGTGTCGGCGCCGGTGTCGTGGGACGAGGTCGAGGCGGCCGCCGAGGGCGCCCCGCTCAGCTTCGAGGCGGGCGAGGTGCTCGACCGGGTGGACGCGCGGGGTGACCTCTTCGCCGAGGCGCTCACGGTCGAGCAGCGGCTCCCGGAGCCGCGCTCCTAGTGGGCCCGGCCGGGCGGGGAGACGGTACGTTGCAGGCGATGACTGCGACGG